>NZ_JBEPPJ010000026.1:0-44212 GCF_040547265.1 Arthrobacter sp. UYCo732 | reverse complement strand
GCCCACGATTCTCCCAGCCGCCCCTACGAGGACATGGTTATTCTGTCGGCGTTTTAAGAATTAGGGCCTGTCATTTCTGACCCACGCACCTAGGGCTTTCCGCGTCTGTGCAGGACGCAAAGAAGTACGACGTCGGCGGGTCACCCTCTCGGGGGCGGCCCGCCGTCGTCGTCGGTGGTTGAGCTCGCCGCTCGGTGGTTGGGCGGGTCACCGGTGGTTGAGCCTGTCGAAACTTCGCCGTGGAGGGGCAATTATTCCTTGAGGTACCTGGCGAAGTGGTCCTCGATCCGCTGCCATGCCTCGGGGGAGGATTCCGGATCCGGGCCGATGCCCATGACGCGCATCAGCGGACGCAACACCGCCGGGCCCACGTCTGCATCATTCAGGAACGAATGGCCGGCGGTGGGGAATTCCTTGACACTGTTTTCGATGCCGAGGTTGTCCAGTGCTGATTCGAGCTTGCCGGCTGCCCCCTTGAGGGTGATGTCGCGGCCGCCGAAGTTGGCCACGATGGGGCAGGCGCCGCGGAGGGCGTCCTCAAGATTCCCCGGCAGACGCCCGTAGTTAACCGAGGCCGCGTCGAAGCCGTCGCGGGCCACCAGCAGCGCAAAGCCGCCGCCCATGCAGAACCCGATCACCCCGGTTTTGCCCGTGGACAGCGGCGAAATGGCCAGCCAGGTCCGGGCGGTGGCAAGGTCGGTGAAGGCCCGGCCGCTCCCGGCCATCATGCTCCGCATGGTGCTGACCAGGCAGCCCCGGGTACCGCCGTCGCTGAACAGGTCCACCGCCAGCGTCAGGTAGCCTGCCCGGGCCAGCCGGTCTGCGTGCCCGCGCATGAGGTCGGTCAGGCCGAAGGCTTCGTGGATCATCAGGACGGCTGGAAACGGGCCGGCTCCGGAAGGTGTAGCGAGGTAACCGCCCAGGGAGGGCGAACCTCCGGCAGCGGCACTTTCGGCGCTCAGGTCGACGTGGGTCATGGGCCTAGGGTAGCCGCTCTTCATTGCAGCCGATGGGGGAGGGGCAAAAAGAACGGCGGCGGATCCCCAGGGGAACCCACCGCCGTCCGGTTCAAGACGAATTAGTCCTTCTTGAAGGTGTCCTTGACATCTTCGCCGACCTTTTTGGCGCCAGCCTTGACCTGGTCGGTCTGGCCTTCTGCTTTGAGTCGGTCGTTGTCGGTGGCTTTGCCGGTCGCTTCCTTTGCCTTGCCGCCGAGGTTTTCTGCTTCGTTGCTGATCTTGTCTCCGAGGCCCATGGTTTCCGGCCACCTTTCGCTTCCTTTGGATCGAACAGTGCATTTTCACCATAACACAAAGCATGCTTACCATTTCAAGTGCCTGGCACCACCGTTGTCTGCTAAATGTCAGCGGGCCCCGCTAGGCTCGATGCATGGACCACGAAACAACCCTGACCCAGCACATCCATGCCAGTCCGGACAAGGTCTGGGCCGTCATCTCGGACATCCCGGGCTCCGCCGCCACCCTGTCCGGCATCGATTCCGTGCAGATGCTGAACGACGGGCCCTATGGCGAAGGAACGCGCTGGAAGGAAACGCGGACCATGATGGGCCGGGCGGAAACGGTGGAAATGTGGGTGGCCCAGGCTGACCCGCCCCGCGGCACCACAGTCAAGGCACTCCAGGGCCGCGCCGATTACACCACCCGCTTTAGCCTGGCCGAGCGCGACGGCGGCACAGACCTCACGCTGACGTTCGGCGCCGACGTGGTCAAGCCCACCGTGCTCAGCAAGATCACCATGGCGCTGTTCGGAAAAATCGGCATGAGCATCACGCGCAAGGCTCTGGCCAAGGATCTGGCGGAAATCGCGGCCAAAGCGGAATCGCTGTAGTGGCGGTCAAGCCGCCCAAGGTCACCGGTCCCCGCGTCAGCGGGGTCCGGCTGGAGGACCTCTCCGACGATCCTGCGCCGGACTTCCGGCGTGGTGAAAAGTACGACGGCGTCCGGTACAGCCGTGTGGCCGCCGACGGGCTGGAGTTGAGCGGCACGGAGTTCGCTGAGTGTGATTTCCAGGGCGCCTCCTTTAACGACACCCAACTTCGGGGGGCTGGTTTCCGCGATTGTGTCCTGTCCGGGTTGTACGCCCCCGTTTTCACGGCAGCCCGCTCCACGTGGCGCGATGTGCAGCTGAACAACCCCCGGCTGGGGTCCGCCGAGCTCTACGAGAGCGGCTGGCAATCGGTGCGGATCGACGGCGGGAAACTGGACTTCCTGAACCTGCGGGGCGCCAGACTGACGGACGTGCTCATCACCGACTGCATCATCAACGAACTCGACCTGGGTTCCGCCGCCGGGACCAGGGTGGCGCTAAAGAACTGCACCATCGGGACGTTGGACCTGACCGGCGCCAGAGTGAAGGATTTCGATCTCCGCGGCACGGATGTCCGGACCCTCAGCGGGCTCGGCAGTCTGGCCGGACTGGTGATCGATGAGTACCAGCTGAGCCTGATGGCACCGCTTCTGGCAGGTCACCTGGGCGTAGTGGTCGCCTGACCGGGGCGGCGGGTGGTCAGACGAAGAACCCCACGATGTAGCCGATGAAAAAGAGCAGGAACAGCAGCACTCCGCCTGAGATGGCTGCGATCCAAAAAACCTGCTGGCCCTTTCCGGAACCACGTTGCGTTGGCTCGTGAGTGCCTGCCACGGAACCCTCGCCGGGCGGTGTTTCGCCGGGAGGAACACCACCGCCCGGTTCCAGGCCTGTGATCTTGTCCTCCTGCGGATCGGGGTTAGGTCCTGACACGATAACTCCCTCGTCTCGGCGTCCTGGTGGTGTCCCCAGAGTAACCGGCAGCCGTTGATGGACCTAGGCTGGTGCAGTGAATTTTCTTGAACCAGTTACGCTGACCGGCCGGCACGTCATCCTTGAGCAGCTGACGCCTGGGCACCACGATGGCCTGATGGCGGCAGCCCGGGACGGCGAGCTCTGGAAGCTTTGGTACGCGGCCGTTCCCCGGCCGGAGGAGATGGCCGCGGAGATCCACCGCAGGCTGGCGATGCAGGAGCAGAGGTCCATGCTGCCGTTCACCACCCGGCTGATCGATCCGGCCACGGGTGGGCCGGGCCGGATCATCGGCATGACCACATACTGCAATGTCGACGCCGCCACGCCCCGCGTGGAGATCGGCTACACCTGGCAGTCGCGGGAGGCCATTGCCAGGCTCGGCGCCAAGCAGGACGGCGTGCTGCGAAGCCACCGCCGGACGTCCGACGGCGTGCTGCGCGACAAGATGGTGTTCTCCATCCTGGAACACGAGTGGCCCATGGTCCGGAACGGGCTCGAACACAGGCTCGCTAAGCGCGCTTAGAAGCCAAATAGGCCCCGGCGGCGCTCAGTGCTGCGAAGTACGCTTGATAACCCTGAGCGTTCGGATGGAAGTTATCAGCCACCGCGGGGCTGCCGAAATTTATCCACGGATCAGGAGTCATAATGCCGTGACCGGCGAATGCCATCCTGACGTCGACGTAATTCACGTCGATTCCGCCTAGGGCCGCCTTGGTGGCAGCGAGCGCGATAGTTCCGTCTAGGTTGTCGGCCAGTTTGGTGGCTTGGTAGGTGAATAGGGCCAAGGAATCGGTCCGCCCATCGGCTATGGGATCAAAGAGGTAGGGGTATCCGGTCACCACAATCCTGGCGTTGGGCGCGGCGGCGTGCACGCTCTGAATCATCGAAAGCACGTCGACGTACAGTTGCCCGGTGGTGAACTGGGCCTCCGCGTAGGCGCTGGCAACCCCACACGCCGGACCTGCGGTGGTATCCCCAAAGGCGACTGCCCCGCAATAGGTGACGATATTCGCAAACCCGAGGTTGTTGCCGCCGGCGGTGATGGTAACGAGTTCAGTCTTCCTGTTCAGTTGGCCAAGCTGTTCGTTCACCACGCCCTGGGTCGTCCTGCCGCCGCACGCCGCATTTGTGACCTTCTTAACGGTTTTTAGGTTATCCGCGAGTTCGGAATAGGCATTCTCACTGCGAAAACAAGCGTCCAGGTAGGGTCCGGCCCCCTGCCCGGCGGCGTACGAGTCGCCCAGAGCAACGTAATAGTCGATTTTAGCCACGGCCTGGGCAGGGGCCGCTGCGAGACCGAGAACCATTGCCAGGGTGGCGAGTCCAGCTGCAAATGCCGAGCGCCGCCGTCGTACTGTTGTCGTTGCCATCGGATTCCCCTCAGATTGTTCAATTGGACGAGAGACACAAACGGGTAATGATTACCGTACGCCCCATGCCCGCACCCGTCACTGAGTGGGTGTACTCGACTTTCCGTATGCTCGGCTACGTGTGAATACTGGCATCCGCGCATGGAGCCGGGAACGGGTTTGTGCTTAGCTTTGCGGGTGGACAAACGAGGCGGGGCCGTGGGCTGGGACGGGGCCGTTAATGCCTGGCACGTCGCGGGCGGCGTCTACCGCATGGGGCGGCGCGAATGGCTCACCGAAACCGGGTGGCAGGAGGCATACGACGACGGCGTCCGCACCGTGGTGGATCTGCGTCACCCCCGCGAGGCGCTGCGCCGGGAAACGGACCCGGCTGTAACTGACAACGCGTGGTCTGGAGTGAACATCGTCATCGCCCCCACGGAGGAGCCCGACGATCCGCGATTCACTGCCTTGTGCGGGCCCTACCTGAACGATCCCTCCCATTACCTGCACAACGTCAGGCTTTACCCGGAGAAGTTCGTGGAAGTCTTCCGCACCGTGGCCGCGGTCGCAAGCGGTGCCGTGGTCATCCACTGCGCGGCCGGCCGGGACCGCAGCGGGATGGTTGCATCGATGCTGCAGGATCTCGCCGGCCACTCCGACCAACTCATCGCTGACGGCTACGCGAAAGCGGCCCGCGGCATCAACCAGCGCTACCGGACGCACGGGCCTCCCCACGCGCGGGAACGCTATCTCCACGACGCCGAACTGACGCCCCTGCTGGAGCAACGCGGCCGGACCGTGGTGAAATTTGTCCGGGACCTGGATACCCGGACATTCCTGCTGCAGAACGGCCTGTCTCCTGAAGAAGTCGCCGCCGTTGAACGCCTCGTTGGCGGCCGGTTACCCTTGTGATGTATGTGGCCAGTGTGACAGCTGGTAACGGGCACGTGAGAAGGGGTTACGGCTCACGGGCGGAATGGACGTACTTGAGCGAACGGCTACCCGAATGAAACGAATTTTCGCCGCAGGAACACTTGCTGGAATGGCCCTGGCCCTGGCCTTGGCCTTGGGCTTCGGCGCCGTCCCGGCTGGGGCCTTCCCGGGAGTGGTCACTACGGAAAGCTCAACCCCGGGTAGTTCGGGTACGAATGATCCCAGCGCCGGCGGTGCCACCAGTCTGGCTGGCAACGTACCAACTGCTGGCCTTCCGTCGGCCGGTCCCTCTGAGGCAGGCCTTTCCGAGGCGGTCCTTCGTGATCTGGGCATGAACTTGCCGGAATTCAACGCCGCCGGGGAACTTGGGCGGCGGGCAGCCGGAGCCATGAAGTCCTTACAAGTAGTCCAAGGCTTTGTGGGCGTCAGTCTGAAGAATAGCAAGATCCTGGTTCAGGGTGCGGGCCCGGCCCTCCAATCCAAAGTGGATGAGCTGAACCACCCCGGCCCTGCAAGCTTTGTGCTGGTGGCGCCGTCAACCCCTGAACCGCCAGCACAGCCTCCAACGCCCGCATCCAAGGCTGCCTCGCCCACTCCCTCTTCTTCTGAACCGGAGGTGTTGGCGCAGAACATAGATCAGCTGTTCCAGGCCTATGTCCGGGACGTTGGAACCCGAGGTCTTCAGGCAGTGGCCTACACCGACGGGCACTTCGTGATCCGCACCGGTTCTGCGAATACTTCGGAGTCCGACATCCCGGGCAACCTAACCGGTGTGGGCCCACCGCAGGCGTCCGCGAATGGATCGGCGACGGGCCAAAAGTTGACCCCTGCCCAGTTCGTGTCCCGCTACACGAACGTCCAGCTGGAGAAGGGGGCAGCCGTCAAAACCGAGGACGATATTTTCGGCGGCCAAGGATACTTCGTCGACAATTTGGCCACGTGCTCGACGGGCTTCAGCGCGTTTGGCCCCACTGGGCTGCCGCTTGTACTCACTGCCGGGCACTGCACTAAAGACGGTTTGGCCAAGGCTGCCAGTCTTGAGCCGCTCAGTTGGGCTCCAGCAGCCCGGACCACTGCTCCCGCTCCCTCGACGCTACCTTCGCTGGCGCCGCTCGGTAGTTTCGGGTTCAGCCAGTTTGGCGGCCCGAACAATGCGGCGGCAACAGTGGACGGCGCCGTCGTCGGCACGGATATCGCCGTCCTCCGGGACATCACCCGCGACCTCAATCTTCAGCCGGCTGCCACCACGTGGGGCACTGTAAAAACTCCGGATCCGGTCAAGATCGTGGGGACCACGGCGCCCTTGCAGGGCGAACCCGTC
Organism: Arthrobacter sp. UYCo732; assembly: GCF_040547265.1. Taxonomy (NCBI): domain Bacteria; kingdom Bacillati; phylum Actinomycetota; class Actinomycetes; order Micrococcales; family Micrococcaceae; genus Arthrobacter; species Arthrobacter sp. UYCo732. The sequence goes on along the minus strand of NZ_JBEPPJ010000026.1, from coordinate 37,804 downwards.
TGCCGATCGGGGCGGACAACGGGGTGGAAGTGTGGCGCCATCGATTCGATTGCGATCGTGATGATGCCTGGGTCAAAGAGCGTGCCGCCGGATTACGACAATGACCTGCGCCCAGTTCGTGCCTTCGACTCAGCATCCGTAAAGTCGGCAGGCGGTGATTCCGGCGGCCCCTGGATCAGCGGCAACTATGCCGTCGGCACGCACACGGGGGCCGAATCGCTCGAAGGCGTACAGACGAGAGCCATTGCCGCCACTCTTGAGGACTCGGTCACCAGCATCCCAGGAGGAGTCCAGCTCCAACTGTTCCTCAACAAGCCGACGGTGACCTCGCACGCCCCGGGTGCAGCGTTCGACGCCGGCCAGACCGTCACGGGACGGGTGCCCGCGGCGCCGGCGTCGGCAGTCGCAGCAGGTTCGAAGGTCAGGATCACCGTGGCCGGTGAGACGCCGATTGAAGTCCCCGCGGATTTGGCCGGCGCGTGGTCGTTTACGGCCCCTGCCGTGTCCGGGCCCCTGCGCTTTACTGCCGAAACAGTCAATGGGTTCAGTACATCGGGGCCCACCGCGTTTGAGTTCGCTGCAGCGGCTCCCACGCCCGAAGCTGTCCAGCCGGCCCCGCCGGCCCCGCCGGCCCCGTCGGCCCAGCCGGCCCCGCCGGCCCAGCTGGCGGTTACGCCCGCGCCGGTCGAAACTCCGGCGGCGGTGCCCGCGGCAAACGGTGCGTCGGCTCCCTTAGGCAACAGCGCCGCCGTCGTACTTCCGCTGGGGGATGACCGGTCCGTGAACCTGGCCAACACCGGTGTGTCCGGACTCCTCCTGGCCGCTGGCATCGCAGCCGGAGCGCTCGCCGTCGGCGGTGTGTTCCTGGCGCTGGTCCGGCGGCGCAAGCGGCAGCTTAGGTAACCCGCCCCCAGAACGCTCTCTCACTTAATGCGGGTTCTGACCGATCCTCTCTCACTTCTTGTCACCCACGCCGGTCCACGTCGGAGTATCGCGGGCCGGAAACATGCAGGAAGTGAGAGAGCGTTTGGAGCTGTGCGGGCGTAAAATTTCTCTCGTAGGAGGTGGCCAAATGAACCTAGCCCTGAACTCAGCCACAACCATCCTGCCCGTTGATGACGCAGCGCGCGCCCGCAGTTTCTATACCGAGAAACTGGGCCTCCCGCACCGCGGAATGACAGACGATGGCAGCGAATTGCTCGGTACCGACGGCGGTCCGAGGCTGCAGTTGAAGCCGGTTTCGGATGGAAAGCATTCCGAGCACACCGCCCTCAGCTTCGAGGTGCGCGATATTGAGCGGACTGTGCAGGACATGGAGGCCAAAGGCGTCCGGTTCCAGGACTACGACCTGCCCAACCGGAGGACCGAAAACCATATCTGTACCACGGACTCCGAGAAGTGCGCCTGGTTCATGGATAGCGAACACAACATCCTCTGCGTCCACGAGACGTTGGGTGGCCTGGCTGATTACCAGCTCTGAGCCAGCCGCCGCTCGGCTTCTGCCATGCGCCGATCGACAAAAGCGGTGGCCCACGGTTCGTGGGCCACCGCTTTTGCTAAGGCGCGGATTTAGCTGGCGTTTTCTTCCAGCGTGAGGTCGCGGTCCTTGGTCTCGGGAGTCTTGATGGCCTGGAACAGGGAGATGCCCACGACGATCATCATGTAGACGGCGATGGGCCAGTACGAATTGGTGGCCCACACCAGCAGGGCGGAGCAGATGATCGGGGCAATGCCGCCGCCGAAGATCGCCGAGAATTCCCGGGCGATGGCCACGCCGGCGTAGCGGTACTTGGAACCGAACAGTTCGGCGTACATGGCCGACTGGGCTGCGATGCCGCCCTCAACGGCAAAGGTGAAGCCCACCGCGTACACGAGGGCAATCAGCCAGATATTACCGGTGCTGCTGAGCCAGAATGCCGGGAAGGAGAACAGGAAGAGGAAGCCCAGGATGCAGACGTTGACGGGCTTGCGGCCCCAGCGGTCGGTTGCGCGTCCTGCGATGAGCGCGGCGGGGATGGCGAAGAGGCCGCCCATGGCCAGCATCTGGGGGATAAGGGCCTTGTCGATGTTGACCACGGAGATCAGGAAGGTGCCCAGGAACGCCTGGTAAATGTAGGAGTGGGCATGCGTGCCCATGTTGATGAGGAAGACCTGGCGCAGCGGCCGGCGGCCCTTCTTGAGCACCTCCGAGACCGGGGAAGCGGCCTCGACTTGTTCCTTCTTCAGCTCGGCGAAGACCGGCGATTCCTTCATGTTGCGGCGGATCAGGTAGGCGGCTACCGTCACCACTGCGCTGGAGAGGAACACCAGGCGCCAGCCCCAGGACTCGAGGTCTTCGCGCGGCATCATCTGGACCAGGATCCAGGCGGCGGACCCGAAGACGGAGCCGACGGCCGCACCCGCCCAGACGAGCGACGTCATGGCTCCGCGCTTGCCCTTGGGGGCAAACTCGGTCAGCAGCACCACGGCGCTGGCCATTTCCGCTCCGGCGCCGAAGCCCTGAATGAACCGCAGGACGGTCAGCAGGATGGGGGCCAGGATACCCACGGATTCGTAGGTGGGGAGCAGGCCCATGGCGAAGGTTGCAGTGCCCATCAGGGCCAGCGTGGCCACCAGGACAAACTTGCGGCCGATTTTGTCACCGTAGCGGGAGAAGAACAGGCCACCCATGGGCCGGGCGATGAAGCCGACGGCGTATGCGCCGAAGCTGGCGATGAAGCCCACCGCGGGGGAGACGTTGGGGAAGAACAGGGTATTGAAGATGATGGCCGTGCCGACGCCGTAAACCACCATGTCGTAGTTTTCCAGGACGGTGCCGATAAAGCCGGCCCAGCCAGCGCGGCGCAGCTCGGTTTTGTTGACCGCCGGTGGTTGGAGTGCACCATGCGTGGGGGTTCCCGTAGGCAAAGGGCTGTGCGTCATTGCTGTTCCTTTTCTGGAGAAAGCGCCCACCACTGCGTCGGCGCTCTACCACAATAAGCGGTTAAGCATCGCATATGCAATCGATTGCCAAAAACTGGCAACAAGTTGCCAGGCATTGCCACCGAAGCGGCCGTGCGGTGAGCCGCCGCTGGCCGAGGTTAGCGTCAGACCACCCTGGGCACCACCTTGGGCAACCTGGGTTTCCGGGACATCGAGTTCCCCAAGCCGGTGTTCATCGGCGACACCCTCCGCGTGGAGGGCGAGGCACTGGACAAACGCGAATCGAAGTCGCGCCCGGACACAAGGCTTAGGGCGCGCCGGGAGGTAGCCCGGTTTGTCGGCCTCGCCGCAGGCGGTTCCGAAGCAAGGCAGCTCCCCCCCTTGCTGTGCCGCGCACGCAGGGCCGGGCGGGGTTTCGACGGGCTCAACCCCTGAAGGTGCAAGGATGGGAGGAGACCTGCACCAGCACAGCAAAGGGCGGACCATGGCCAAAGGCATTTATGTCAGCGCAACCACTCCGGGCTCGGGCAAATCCCTTATAGCCTTGGGCCTCGCGGACACGCTCCACCGGCACGCGGACCGGATCGGCTTCTTCAAACCGGTGGTCCATGGCCCGGATACGGCGGATGACCCCATGGTGGCGCTGATGAAGGCACGCTTCGGGCTCGACGACGACCGGTGCCGCGGCGGCCTGACGTCCGCCGAGGTGCGTGCCCTCCTCGCAGACGGAAAGCGGGCCGAGATCGACGCCCGCTGCGTGGAAATCTTCGCTGACATCGCCAAGGACTGCGACGTGGTGATTGTGGAGGGGACTGACCTGACCGGCCAGGACGCCGCCGTCGAGTTTGACCTCAACGCCCGGCTGGCCAATAACCTGGCCGCGCCGGTGGTTGCCGTGGTGGGCGCAAAGGGGCTCAGCGTTGCCGAAGCCGCGGCCGCCGTCGAGGTTGCCCGCAAGGAGCTGATCGCGGAGAAATGCTCGCTGCTGGCCATCATGGTGAACCGCGCCGATCCCGCGCTCGTGGAGCGGATCGCCGCCGAGGTGACGGTGGGCGCCTCCGGCCGGCCTGTCTACATCCTGCCTGAGCTGGACGAGATCGCCCGGCCCACCACCGGCGAGGTGGCCGCCGCCCTGGGTGTGCGGCAGATCGCCGGCCGCGCGGACATGGAACGCGACGTGCGGGACATCAAGGTCGCGGCCATGAACGTGGGCAACTTCCTGAACGTGCTCGAAGAGGGTGCCCTGGTGATCGTTCCCGGTGACCGGGCGGACGTGATGGTGGCCTGCCTGGCGTCGTCGTTCTCGCCCGAGTTCCCCGTGCCATCGGCACTGATCCTCACCGGCGGCCTGGCGCCGGATGCCAACATCTACCCGCTCCTGGCGCAGGCCCCGTTCCCGGTGTTTGCCGCTTCCGAGGACACCTACCTGACTGCCAAACGCGTTTCCGAGGTCAGGAGTGAGATCTGGTCCGGGCACCGCCGCAAGGTGGCCTCCGCCCTGGGCCTCTGGTCCAAACGTGTGGATGAGGCCGAGCTGGTGGAACGGCTCCACCTGCCACGTCCGGAACGGATGACCCCGCTGCGGTTCCTGCACGACCTCATCGAGCGGGCCCGCGGGCAGCGCCGGCATGTGGTGCTGCCGGAGGGGACGGACGTGCGGATCCTGCGGGCCGCCGAAATCCTGCACCGCCGCGACGTCTGCGACCTCACCTTGCTCGGGCCCGAATCAGACGTGCGCGAGCTTGCCGCGGCCAACGGCATCGACCTCTCCGGGATCAACATCGTGGACCCGGCCACCTCGGAGCTGCGCCAAAAATTCGCCGAAAAGTACGCCGAACTCCGCGCGCACAAAGGCGTGGATCTGGCCAAAGCACTCGAAACCATGCAGGACGGCAGCTACTTCGGCACCATGATGGTCCAGCTGGGCGTGGTGGACGGCATGGTGTCCGGCGCCGCGCACACCACCGCGCACACCATCCGCCCCGCGCTGGAGTTCGTGAAGACCCGCGACGGCGTGAAAATCGTGTCCTCGGTGTTCCTGATGCTCATGCCGGACCGGGTGCTGGTTTACGGTGACTGCGCCGTGAACCCGGACCCGAACGTGGAGCAGCTGGCGGACATCGCCCAGGCGTCGGCGGAAACCGCCGCGCAGTTCGGGGTGGAGCCACGCGTGGCCATGCTGTCCTACTCCACCGGCGCCTCAGGCTCCGGCGGGGCGGTGGACGAAGTCCGGCAGGCCACCGAACTGGTGCGTGCACGCCGCCCGGATCTCGCCGTCGAAGGTCCCATCCAGTACGACGCCGCCGTGGACGCGTCCATTGCCGAGTCCAAAATGCCGGGTTCATCGGTGGCCGGGCAGGCGACGGTGTTCATCTTCCCCGACCTGAACACCGGCAACAACACGTACAAGGCGGTGCAGCAGAGCTCGGGGGCGGTCGCCGTCGGGCCCGTCCTGCAGGGGCTCCGCAAGCCGGTCAACGATCTTTCCCGCGGCTGCACCGTGGAGGACATCGTGAACACGGTGGCCATCACGGCCATCCAGGCGCAGGCCTAGAGCCATGGGGCGCAGTCCTCGTGAGCCATAGCAGACAGCAACGCGGGGTCACTTAATGCCCTTTCCGGAGCCCAAATGGGGCATTTAGTGACCCCGCGTTGGGGGCGGCCCGGCGGCCGTTTAGGGGTTAACGTTCGACGGCGGCAGCTGGCTGAGCTTCTGTGTCGCCGCCGCATGGGCGGGAGAAGGAGCAGATGAAACGCTCGATTGCTGCCACCAAGTTTTATGTCCCCGCGCCGCGCCGGGGTTTTGTGGCACGCCCACGGCTGCGGGAGAAATTGCGCCTCGGCGCGGAATCCGTGCTGACGCTGGTGTCCGCGCCGGCCGGGTTCGGGAAGACCGCCCTCCTGGCCGACTGGCTGGCTGAGGCAGCCGGCCCGGACCGCTGCGTTGCCTGGCTCTCGCTGGATCCGGCGGACAGCGAGCCGGCCGCGTTCTGGAGTTGCGTTGCCACCTCGCTCCGAAGCGCGGTGCCCGGCGTTGGTTCCGCGGCGCTGGAGCTTATCGCGTCCACGCCGTTGGCAACCGAACTTGTCCTCACTTCGCTCGTGAACGACCTCGCGGCAGTGCCCCGGGACGTGTGGCTGGTGCTGGACGATTACCACGCTGTGGACGGCCACGACGTAGGTACCGGCATGGCGTCCTTCCTGGAACACCTTTCGCCGCAGGTCCATGTTGTGCTCAGTACCCGTTCGGACCCTGACCTGCCGCTGTCCCGTTGGCGGGTCAGCGGAGAGCTGGTGGAGATCCGCGCCGCCGACCTGCGGTTCACCCCGGACGAGACGGCCGCCTACCTCAATGACGTGGCCGGACTGGACCTGGGTGCAGGGCAGGTGTCCACGCTGGATGAGCGGACGGAGGGATGGATTGCCGCGCTCCAGCTCGCCGCCCTCTCGCTCCGGGGCCGTGACGACGTCGAGGGTTTTATTGAGCGCTTCGCCGGGAACGACCGCTACATCGTGGACTACCTGGTGGAGGAAGTGCTGGAGCGGCAGCCGGACGCCGTCCGCAGTTTCCTGCTGCACACCGCGGTCCTCGATAAGCTGACCGGCCCGCTCTGTGATGCCGTGACCGGCCGCTCTGGCGGCGGCGGCATGCTGGTGACCCTGGAGCGCGCCAACCTTTTTGTCATCCCGCTCGACGATCACCGCGAGTGGTACCGCTACCACCACCTCTTTGCCGACGTCCTGCGGGGCCGCCTGCTCAGCGAGGAGCCAGGGCGGATTCCGCTGTTGCATCAGCGCGCCAGCCACTGGCACGAGTCCCAGGGACACCTTGAAGATGCCGTCCGGCACGCCCTGGCCGGCCGGGACTTTGACCGCGCTGCCCGTCTGGTGGAGCTGGCCGTGCCGGTGCTCCGGCGCAGCCGCCAGGACGCAGTGCTGTTCGGCTGGCTGAAGGCACTGCCGGATGCTGCCATCCGGCGCAGCGCCGTGCTGAGCGTGTTCTACGGCGGGATGCTGATGGCGGCCGGTGAGCTGTCGGGGGTGGAACAGCGGTTCGACGACGCCGAGAGGGCCTTGGCAGGCGCGGAGCGCTCACTGCCGGGCAGGGAGCCCGCCAGCACCGAGCCTGCCGGCGTTGATCCCTCCGTTGATCCCTCCGTTGATCCCGAGGAGCTCGGGATGCTGCCGGCGACCATCGCCATGTACCGGGCCTCGCTGGCGCAGGCCATGGGGGACGTGGCCGGCACGACGGCCCACGCCCGGAAGGCCCTTGATTTGGCCGGCCCCAACCACAACTTTGCCCGTGGCGCGGCGGGCGCCTTCCTTGGACTGGCTGCGTGGGCGCAGGGCGATGTGCCGGGGGCGCTGGAGACCTTCACGCTGGCTGTTACCAGCCTGCGCGCGGCTGGAAACCTGCTGGACGAGCTCAGCAGCACCGTCATCCTTGCCGACATGTGGCAGGTGGCAGGCCGGTCCGGTGAGGCGCACCGAATCTGCGAGCTCGCGCTGCAGCAGGCCGAAACCCAGGGAGAATCACTGGTGCGCGCGAGCGCTGAGCTGCACGTGGCACTCAGCGAGATCTGCCGCCAGGCCGGCGACCTCAGCGCCGCCCTGGAGCACCTTGAGGCCGCCGCCGCGTTTGTGGCGAAAGGCCCGATGACCGAAAGCCGCTACCGGTGGTACGTGGCGACGGCGCTGGTGGCCCAGGACGAGGGCAACCCGGACGGCGCCATCAGCTACCTGGACCAGGCGGAGCAGCTGTTCCGGCCGGGGTTCTTTCCGGATGTGCGCCCCATCCCGGCCATCAAAGCCCGGGTCTGGATACGGCAAGGCAAGTTCTCCACGGCCGCCACATGGGCACGAGCGGCCGGGGTTGCTGCCGCCGACAGCGTTAGCTACATGCAGGAGTACAGCCACCTCACCCTGGTTCGCCTGCTGATGGCGCAGGAGCGGGCCGAGCCGGAGAGCGGAGCCGCCGGGGGAGTCATCGACCTGCTGGACCGGTTGCTCGCGAGCGCCGCGGCATCCGGCCGTGCGGGCAGCGTGGTGGAGATCCACATGCTCCAGGCTCTGGCACACCACGTCCTGGGCCATCGCCGCGAGGCACAGGAAGCGCTCGGCGCTGCATTGACGGGATCCCCCGAACCGGATCAATACGTGCGGCTGTTCCTCGACGAAGGGGCGCCCATGCTGGAGCTGCTGCGTGGTGCAGCCGGTGAGGCAAACAGTGTGGGAACGCACGACGGCGGGGCTGCCGCCAGGGCTCAGCGCGTGCTCACCGCGGGTGCCGGTCCGCAAACGGAACCCCGGCAGTCGCAATCCCCGCGACCGGAACCTTCGCAATCAGGGGAGCGGCCGCCGTCGTACGTTGACCCGCTGAGCGAGCGGGAACTGCAGGTGCTCAGGCTCCTCGGCAGCGAGCTGAGCGGGCCGGAGATCGCCCGCGCGCTGTTCATTTCGCACAACACCCTGCGCACTCATACCAAGCACATCTTCACCAAACTCGGCGTTACCAGCCGCCGGTCGGCGGTCGGCCGGGCGCACGACCGCGGCCTGCTGTGACTTATCGGCCCTGGCATGGGGTTTCAGCGATGTAGGTTTTGAACTAGGGTCGTCGCGGAACGCACGCAATATCTACCCCTGACGAGGTACGTTCGCGTTGGTTCACCTTACGGGCACCACTTGTCCGAGACTTGGCCTCATGCGGTGAGGTCGCGCCGCCGGAGCAGGTATGCGGCAATCCCCGCCCCGGCGAGGGCGATAGCGGTCATGATCAGGGCGGCTGCGGGGTCGAATGGCTCGACGGGCATCGCCGCGGAGTGCCGGAACGGGCTCATGTCCTGCAGCCAGGCGGGCAGGCGCAGCAGTTCACCGAGCTGACCCAGGACCAGGCCGCCAGCCAATATGCCCCACCCCAGCGGAATACTCAACCTGGGCGCGGCTGCGAAGAGGACCGCCGTTGCCGCGACGAACACAGCGGCGGCCGGGGCGTGCGCCAAGGCGGCAGCCACCAGCAGGCCCGGCGGGCCGTTCGCCATGCCGGAGAGACTAAGGCCGATGGTCGCTGCGGTCCCGGCGACGACGGCCACGACCGCCACCGAGGCCGCCGCGAGGACCAGGTTTGCGCCAAGCCACCGTGCCCGGGAGCGGGGCGTGGCCAGGAGAAGTTCGGCCCGGCCCTCAGCTTCTTCTGCGCGGAGCCGCAGCACCGCCTGGATGCCGGCGGCTGCGGCCAGGACACCGGCGATGCCCAGCAGGGCAGCGGTGAACACATCGATGATCTCCGCCCGGCTGCCCGGGACAAGCCGTGCGATCAGCTCCCGGAGCGATTCATTGCCGCCAATCACGTCTGTGACCACGGGCCCGAGCCCACCGGCGATGCCTCCCAGCAGGGCCGCGGCGAAGCACCAGCCCATCAGGGTGGGCCGCTGCTGTCGCCAAGCCAAGCCCAGGAACGAGCCGCCCCCGGCGCCGGCACGCTCTCGGCCCGCACGTTCAGGCAGCAGGCTGGCGCCCAGATCCCTGCCGCTTCTGATCACGAGTACGGTCACGGCCAGGGCGGCGGCCGCCCCCATCAAGACCAGCAGCGGCGCGGGATCGGCGGCTGAGAACGGCCGGGAGCGTTGGCCCCAGCCGATGGGCGAGAGCAGCGAGACCCATCCGCTGGTGACCTGGGTCAGGTCGGCGCTCGGGGTGCCGAACGCGTCGCCGATACCGCGAAGGAAATATGTTGCCCCGACCAGGCCCGCTGCTGCGCCGTTGGCGGCCCGCCCTGAGGGCATGACCTGCGCGATGGCCGCGGCGACGGCCACGAAAAAGGCCCCGACAGCGCCGACGGCGGCCCCGGCCGTAAGCGCCCCGGGTCCGGGCAGCCCGGCTGCGGCGAAACCTGCGGCCACGCACAGAGCCAGCACCACGTTCGCGGCTGTCCCCAGAAGAAGGGTTGCTGTCATTGACGCGGCCCGCGGGATCGGCACGGACCCGATGAGCTCCGCGCGGCCGAGCTCTTCATCGGTACGGGTATGTCGGATGACCAGAAACGTGCTCATTAGTCCTGCGAGCACGGCGGTGAAGGCGTAGCCCTGGAAGAAGACCACCGCACCGATACCGGTCCCGTCGGGCAGGCCGCGGACGAACAGGAACGCCGGGCTCACCGCCGCCACACTGATGATCGCCGCCCTGTCGGCCTGGTCCGCGAATTCTGTGGCCACCCCACCTGCCACGGCGAATCCCAGAAAGGCGATGCCCAGGATCCCGGCGGTCAGGACCATCCGGTCCCTGCGTGCCTGGACCAGCACAAGGCTCATGATCGCGGCCATCAGAGCACCTTGCCGCTGGAGTCGCTGTAATGGCTCAGGAACAGGGACTCCAACGATGGTGGGGAAACATTCAGGCCGCTGATCCTAGCCGCCGAGACCGCTTCCAACACAGCTTTGAGGTCGGCAGCGTCCACGTCAAACTCGACAACATCCCCTTCGGTCCGGACTCCCTGCAACCAGGGCAGGGCTGCCAGCGTGCCAGCATCAGCCCCCTCGACGCGGAAATGGGTGAGTTTCAGATGCCTCAGCTCCGCCAAGGTCCCCGATTCCACGGCCCGGCCCGAACGGATGATCGTCACCCGGCCACACAGCTGTTCGACTTCGCTGAGGATATGGCTGGAGAGCAGAACAGTCGCACCGTCAGCGCTGACGCGCTGGACCTGCCGGCGGAACACCGAATCCATCACCGGGTCCAGTCCGGCACTGGGCTCATCGAGCAAATAGAGCCGGGCCGGGCGAGCGAACGCCGCGATGAGTGCCACCTTCTGCCGGTTGCCCTTCGAATACGTCCGGGCCTTGCGCCGCGGATCAAACTCAAACTCAGCGATCAGGTCCCGGCGCAGCCGCTCCTCGGAGCCGCCGCGCAATCCGGTGAGCAGATCAATGACTTCCCCGCCCGACAGGTTCGGCCACAGGCTCACATCCCCGGGAACATAGGCGATGTCCCGGTGGGTGCGGACCGGGTCCCGCCAGGGATCCAGCCCGAACACCCGCACCGCTCCCGAGGTTGGGCGGATGAGCCCGAGGAGCACCCGCACGGTTGTTGATTTGCCGGCCCCGTTGGGGCCAAGAAATCCGTGGACCTCGCCCGGACCGACGTGCAGATCAAGGCCGTCCAAGGCGCGCGTCCTGCCGAAAGTCTTCACGAGCCGTGTGGCGTCAATGACCGGATCTGCTGCTGATGTCATGGCGGGTCCCGTTTCCCTCGGTCCTGTGACAACGACCGAGGCGGTCGCCACGGCGTTCCGCGGGCACGCTGACCCTCGGGCCGACCAGGCTTCCCGGCTCTCCGATCCACAGCCTACGTCCGGTCAGTCCGCAGTGGAAGAGTCACCAGCACAGGCCCGTCATGCCTGTGCGTTGAGCAATCACCGTAACGAGACGATGCTCCTCCTCATTGGATGGATCGCTGGAAAGCTCAAACGACTCCAGAGGGACATAATCCCGTAGCACGCCGCAGTCGCACCGCCCAGGTTTCACCCTTTCAGTCACATCATGGGGTGACGCCCGCTCACCCCTCCGGTCCCTACCTTGGAGTTAACCGGCAGCGCACCGCCGCCGCAGCAAACCCAGGGAGCCACACCATGTCCGTCACCACCACCCAACTCACCCGCTGGGCCGGCTTGTCCGCAGCCGCCGCAGGCCTGCTGTTCATCGGCGTCCAGATCAATCACCCACACCTGGACGCCGGGTTCGCCACCACCACCGAGTACACGGTCCGCCAAAGCCTGAAGATCCTGATGGCCGGGCTGGCGCTCCTCGGCATCACCGGCATGTACCTGCGCCAGGTGACGCAGGCCGGAGTGCTAGGTTTGGTTGGCTACCTCCTGTTCGGCGCCGGCTACGTGATCATGACCAGCGTCGAAGTCATCGGGACGGTTGTCTTTCCCACCCTCGCCCGCAGCAACCCCGGCTACGTCAACGACGTCTTTGCCCTGATTCTGGGGGAGCCGGTGCACGGCGACATCGGCCTGATGCCGGTCCTCAACCTGGCCTCCGCCGTCACGTTCCTGGGCGGCGGACTCGTCTTCGGCGTCGCACTGTTCCGCGCGAAGGTGGTGGCACGCTGGGCAGCGGCGCTGCTTGCCACCGGGTCCGTGGCGACGCTCGCCATCCCGCTGCTGCCGCAGCTCAACGAAAGGCTGTTCGCCATTCCCACCGGCGTCGCCCTGATCGGGCTGGGTTACTCGCTCTGGAGCGGGCTGCGCACCACGGCGGCGCGGAGCAGTGCGACGGCGGCCCGGGTGAAGACGCGGTGAGTGCGTCCCCGAAACAACAGGTGCCCGCCGAGTACGAGATTCGTATCGGCGGGCACCTCGACCAGCACTGGTCTGCCTGGTTCGATGACCTCACGGTGACCCACGAGGCCGACGGCACCACAAAGCTCTGCGGGCGCATCGCGGACCAGGCGGCGCTCTACGGGGTGCTCGCGAAGGTCCGCGACCTGGGGATAGTCCTCATCGCCGTGGAGGCCGTGGACCCGGCCACTGCAGTGCGCCCGGCGGCCGTTTCCTAACGGACGCACAACTGCAACCCTGGGTCACTTAACGCCCTCTCCGGAGCCCGGATTGGGCATTGAGTGACCCGGCGTTGCTATTTTGGTGCGGTTAGCTGTTCTCGGGCTTGGCGACGCTGTCCGGGTCCTCCTGCTTGGCCGGCTCATCGGACAGGCCTTCCGGCGTGAGGTCCAGGTTCTGCGGATCCTCGGGCTGTTCCGCGGCCTCGCCCGTTTCCCCGGCTTTGGGCTTTCCGGTGTCGTCCAGGGCCGGGTTGGCGCCCTCGACGCCGGTGGGGTCCTGCGTTCCGCCGGTGTTTGCCGAATCCGGCGTGTCGGTGTCCGGGTTGGTGTTATCGGGCTGAGTGGTGTCGTTCGGCATGGAAGTCCCTCTCTGCGTGGTGCAACGTGTCTGCCGACTCTATGCAGGCTTCGGCCGCCGACGCAACGAGTACATATAGTGGCAGTAACCACGCCACAGAGGCTCAGGAGGCCCCATGCTTGTACTCGTCATCAATTCCGGCTCATCTTCGCTCAAGTACCAGGTCCGCGACGTCGCGGCCGGCAGGGTGCTCACCGAGGGGCTGATCGAGAAGATCGGTATGGGCAACGGCGGCGATGGCGACGGCGAAATTGACGGTCCCCGGGACCATGCGGAGGCGCTGGAGCAGGTGGACGCGGCCATCCACGCCGAGCTCGGCGACCTGGAGCTGGGCGCCGTCGGCCACCGGGTAGTGCACGGCGGGGAGCGGTTCGCCGAACCCGTCCTGATCGACAACGAGATCACCCGCGCCATCGAGCGCCTCAACCCGTTGGCGCCACTGCACAACCCCGCCAACGTCCTGGGCATCCGCGCCATCACCAAAAAGTGGCCGGACCTGCCGCAGGTTGCCGTGTTCGACACCGCCTTCCACCGCAGCCTGCCCGAGCACGCCTGGCGGTACGCCGTCCCGGACTCGCTCTACACTGAGCACGGAATCCGCCGCTACGGCTTCCACGGCACCTCCCACGAATACGTCACGCACCGCGCCGCAGCGCTGCTGGATGTGCCGGTGGAAGAGTTCGACGGCGTCATCGCGCACCTGGGTAACGGCGCCTCCGTCACGGCCATCCAGGGCGGAAAATCCGTGGACACGTCCATGGGCTTCACCCCGCTCGAGGGCCTGGTGATGGGTACCCGCTCGGGCGACCTGGACCCTTCCATCCTCGTGTTCCTGGGCCGGGCCAGCTGGACCCCGGAGGACATCGACACCATGCTCAACCGCGAATCCGGGCTGAAGGGCCTCGCCGGTAACAACGACATGCGGTCCGTGGTGGAAGCCTCCGAGGCCGGTGATGCCAAAGCGTCCATGGCGCTCGCGGTCACGTCCTACCGGCTGGCCAAGTACATCGGCGGCTACCACGTGGCCGTCGGCGGCGCGAAGGCTTTGGTGTTTACCGCGGGCATCGGCGAGAACTCACACCAGTTCAGGGCCCTGGTGGCGGACAAACTGGGTGCGCTGGGCATAGAGCTCGACGGCGGCCTGAACGGCCAGCGTTCCAAGGAACCGAGGGTGATTTCCACACCGGAGTCCGCCATTCCCGTTTTGGTGGTGCCCACCGACGAAGAGCAGGCCATCGCGGAGGCGACTGCCGCCGTCGTCCGCCCATCGACCGCCTAATTCACACGCTCCCTCACTTGATGCGCTTTTTTCCCCAACGCTCTCTCACTAGGCCCGGCCTTTGAGGATCAGGTTCCAGTAAACCTGCGGGAAAACGTCGCGGTCCACCACCCAGGACGCACGGCTCTCTTTCCACGTGGGGACCTTGGGGATAGTGGGCATGGGCCGGTAGGCGGCGTCGAACTCGGCAAACACGACGGTTGAGCGGGAAACGGTGAACGGGCACACCGCGTAGCCGTTGTACTTCTCCTTCAGCGGTGCACCTTTCCGGGCAGCCACGAGGTTCTTCGCCAATACTTTGCTCTGCTTGCGCAGCGCGCCGCCGCACTTTGAGTTGGTGGTTGCGGCGGCGTCGCCCAGGGACCAGACGTTCGGGTAGCGGAGGTGCCGGAGGGTTTCCGGGTCCACCTCCACGAACCCGCCTTCATCGCCGGCGGCCGGCAGATCCGTAGCCTTGAGCCAGTCCGGTGCCGACTGCGGCGGCACAGCGTTCAGGACGTCGTAGCGGAGTTCCTCGGTGGTCCCGGCTGCGGTGTCGCGGATCAGCACGGTCTGGCCGGCGGGATCAACGGCTGTCACGTCGCTGTTGAGGCGCAGCTCGATGCCGTACTCCGCGATTTTCCGGTTGAGCTCATCGTCCACCCCGGGCACGCCGTAGACGGTGGGATAGGGCTGGACCATGAGCACCCGGATGTCAGCGAGGACCCCGAGTTCCTTCCAGTAGTCGCAGGCCAGGTACATGGGTTTCTGGGCGGCCCCGGCGCATTTGGCCGGTCCGGATGGCATGGTGAACACCGCGGTGCCGGCCTTGAGGCTGCTGAGCAGGGTCCAGGCTTTGGGGGCCAGTCCGAACTCGTAGTGCGATGCTCCGAACGGGGAATGGACCGCGGCGGCGAGCCCCGGAATCTTGTCCCAGTCCAGCTGCAGGCCCGGGCAGACCACCACGTGGCCGTAGGTGATCTGCTCGCCGGAGTCCAGCGTGACCGTGTTGGCTGCGGCATTGATAACCAAGGCTCCGTCCCGGATCCACTCCACACCCCGGGGAGTGACGGAGGCCTGCGACCGGATGGCTTCCGCAGCCTTGGCCTTGCCGCCGGCGATGTGGGAAAAGAGCGGCTGGTACAGGTGGTGGTCCTTGGGCTCCACCACCGCAATATCCTTGACGCCGTACCGGTGCAGGCGTGCCGCCAGGGAAATGCCTGCATTGCCGCCGCCGATGATGAGGACGTCGTGATGCTGCCCGGCCACGGCTTACTTCGTCTCGGTCAGTGCGGACGCCTTGTGTGCTGCTCGGGCACCGGTCTTGGCGGACTCCACCACGTACTGGGGTTCATCCTCGCTGGCCCGGTGTTGGTTCCCGTCCAGTTCGAAGTCGCTGGTCTTCTTCTCCACAATCTTGCCGCGGGTGGGTCCCTGGGGCGTGTTCCATTCCACGGCGGTTCCCTTGCTCAGCGGCATTTCTGCTCCTTAGCTGGTGGCGGCGACTCCCATGCCCAGCGCCACAATGATAAGCATGATTAGTTTTTTTGGGTAGTACGCATTCACAGCTATGGGCGGCCGGTCCAAGCCGGCGCTGTTGAGCCCTGCATCCTTGACGCGTTACCACAGGCCAGCGCCTTGGAACGGGTCCGTGGCACCGCGGGTGCCTCCACGCTGGGAACGGGCGACGGCGGCGGGCGCCTTAGGCAGGCAGCGTCGGTTCTGCGGTGGCGGGGGCAGCGGTTTCAGTGGACGTGGCGATGCCGTCGTCCGGGTCACCCGGGTCACCCGGGTCACCCGGGTCACCCGGGTCACCAGGGTCGGCCTGGACGATCGCGATGATCTGCCCCTTGTACGCCTCGAGCCGGGACTGGATCTCGGACAAGGGGACGTCCGGAAGGTCCTCGCCGTATTCGTCGATTTCGCACCACAGTGCCGACAGCTGCGCCCATCCGTCGTCGCTCAACGGGTCGTTTAGGGTCAGAACCAGCTGGTTGGCCAGCGCATAGGTGAGGCATTCGACGCAGTCATAGTTCACGGCCGCGGATAGGTTCTCCGGAGCAATGACATCGGTTTGTCCCTCTAGCAGCACCACCTGAAATCCCACGGCCACCGCCGTGCAGCCCGTGCAGTTGGCGAAGGCGTACGCTTCATTCCTCGTTTCCATCGGCTCGCCATCCTCGGCCCGGACCAGTGCGAACTCCATGCTGTAGGTCACTGAACCGTCGGCGGTGGTCACCGCCAGGGCCTGGTTGCCGTCATCTTCCGGGGAATCCGGCGGGTCGAAAGGGAATACCCAGTGCGATTCCGGACTCTGCCAGCCGGCAGGTGCAATTCGCATGGCGGGCTCATGTGGGTTGGCGGCGGGAACCAGCACCATGCTGGGTTGGTACTCCTGGACCGGACGGTACGTTCCGCCGTCCGGCCACGATGCCCACGTGAGGCTGGCCAGAAGGGCCGCAATGGCGGGGAGGGCAACGGCACATTGCCGCGCCCTACCGGTGGCGTCGGTAAACAATGCCGGCCAGATCAAGTGCAGGCCCGGGCCCGTGGCTCCGGTTGTGGCACCGCCCTCGCTGCGCTGGGAAATCATGCTCACGTCACCTCAAGTTCCGACGCGGTTTGATCTGCCCCCCAGCGGACAGCACTACATCAGACCATAGTAAGCATGGCTAGCTTTTTTGGGTACTGCCTGCCGGGCACAGTGTTACCGCAGGCCGGCCCCCGGAAGCAGTTCCGTGGCGCCGAGGGAATCGGCGATGAACGCGTAGTCCCACGCCCGCTCGCGCCACTGGACATACCGGCCGGACGCGCCGCCATGGCCGCCGTCCATTTCGATCTTCATCACGATCGGCTCCGACCCCGTCGTCGCGGACCGCAGGGCCTGCACCCATTTGGCGGGCTCCACGTAGAGGACACGCGTGTCGTTGAAGGATGTCACCGCGGCGATCTTCGGGTACGCCACAGAATGCACGTTTTCATAGGGCGAATAGGACTTCATGTACTGGTATACGCCCGGGTCCGTGATGGGGTTGCCCCACTCTTCCCATTCCAGGGCGGACAGTGGAAGCTCCGGATCCAGGATGGTGGTGAGGGCATCCACAAACGGCACCTGCGCCACCACGGCGGCGTACTTTTCCGGCGCCAGGTTGGCGATGGCGCCCATCAGCAGCCCGCCTGCGGAGCCGCCCAGCGCGGCGATTCGCGATGGCGAGACCCAGCCGGAGCCCGCCAGCCAGTCGGTGGCGTCCACAAAATCGGTAAAGGTGTTCTTCTTGGTGAGCTTTTTGCCGTCCTCGTACCAGTGCCGGCCCAGTTCGCCGCCGCCGCGGATGTGCGCAATCACAAACACCACGCCGCGGTCCAGCAGGGACAGCCGCGCGATGCCAAATCCGGGGTCCATGCTCATCTCGTAGGAGCCGTACCCGTAGACCAGGCCCGCCGCCGTCGAATTCTGCTTTACGCTCCGGTGGCGCAGCACGGACAGCGGGATCCGCGTGCCGTCCGTGGCGTTGGCCCATTCGCGCGTGGCCACGTAGTCACTCGCGGAGTAGCCGCCCAGGACCGGGCTTTCCTTGCGGAGCAGCAGTTCACCGGCGGGCTGCGCCGGGGTGGGCAGGACAAAGTCGTACACGCGCGACGGCGTGAAGTAGGAGGTGTAGCCCAGCCGGATGACCGGCGCCTCATAGTCCGAACCGCCGACGCCGGCCGTGTACAGCTCCTCGTCGAACGCGGGCTCCACCGGGGCTTCCTGCGCGGGCGTCCCCAGACCGGAAAGTCCCATCACCTGCACGCGCTCGATGGTGTCCTTGCGGACAGAGACGATCAGGTGTGTGGCGGTGACGCCGGCACCGTTGACGCGGACGTCGTGGGAATGTTCGACGACGGTGCTCCAGTGCTGCGCGGCCAGCGGCTTGGCGAGCTCGGCCGGGTCAATGAGGGAGACCATGGAGTTCACGGCGTTCCGGTTGTGCGTGATGAGGATCCGCTCGGACTTTTCGCCGTCAGGGCCTTCGAGCAGGAACGGCTCGGCCTCGTAGAGCACGCGTTCGTCGCGGGAAATCACGGTGGTGAGCGCCGCCGTCGGGTCATCAAAGCGCAGCAGGCGGGTCTCGCTGTACTCGGAGCAGCCGATGCCCAGCACGAGGTGACGCCTGTCCGAGGAGAGCTCAAAGCCCAGCCACATGGCGACGTCGTCCTCCTGGTAAATCACCTCATCGTCGGTAACGGGCGTGCCCAGGATGTGGGATTTGACCTGGTAGGGGCGCCACGAATCGTCCACCACGGTGTAGAAGATGCGGGTGCCGTCGGGGGAGAAACTAACGCCGTAGAAGATGTTCTCGATGACGTCAGGCAGCAGCTCGCCGGTGCGCAGGTCCTTGATGCGGAGCGTGAAGCGTTCGTCGCCCGCGTTGTCCACAGCGTAGGCGTAGAGGTTCCCGTCCACCGTGACGGCCGAGCCGCCCACAGAGAAGAACGGCTTGCCCTCGGCTTCGACGTTGCCGTCCAGCAGCACTTCCTCGCCGGGGATCTCGACGCCGGCCTGCACCGCCGGCGGAGTCCAGTCAGTCACCGGGTTGCGGGTGTCCTGCGCGCGGACGCGGCATTGGATGCCGTACTCCTTACCCTCGACCGACCGGCTGAAGTACCACCAGCCGTCCTTCCGGTTCGGGACAGATAAGTCTGTCTCCTGCGTGCGGCCCTTGATTTCCTGGAAGATTGCCTCGCGGAGTGGCTCCTGGTGCGCGGTGACCGCCTCCTGGTAGGCGTTCTCGGCCTTCAGGTGCTCCACGACCTCGGGGGAGTCCTTCTCGCGCAGCCATTCGTAGTTGTCCACGAAGGTGTCGCCGTGGTGGGTCCGCTCGTGCCTGACCTGCTTGGCGACCGGCGGCCGGACAGCGCCCGCGGTGGCGGCGGTAGCGGCGGCGGCGTCGGAATCGGGGGAGGAACTGGCGGAATCCTGCAGCGGAGTCTGGGTCATTCCTTCAATATATAGACCCGTGCCGACAAAGGGCCCGCCCGTTCGCTACCGGGGTAGCCCCTCCCCGTCCTGCGTCGGGAAAGTTACCGGCGGGGAACCCTTGAACCGTCGTCGGCACAGTGCTAGAACGGCAGTACCGGGAGGATCCGGACGCGTTGTTTTTTCATCTGCCTTCTTAGGGCGGTTAGCCGTTTGGGCACGCCACAGCGCCAGTCAGCGTATCGGCAGTTTGCGGGTGACCCGCCCGGTAAAGATGGCCCCCGGCACCGCCGGGGGCCATCCCAATGCCGCCGGGTGTCAGCCCGTCCAGCGTGGTGGGCCCCGCTCCCCGTACCGCCTGCCTCAACCCGCTGTTTCCAAGACCGATCACCCCGTTGCCGAGTGCCGCCTGCCGGGTGCAGAAGCATCACTAGCGGCGTACCCACTTGTGGCTTCGCCTAACGGCCGACGGCGGCAGCGTAGTCCCGGACGGCCGTCACCGCACGCGTTATCGCCGGTCAGTGCGGCTTTCCACAGTGTGCGGCGCGGGATCCCCGGGGAATCTTGACAGGGCGTCATCGTAGCGCGGTAATTGAAAGCACACTTAGCAAAATTGGGGTCGAAAATGAGAAACCTGATACCGAAAGGCACCCTCCGCCAGATGCTCCTGCCGCCCACGTTCGGGCTTCATATGACCAGGGCCGCAGACTTCACGGTGCTGTCCGTGGAAGTCTGGAGCACCTGCCTGGTGGTCAATATCCACGTGGAGTCCGCGGCCGGCAGGACAGTTCCCGAAATTGCCGTCGAAGATCATTGGGGCACTGTCTACACACTGCGGGACACCGCCAGCGTGGGTTCGCGGAACCTTCAGGTGTTCACGCCGTCCGTGCCGCCCGGCACGAGGAGCCTGACCATCCGGTCCACCGACGCCGCCGAAGCCCGCCTGGTGGTGACTTTCGCGGTCCCGGTCATGCGCGGCGCCGAAGATGTGGACCAGGCCTCGGCGTACCAGCCGCACCGCCTGCGCCGCCCCGCCTAAGGAGGGCATGGAATCCGGCCGTAGAGGGGAAACGCAGGCTGGGCGTATCCTGATTATGCGAAGACGCCCAGCCTGAGAGGGGAAGTTCCATGACCATCCCGCCAGTGCACGAACCCGAGCCGTTCCCGCCGGAACCCGGACCGGATCCGCTATCGCCGGATCCCACCCATCCCGGCCACCCGGGCCCGGAGAGGCCCAGCCCCATGCCGACGCCGGAACCTCCCGGCCCGCTTCCCGTCCCGGATCCGGGGCCGGCACCGCTGCGTCCGGACCCGACCCGCAGCGGTGCCGGCTGACTGCCTGAACGCCTACCGCTCCGGCGTCAGGGTCTTGGCGAACACCACGGCCCCGTTTGCATTGCGGAGGCTGGCCGTGAACGTGTTGTCCTCGCCGAGCTGGACGTGGCCGAAGAACTGGCTCTCGCCGTCGCGCGGTGACTGGGCCAACCGGCCCGCCTTGGCGAACACCACTTCCGGGCCGAAGGTGCCGTCCATGGCGTTGGGCCCGAAGGAGCCTGCCGCGATGGGGCCTGCCACAAATTCCCAGAAGGGATCGAAGTCCGTGAAGGCTGCACGTTCGGGGGAGTAGTGGTGCGCGGCGCAGTAATGCACGTCCGCGGTCAGCCAGACGATGTTCTTCACGCCGTTGCGCTTGAACGCGCTCAGCACGCCGGCGATCTCCAGTTCGCGGCCCAGCGGCGCGCCGTTGTCGCGGTTGGAGATGCTTTCTTCGTTGACGGGGCCGTCGGGGACGATGATGCCCAGCGGAAGGTCGGCGGCGATGACCTTCCAGGTGGCCTTGGATTTG
Organism: Arthrobacter sp. UYCo732; assembly: GCF_040547265.1. NCBI lineage: Bacteria > Bacillati > Actinomycetota > Actinomycetes > Micrococcales > Micrococcaceae > Arthrobacter > Arthrobacter sp. UYCo732. The sequence continues at coordinate 16,902 of NZ_JBEPPJ010000026.1, read as the reverse complement.
GACACCTCTCGGATCAGCCAGTCCACCTGCTCCTGGCCCAGGATGGACGTGGCGTACGGTTCCTTCCCGTCCGTGTTCGGGGACTTGAAGGTGCGCATGTCCAGGCAGAAGACGTCCAGCTGCGGGCCGCGGGTGATCTTCCGGTAGATGCGCGCGGGCTGGTACTGGCCGCCGTCGTCGAACGTTCCGGGGCGCCACAGCGCCGAACTGTCGGCGATGGGCATGTTCTCCTGCCACGCCTGCCGACCGCGCGCGGCGAGGGTGTTGACATCGCGCACGGTGTAGCGGGCGTCGTCGATGACCTGCCCCGGGTACCAGTTGTTGTGGGTCTCGTGGTCGTCCCACTGGGCGATCACGGGAACGTCGGCGAACATGGCGCGCATGTTGGCGTCCAGCGAGTTGTAGCGGTGCCGGCCGCGGAATTCGGTGAGGGTTTCGGCCACCTTGGCGACCTCCTCGGTCACTACGTTCCGCCAGATCTGCCCGTCCGGTTCCACGACCGTTTCGGCGATAGGCCCGTCGGCGTAGATGGTGTCGCCGGAGTGGATGAAGAAGTCCGGCCGGGTGTTGTGCATGGCCCGGTAGCCGCGCATCCCGCCGATTTCCTCGTTAATGCCCCAGCCCTGGCCGGCGGTGTCGCCGGTCCACACAAAGCTCTGGACGGACGACGCCGGGCCGTCGCCGCCCGCGTGTCCGTTGCCGTTGGCGCCGGCGTTTCCGGAGTTGAAGCTCCCGTTGTCGGGTGCCGTCCGGAATGTTCCGTTGACGGCTTCACCCGCGGCGCCGTCGTCGTCCTCGAAACTGATCTCCAGGGCAAACCGGGTGTTGGCGGGAAGGTGGCCGGCGTGCATCTTGGCGGTGAAATCGGATGCCTGGGTGGCGCGCGGGCCGCGGAGGGTGCGCTCAAAGGCACCTTTCCCGCTCAGCACTGCGCCGCCGTCGTCCACTGCCCGGAGAGTGGCCAGCATCCTGCCAGGCCCTGAGGCACGGGACCACAGCACGGCGGAATCGGCGGTGACATCGCCGGTGGCGATGCCGCTGGGGAGGGTGAGGCGGTTCCGGACGAGTGCGATCCCGGCGACGGCGGGGCGTGCGGGCGAGGCAGCGTGGGCGGCGGCCGGCACGGCAGCAGCGGCGGCGGCGAGGACGGACCCCTTGACAATGGTGCGGCGCGAAATATCAGTCATGCACCCACAGTTGCGCGCCGCCGTGAACCGGCCGGCGCGGGCCGGTTAACACCAGGACGCGGCAGGGTGAACTTCTGTCACCCGCAACCGGGGAGAGGCCTGGCCCGGGGTGAGGGCCTACGGCACTGCGTATTCGCCGATCCTGCCCTCCCGGAGCGCGGCTGCCACGGCGTTGATGCCGCCGTAGTCCGGAAACAACACGGACTGCCCGGCCACCATGCCAGGACCGGCAGTGGGCAGCGTCATGGTGCCCACCGCGTTCACGTCCAGGTTGCGCAGGCTGTAGGCGAGGATGGCCGTCTGGACCGGATCGAAGCCCTTGTCCACGGTGAGGCAGCAGGCGGCAAACTCCACGATCGAGCGGACGGCGGTGACATCGTTCAGCGCGCCGCCGGCCGTCAGCCTGGCCAGGATGGCGCGCAGCATGATCCGCTGGTTCTGGACCCGCTGGAAGTCGCCGTTCACGAAGGCGTAGCGCTCGCGGGTGAACTCCAGCGCGGCCTGGCCGTCGAGGTGGTTCATGCCGGCAGAAAACGCGTGCCCGGTATCGAACGTGGCCTGGAAAGCGAACGGCACATTCAGGTCGATTCCTCCCAGCCCGTCCGTCAGGGCCCGGAAACCGTTGAAGTCCAACATCAGTGTGTGGTCAACGTGGATGCCAAGCAGCGATTCCACAGTCTGCGCCGTCAGGTCGATCCCACCGAGTTCCAGGCTGGCGTTGATCTTCGAGCCGCCGTATCCGGGGATGTCCACCCACAGGTCGCGCATGATGGAAATGACGTAGAGGGTGCGGCGGTCCGCCGCAACGTGGACCACCATCAGTGCGTCGGAGCGGTGGTCCTGGGACTCGCCCGTGGCCGCCGTGTGGGCCGCCTGTTCGCGCGCGTTGCCGCGGCTGTCACTGCCGACCACCAGGATGTTCATGGCCGCTGCGGGGGGATCGGCGATGGGTTCGGGCGGCGGGGGAGCTGCCGGTGCCGGTGGCGGCGGCGGCGTTTCAGACGGGGTGAGGGTGGCCGTGGGCGTTTCCGTCGAAGTGGGCTGCGGAGCTGCCACCTCCGCCGCCGGGCGGCTGAAGACCAGTGCCGACACGGCCACCACGGCCACCAGCAGGAGTGACAAGACAACCGCTATCAAGCGCCGGCGTTTCAGCGGTGTGGGTCCGGGTGCCTGTGGGCCTGAGGTGCCTGGTCCGATCCTGTCATGCCCGCTCGGGGTGCTTTCCATGACTCAGTGTCCGCCACGCGCCAAGTTCCCGCCATAGGGGGTGTGTGTCGTTTTCCTAACGCTTTAGCACCTCCCAAAACAGGCGCCGAAGTCAGTGCCCGGGTGGTGCGCGTACGACGCCGGCGCGCCGGGTTAAGCGGATACGTTCAGGCGGGCGTGGCGCAGGACGGAGACGATCGCCGGGGCAAGCTCGTCTTCCATCTGGCGGTAGACCTGGGGCCCCCGCCGGTAGGGGTCGATGATGTCGTTCTCGGCGGAGTCCGCGGGCAGTGACAGGTGCCGCACGGACGCGGCCCGGGCGGGCAGCCCGCGCCAGAAGGCGGTGTTGGCGCCCAGGGGAGCGCCGCCGTCGGCCCTTCCGGGATGGTCTGCGGTGGCATCGGCGCGGTGGTCCAGGACGTCCAGCATCCTGGCGAACTCGCGGATGGTGAAGGTGCGCTTGAGCAGCGAGGCGTCCAGCTGGAGCACTTCGCCGCGGTGGCCGGAGGTCATGGTCAGGACCAGGTCCACGCCGCGCAGGATCTTGCTGGTCAGCTGCCTGGAGACGAAGCCGTCAGGGTTCCCGCCGAAGGTGCGCACGATGTCCCCGGACAGTGGCTGCATGGGGTCGCCCACCATGGCCCGGGTCCCTGCACTGGTGACTTCAAACGCACCGGGCATTACCTGGTCCAGCCCGGCCTGCAGCAGCCGCTCGGCCACGGGGGAGCGGCAGATGTTTCCGGTGCAGACGGTCAGGATCCTCACGGGTGCAGGGGCAGGTGCGGGGGATTCCAAGGAGCTTCTCTTTTCCAGCGGGGCGCCGGACCGGTACGGCCCGTCTTTCAACGTAGCACGGGACCGTGCCGGCGACGCCCCAGCACGGTGAGGGCCGCGGCAGCGACCGGGTCAGCCGGCTGCCGGGGGCCGGAATGTGGCCCCGCCGTCGGTGGATACCACCATTCCGGTGGAGGTGGCGGCCCACACCCGGGCGTCGGCGCCCGGAACCTCCACTGCCGCGATGGCCTGGACCTGCCCGTCGATCCGTCCCTTCTCGGTCCGCGGCCAGGGCTGCAGGGACGAAACCGGCGGCCTGCACGGACCAGGTCTTCCCGTCGGGGCTGGTGCGCAGGGTGCCGTCGAAGGCCACGATGCCGGACTTGGCCGCCGTGAGTGCGTGGAAGTCCGACTCCCCCTGGCGTGAGAGTTGCTCCCAGGACATGCCGCCGTCGGTGGATTTAATCAGGCCCATCGGATTCGGCAGGTCTGAGCCTGGCCCGGGGTGGCCGGAGGCACCGGCCCGCAGCGGGCCGGTGCCTCGAGGCTGCTGGCTACATCTTGGCCAGCAGTGCCTTCATCTCCACCATCTCTGCTTCCTGCGAGGTGACGATGTCCCGGCTGAGCTGGATGGTAGCCGGGTACTTTCCGGCGCCGACCTCCTGCTGGGCCATTTCGATGGCGCCCTCATGATGACCGATCATTTGCTCGAGGAACAGCCGGGCGGCGTCGGCCCCCTGGGCTGCCTTGAGCTTGTTGATTCCCTCTTCATCCACCATTCCGTCCATCGAGTGGGCGGGCATGGTGGTGCCGGTCATCATTCCTGTGGGCTGGTTCCAGGTTTTCAGCCAGCCGGTCATTGTCTCAATTTCCGGCGCCTGGGCTGCCTTGATTTTGGTGGCGAGGGCGGTGACTTCGGCGGGGATGCCCTGCTTCGCCAGGATGATGTGGCTCATCTCCACGGCCTGGGAGTGGTGCGGCATCATCATTTGGGCGAACATGATGTCCGACTGGTTATGGGCTGCGTTGGCGTCCGGCATCATGCTGGCCATGGGACTTGAGCTGCCGTTGTGCATGCCGGACATGGTGTTTCCGTCGGCGGGGGTGGACGAGGCTGCGCAGCCTGCCAGGCCCAGGGAAGCCGCCAGGGCGGCGGCCATAGAGATGTTTCGAATCTTCGTGTTCATGGGAAAGGTCCTTCTAAACGTAGGGGGGCTGTGCCGTGGGTGATTTGTGTGCGTGGCGCAGTCCGGTTTACGTCCGGCTGATGGACAGGTCGCAGGGCGTGGGGCTCGCGGGAGTGTGGGAGTGCTCGATGACCGGCCCGGTGCGGGCTGCCGGTCCTGGGTGGACGGCGACGCCGGTTTCGTGGGGTGGGTAGACGGTCAGCGCGCCGGCTTTGGCGGAGGGGATGCAGGACGTCCCGGCCTGCATCATCTCGTGACACGAGCCTGAGCAGGAGGTGATGGCGGCGGCGGGAGCACCGGCGACGGGCTGCCCGGAGTCTCTGGCGGCTTCGTGCCCGCTGGCATCGTGGCCGGTAACGCCATGGCCAGCCCCTGCGTGACTGCCCGCAGTGTACCCCTCAACAGTGTGCCCCTCAACAGCGTGCCCCCCAGTCGCCTGCACCGCCGCCGTGTGATTCCCGTGGGCGGCATGGTTCCGGTCATCACGTGCATGCCAAAGAGCCCGGCGATGAGTGCCAGCACGGCCGCTGCCAGGGCGGCGCGCAGGAGGGCGGCGGACACCGTGCGTGCGGTTGCCGTCATGGTGCTGCCTCCTCTCATCGCGCCGCTAACCAGCGTTCCTTGATTCAACGAACCTCGGACGGGTTCAGTTTCACTCGCCGGAGCAGCTGGGCGTTGAGGGCCACCACTATGGTGGAAACGGACATCAGCACTGCACCCGCAGCGGGGGAAAGCACCACGCCGGCGAAGGCCAGGACGCCCGCGGCCAGCGGCACGGACAGGACGTTATAGCCGGTGGCCCACACCAGGTTCTGCCACATTTTCCGGTAGCTGGCGCGGGACAGATCCAGCATGGACAGTACTGCGCGCGGATCGTTCCCGGCCAGGACCACGCCCGCTGATTCCATGGCAACGTCGGTTCCGGCGCCGATGGCGATTCCCACCTCAGCGCGGGCAAGCGCAGGGGAGTCGTTGACGCCGTCGCCCACCATGGCCACCTTCAGGCCGCGGGCCTGGAGTTCGGCCACTTTCTTGTCCTTGTCAGCGGGCAGGACCTCGGCGAACACCTCGTCGATATGCAGGTCCGCCGCGACGGCCTGGGCCACCTGGTGGGCATCGCCGGTGATCATGGCCACCTTGATTCCCCGGTTCTGAAGGGCGGCCACGGCTTGCCGCGACTCCGCCCGCACCGAATCCTCGAGGCTGACCGCCCCGAGGACGGTGCCGCCGTCGAGCACGTGCAGCACGGCCGCGCCGCGGTCCATCCACCCCCGGGTGGAACGCATCAGCTCTTCAGGCTCGACGGCGCCGAGTTCGCGCAGGAGTGCGGGGCCGCCGACGTGGATGGTCCGGCCGCCCACGGTCGCCTGAACGCCGCGGCCCATCAGCGAGCTGAAACCGGTGGCCCGCGGCAGCGTCAGGTTCCGCCCGCGGGCGGCACGGACGATAGCGCGGGCAACGGGATGTTCGCTGTCGGATTCGACGGCGGCGGCCAGTGCCAGCAGGCTGTCAGCGTCCACGCCCGGCGCGGCGGCAACATCCTTCAGGTCAGGTTCCCCGGTGGTCAGGGTGCCGGTCTTGTCGAACAGGACAACGTTGATGGTCCGCATGCGTTCCAGCGCCATCCGGTTCTTGATCAGGACGCCCGCCCGTGCTGCCTGTTCCGTGGAAATCGCGATCACCAGCGGAATGGCCAGGCCCAGGGCATGCGGGCAGGCGATGACCAGCACGGTGACGGTGCGCGTGACGGCCTCCGGCACGCTGCCCAGCAGGCTCCACACAATGAAGGTGATGACGCCGGCCCCGGCGGCAAAGTAGAACAGGCAAGCGGCAGCACGGTCGGCCAGGGCCTGGGCCTTCGAGGATGAGGCCTGGGCTTCGGCCACCAGCCGCTGGATCCCGGCGAGGGCGGTATTTTCGCCGACGGCGGTGACCTGGACGCGGACGCTGTTGTCAGTGGCCACGGTTCCTGCCACCACGGCGTCACCCACCGTCCGGGGGACAGTTTTGGATTCGCCGGTGATCATGGACTCGTCGAATTCGGCCTGACCGTCCACCACCGTCCCGTCGGCCGGCATCCTGGCCCCGGAGCGGACCAGGACGGTATCGCCTTCACGGAGTTCGGACACAGGGACGGTTTCAGTGCCTTCAGCGGTGACGCGTTCGGCTTCGTCGGGCAGCAGCGCAGCGAGGGCATCCAGCGCGCCCTGCGCCGACCCGAGGGCCCGCATTTCGATCCAGTGGCCCAGCAGCATGATGGCCACCAGCAGGGCAAGCTCCCACCAGAAGTCCAGATCGAAGCCGCCGATTCCCAGGCTCGTGACCCAGGATGCCGCGAACGCCACCGTGATGGCCATGCCGATCAGCAGCATCATTCCCGGCTGCCGGTTCTTCAGCTCCTGGACTCCGCCCTTAAGGAACGGCTGGCCTCCGTAGAGGAAGATGACGGTTCCCAGCACGGGCGCAATCCAGGCCGAACCGGGAAACATCGGCGGCATGTAACCGAGCAGGTGCCCCACCATGGGGCTGAAGTAGACCACCGGAACCGAGAGGGCCAGTGTCAGCCAGAAGCGGTTCTTGAACATGGCCGTGCTGTGGCCCGCGTGCTGGCCATGGGCGTGGACGGTGTGGTCATCGTCCGTGTGGTTCTGCGCGGGGTGGTGGGTGTGGGCCGTATGCTCAGGGGTGCCGTGGCCCGGAGCGCTGTGTTGGCTCGGCACGTCCTGACCCTCTACACCCACCTGCCCACCCGAATGGTGGTGATTGTGGTCTTCCATGATTCCTCCTGCGGGATACCCCTGACGCGGGAACGCCGGGGGCTGGCGTGGTGCGGTCAGCGGCGTTCTGCGGCGTCCGCGGCAGTGTTGGGTGCAGCGCTGATGCGTGCAACGCCGTCGCGCGCCCCGCCGTCGGCCATTACGACGGCGGCGGGGGCTGCGGCAGCCGGTGAGCAGCAGCTGCAGCCTGAGGCAGCGGGGATCAAAGGAAGTTGGGGCCGGTTCTCGGCTTCACGCATGTCAGTTCCATTTCTTGACGAAGAAGTGATGGGGCTGGGGTTGAACGGCTGTGATGGCGGTGCGGGGCACCGGCTTGGACATACCAGTTCACTGACAACATCCTCAACATACCCCCAGGGGGTATGCAAGTCAAGGCCTGCGGGGTGTGTTGGAAGCCATAATTGAGGATGTGCTGCCTTCCCCATTGAGGCGCTTTCCGTCCATACTTGGATATTGCTGCATCCCTCAAAGGTGACGGGATGCCGGACGGTGCGTGGAGGTGCCCTCATGGCCAGGCTTGGCAGTCCTATCACGTATTCCAGTGCTCTCGGGGAAGGTGCGTGCCTCGCCGGTACTTTCCACGTGAAGCTTCCGGCGCAAACAGTGGAGTGGTCCGACGGGATGTACCAGGTGCACGGGTACCGGCGCGGCGAGGTGGTGCCGACGCTGGATCTGCTGTTTTCGCACAAGCATCCCGAGGACAGGGAGGGGTGCCAGGACATCGTGGCGACGGTTTCCCAAAGCGGCGGCTACTTCTGCATATACCACCGGATCATCGACGCCCAGGGGCGTATCCGCCATGTGCTGACCTCCGGCGACGCAATCCAGGATGGCGAGGGCAAGGTGACAGCACTGGCGGGCCTCATGCTGGACCTGTCCTCCACTTTGCGGCGCGAGACAGAGCAGGTGGCCCGTGACGCGGTAATTGCAGCCACGGCAACGCGCAGCATCATTGACCAGGCCCGCGGCATTCTGATGGGCCGGCTGTTGATCGGTTCCGAGACTGCCTTCGAGCTGCTGGTCACCACCAGCAGCCACCGCAACATCAAGCTTGCGGCGTTGGCCGCCGAGATTTTGCGCCTGGCCGAACGCCCGGAAGGAACGGTTGCGCTGGATGCGGCCCTGCAGGCAATGCACGCCGTGGCGGAAACGTCTTCCGAAAAGCTCAAGGCCCGCGGCCTCTGGGGCAACCTTGGCTCGATGACCGTGGTTCCAGTGGCGGGAAGCGGTCCAGCCGGTGGCCTCAGCTGAGGATCTGCTCACCGTGGCGCTGCCGGTGGCCGCGTGGCCTTCCCGCCGTCGGGGACAATGGAAGGCATGACCCTCACGACGTTCGCCCTCGTCCGCCATGGCCAGACTGACTGGAATGCGCAGCGCCGGCTCCAAGGAGCTACTGACATTCCCCTGAACGACGTCGGCCGCGACCAGGCGCGCGACGCCGTCGCCGCCCTTGACGGTCTCGAATGGGACGCCGTGGTGTCCTCGCCGCTGAGCCGTGCCGCGGAAACCGCCAGTCTGATTTCCGCGGGGCTCGGGCTCAGCGTGGCCCGGCACGTTCCGGAGCTCACCGAGCGCAGCTTCGGACAAGCGGAAGGCCTGCAGGCCGGCCCCGAGCTGGAGGCGCTGCGCATCCCCGGCGGTTTCCGGGGCGCCGAAAGCGAAGATGAGGCCGCCAGCCGCGGGCTGACGGCGCTGGAAGCTCTGGCGGAGGAGTTCCGCGGCCGCCGGGTTCTGGTGGTCGCCCATGGCACCCTCCTGCGGGTAAGCCTCAGCCGCGCCATCGGCCGGACCCTGCACGGCATTGACAACGCCGTGCTCAACCTGGCCCACCACCACGTCCACGAGGGCTGGCAGCTGGAGTACTACAACGGCGAGCGGCTGGCGGCTGACGTCCGGGCCTGACCCGACAGAGCCACGCGGGGTCACTTCACGCCCAATCAGCCGCCGGAATTGGGCCGGAAGTGACCCCGCGTTGTGGTGGGGGCGCGGGATGTGATGCCTGTCCCAGGGCTGACCTGCGTCGACTCGCAACGTTTGCGCATGATTCGGAATCCGAGTAAGCTGTGGGCCGTGTCACTGACGAGGTGGCACAGCTTTTGATCTGCGGCGGGAGAGTCCTGCCAGTACGTTTAGCAGGCGCCGTAGGAGCAAATCCTCTCCGGGAATCTCTCAGGCCCACGTACCGCCGCGGTTAGGCAACTCTGGAAAGCAGTCCGGCAACGGGCTCACCGACGGTGCAAGCGTCATTCTGTAAAGGCAGGCGGCGCGGAAACTCTCAGGTCCCATACAGAGCGGGGAGGAACCCGAATCAATGTGGCGTACCCAGCGCGCCACCTGAATTATGGAGTTCCTTCATGACCATTCAGTCGTCCCCCACCGTCTTCGCCGACCGGCATATTGGTGCGCGCCGCCAGGCCGATATCGACACCATGCTCAAGGCGGTTGGCTATGACAACGTTGATGGCCTCGTTGACGTTGCCGTCCCCGATTCCATCCGCCAGGCCAAGCCGCTGGCCCTCAAGGACGCCCTGAGCGAGGTTGAAGTGCTGGCTGAGCTGCGGACGCTCGCTGCCAAGAACCAGATGGCTGTGCAGATGATCGGCCAGGGCTACTACGACACCGTCACGCCCGCCGTGATCCGCCGCAACATCCTCGAAGCTCCGGCCTGGTACACCGCGTACACGCCGTACCAGCCAGAGATCTCCCAGGGCCGCCTCGAAGCACTCCTGAACTTCCAGACCATGGTCCAGGACCTCGTGGGCCTGCCCATCGCCAACGCCTCCCTGCTGGACGAAGCCACCGCCGTTGCCGAGGCCGTGCTGATGATGCGCCGCGCGAACAAGAACAAGGCCGCCCACGACGGCAAGACCGTCCTGGACGCGGACGTTCTCCCGCAGACCATCGCCATCGTCAGGGGCCGCGCCGAAGCCCTCGGCTTCGAGGTGGAGGTCGCTGACCTGTCCCAGGGCCTGCCCGAGGGTGACATCAACGGCATCGTCCTGCAGCAGCCCGGCGCGTCCGGCCGCGTGTACGGCCACGCCGCAGTCATCGCCGCCGCCAAGGAACGCGGCGCGCTGGTGACCGTCGCCGCTGACCTGCTGGCGCTGACCCTGATCACCCCTCCGGGCGAGCAGGGCGCGGACATCGCCGTCGGCTCGACCCAGCGCTTCGGTGTGCCGCTGTTCTTCGGCGGCCCGCACGCCGCGTACATGGCCGTCGCGAAGGGCCTGGAGCGTTCCATGCCCGGCCGCCTCGTGGGCGTGTCCAAGGACGACGCCGGCCTCCCCGCCTACCGCCTGGCCCTCCAGACCCGCGAGCAGCACATCCGCCGCGAGAAGGCCACGTCCAACATCTGCACCGCGCAGGCTCTGCTGGCCATCGTCTCCTCGTTCTACGCCGTCTACCACGGCCCGGACGGCCTGAAGGCGATCGCCGAGCGCGTCAACACGCACGCCCGGACCCTCGCCACCACGCTGAAGGCCGCCGGCCGCGAACTGGCCACCGAGACCTTCTTCGACACCGTCACGGTCAGCGTCCCGGGCAAGGCCGCCAAGGTCATCGCCGCCGCCGAAGCACGCGGGATCAACCTGCGCCACATCGACGATGACACCATCGGCGTCTCCGTGGATGAAACCACGACGCCGGATATTTTGTCCTCGATCGCTGTCGCCTTCGGCGCCGGCCCGGTGGGGGACACGAAGGGCTTTGAACTGCCCGAATCAGCGCTCCGCACCTCCGGCTACATGGAGCACCCGGTGTTCAACACGCACCGTTCCGAGACCCAGCTGCTGCGTTACATCCGCAAGCTGAGCGACCGGGACCTGGCACTGGACCGCACCATGATCCCGCTGGGCTCCTGCACCATGAAGCTGAACGCCACCGCCGAGATGGAAGCCATGTCCTGGCCGGAGTTCGCCTCCATCCACCCGTTCGCCCCGGAATCCCAGACCGTGGGCTGGCGTGAACTGATCAGCGGCCTCGAAGCTGACCTCGCCGAGATCACCGGCTACGACCAGGTCTCCCTGCAGCCGAACGCCGGCTCCCAGGGCGAGCTCGCTGGCCTGCTGGCGATCCGCGGCTACCACCGCTCCAACGGTGACACGCAGCGCAACATCTGCCTGATCCCGGCTTCGGCGCACGGCACCAACGCCGCGTCCGCGGTCCTGGCCGGCATGAAGGTTGTCGTCGTCGCCACCGCACCCGATGGCACCATCGACCACACCGATCTGAACGCGAAGATCGAAGCGAACAAGGACGCCCTCTCGGCGATCATGATCACCTACCCCTCCACGCACGGCGTATACGACGCCGACGTGACCGACATCTGCGACGCGGTCCACGCCGCGGGCGGCCAGGTCTACGTCGACGGCGCGAACCTGAACGCCCTGGTGGGCCTGGCGCAGCCGGGCAAGTTCGGCGGCGACGTCTCGCACCTGAACCTGCACAAGACCTTCTGCATCCCGCACGGCGGCGGCGGACCCGGCGTTGGCCCGGTCGCAGCCAAGGCCCACCTGGCACCGTTCATGCCCGGCGATGCGAACAAGGCAGCCCACGACTCCGGCTCTGCCGGATCAACAGGCGTGGCCATCAGCGCCTCGAACTACGGCTCCGCCGGTGTCCTCCCCATCTCCTGGGCCTACGTGAAGCTCATGGGCGGCGAAGGCCTGACCGAAGCCACCAAGTCGGCGCTGCTGGCGGCCAACTACGTGGCGGCACGCCTGAACGAGTACTTCCCGGTCCTCTACACCGGCGCCGGCGGGCTGGTGGCGCACGAGTGCATCCTGGACCTGCGCGACCTGACGGCGAAGACCGGCGTGACCGCGGAAGATGTGGCCAAGCGCCTCATCGACTACGGTTTCCACGCACCCACCCTGGCGTTCCCGGTAGCTGGCACCCTAATGGTGGAGCCCACCGAGTCCGAGGACCTGGCCGAGATCGACCGGTTCATCGACGCGATGATCACCATCCGCAAGGAAATCGACCAGGTGGCCGACGGCGACTTCACCGTGCAAAACTCCCCGCTGCGCAACGCACCGCACACTGCGGCCGCCGTCGTCAGTTCCGACTGGGCAAAGGAATACACCCGCGAGCAGGCCGTCTTCCCGGTCCACCACCTCAAGCAGGACAAGTACTTCCCGCCCGTGGGCCGCATCGACGGCGCCGCCGGAGACCGCAACCTGATCTGCTCCTGCCCGCCGCTGTCCGAGTTCGAAGACTAAGGATCCCTGACAATGACTGAGAACTACACGGCGCTCTACGAAGAGCACAAGAAACTCGGCGCCTCGTTCACCGATTTCGGTGGCTGGCAGATGCCCCTGAAGTACAGCTCCGAGCTCGCCGAACACCACGCCGTACGCAACGCCGCCGGCCTGTTCGACCTCTCCCACATGGGCGAAGTCTGGGTCACCGGCCCCGACGCCGGTGCGTTCCTGGACTACGCCCTCGTGGGCAAGCTCTCCGCCATCGCGGACGGCAAGGCCAAGTACTCGCTGATCTGCAACGCCGACGGCGGCATCATCGATGACCTCATCACCTACCGGTTCGGTGACGAGAAGTACCTCGTGGTCCCCAACGCGGGCAACGCACCCACCGTTGCTGCTGCGATGGAGGAACGGGCCGGTTCCGGCAAAGAGGGGAACTTCGACGTGAAGGTGGAGGACGCTTCCGCAGCAACCTCCCTGGTCGCGGTCCAGGGTCCCAAAGCCGAGGCCATCCTGCTCAAGCTGACCGACGAGGCCCAGCACGCACTGGTCACCGACCTGAAGTACTACGCGTTCAACGAGCTCACCATCGCCGGCCACAACGTCATCCTGGCCCGCACCGGCTACACCGGCGAAGACGGCTTCGAACTCTTTGTCCCGAACGACGCCGCAGCTTCCCTGTGGGCGTCCATCGCCGCTGCAGGGGAAGAGTTCGGCATCATTCCGTGCGGCCTCGCGGCCCGCGACTCGCTCCGCCTGGAAGCCGGCATGCCGCTGTACGGCAACGAGCTATCTCTGGAGCGTTCACCGTTCGACGCCGGCCTGGGCCCCGTTGTGGCGCTCAAGAGCAAGGAAGGCGACTTCGTGGGCCGCTCCGCCCTGGAAGCTGCCAAGGAAGCCGGATCCAAGCGCAAGCTTGTCGGCCTGAAGGGCCTTGGCCGCCGTGCCGGCCGTGGCGGCTACCCGGTCCTGAAGGACGGCAACGTGGTTGGCGAAGTCACCTCCGGCCAGCCCTCACCCACCCTGGGCTACCCGGTTGCCATGGCCTATGTCGACGTCGAGCAGTCCGAACTGGGCACCGCCCTGGACATCGACCTGCGCGGCAAGGTAGAGCCTTTCGAGGTCATCGCCCTCCCGTTCTACAAGCGCCAGAAGTAGTTTTCGGGTGCCGGATGCCAGCCCCACCGGATCTGCAGCCACCCCACCCGACCACCCACAGATTTCAAACGTAAGGAACACACATGGCTAAGGTTGCCGCTGAACTGAAGTACTCCGCCGAGCACGAGTGGATTTCCACTGATGGCTCTGGCCCGTCCGTTGTTGGCGTGTCCGCCGTTGCCGCCGAGGCACTGGGCGACATCGTCTACGTGGACCTGCCCGAGGTTGGCTCCACCGTCACTGCTGGCGAGACGTGTGGCGAGATCGAGTCCACCAAGTCCGTTTCTGACCTGTACTCCCCGGTCACCGGCGAGGTCACGGAAATCAATGATGGCGCCGTGAGCGATCCCGCACTGATCAACTCCGATCCGTACGGTGCCGGCTGGCTGTTCAAGGTCACCGTCGAGTCCGAGGGCCCGCTGCTGTCCGCGCAGGAATACGCGGAAGCAAACGGTGGCGAGCTGTGAGCGCCGCTGCAGCAGGCACCGCAGTCTTTGAGCAGGTAGTCTCCGCCAGCCTGGATGTCGACCTTTCGGTCCTGGACCCGGAAATCGCGGTCAAGATCGACGACGAACTGGGCCGCCAGCGTGATGGCCTGGAGATGATCGCCTCGGAGAACCACACCGCCGTTGCGGTCATGCAGGCCCAGGGCTCGGTCCTGACCAACAAGTATGCCGAGGGCTACCCGGGCAAGCGCTACTACGGTGGCTGCGAGCACGTGGACGTCATCGAGCAGCTGGCCATCGACCGCGTCAAGGCCCTGTTCGGTGCCGAGTTCGCCAACGTGCAGCCGCACTCCGGCGCACAGGCCAATGCTTCAGTCATGCACGCGCTGATCAAGCCGGGCGATACCATCATGGGCCTGAATCTGGCTCACGGCGGTCACCTCACCCACGGCATGCGCATCAACTTCTCCGGCAAGCTCTACAACGTGGTCCCCTACCACGTGCGTGAATCCGACCTCCGGGTAGACATGGCCGAAGTCGAAGCGCTGGCCCTGGAACACCGACCCAAACTGATCGTGGCCGGCTGGTCCGCCTACTCCCGCCAGCTCGACTTCGCCGAGTTCCGCCGGATCGCCGATCTGGTGGGTGCGTACCTGATGGTGGACATGGCCCACTTCGCCGGCCTGGTGGCGGCTGGCCTGCACCCGAACCCGGTGCCCTACGCCGACGTCGTCACAACCACCACGCACAAGACCCTCGCCGGTCCGCGCGGCGGCATTATCCTCTCCAACGATCCGGCGATCGCCAAGAAGATCAACTCGGCTGTCTTCCCGGGCCAGCAGGGCGGCCCGCTGGAGCACGTCATCGCCGGCAAGGCTGTGGCCTTCAAGATCGCCGCATCACCGGAGTTCAAGGAACGCCAGGAGCGCGTCCTGGCGGGCGCCAGCATCCTGGCCGACCGCCTGGTCCAGCCGGACGTCACCGCCAAGGGCATCAACGTGATCTCCGGCGGCACCGACGTGCACCTGGTCCTGGTTGACCTGCGCAACTGCGAGCTCGACGGCCAGCAGGCCGAGGACCGCCTGGCCGCGATTGACATCACCGTCAACCGCAACGCCGTGCCGTTCGACCCGCGCCCGCCGATGGTCACCTCCGGCCTGCGCATCGGCACCCCCGCCCTGGCCACCCGTGGCTTCGGCGAGGCTGCGTTCCGTGAAGTTGCGGACATCATCGCCGAGGCATTGATTGCCGACGCCGACGCGGACCTTTCCGGCCTGCGTCACCGGGTCGAGGCACTCGCCGCCGCCCACCCGCTTTACCCGTCAGTCGCCAACGTCAGCTGACGCAGTTTTTGTCCAGATAATGGGTCTTTTCAGCTGATTTAGGCCTGTTATCTGGACAAAAACTCCTGATTTGTACGCGATTTTTTAGTTAGGAAACGCACATGGCCGTTGGCGTCTTTGATTTGTTCTCCGTCGGGATCGGACCGTCGAGCTCGCACACTGTTGGGCCCATGCGGGCTGCTGCTGTGTTCGCCGAAGAACTTCGGGGCGCCGGTGTCCTGGAGAAGGTGGCGGGACTGCGGGTGGACCTGTACGGGTCGCTCGCCGCAACAGGCCACGGCCATGGCACCATGACGGCCATCCTGCTGGGCCTGGAGGGGTTCCACCCCGAAATGATCCTGCCGGCCGAGGTGGAGGAGCGGCTCGCCGCGATTGCCGAAACCGGGATGCTGCAGCTCGCCGGCGCCGGTGAAGGGGGAGGCGTGCAGCTTCCCTACGGCGTGACGGACATGATCCTGCGCCCGCTGACCGTCCTGCCGCGGCACACCAACGGCATGACCTTCACGGTCTCGGACAAAAATGGCGAGGCCCTGCACCAAGCCACGTTCTTCTCCGTGGGCGGCGGCTTCATTATCCGCGAAGGCGAGGAAGACGCTGCCCTGAAGGAACTCGACGAGTCCAAAAAGGAACTCCCGCTGCCGTTCCGTACGGCCGCTGAACTCCTGGGCCGCTGCCAGTCCAAGGGCCTGTCCATCGGCGAGATCATGTTCGTCAACGAACGCGCCTCCCGCAGGGAGGAAGAGATCCGCGAAGGGCTGCTGCACATCTACTCCGTCATGGAGGAGTGCGTGGAAGTCAGCCTCAAGCGCGAGGGGCTGCTGCCCGGCGGACTGAAGGTCCGCCGTCGTGCGCCTGACTGGCACGAACGCCTCCTCAAGGAGGACAAGGACCGGGACCCCAAGTACTGGCAGGAATGGGTGAACCTGATCGCCCTGGCGGTCAACGAGGAGAACGCGTCCGGCGGCCGGGTGGTCACCGCCCCCACGAACGGCGCCGCCGGGATCATCCCCGCGGTCCTGTATTACGCACTGCATTTCGCACCCGGGATGGACAAAGCCACGCAGGAAGACCGCGACGACGTTGTGGTCAAGTTCCTCCTCACGGCGGGTGCCATCGGGGTGCTTTACAAGGAACAGGCGTCCATTTCGGGCGCCGAGGTGGGCTGCCAGGGCGAGGTGGGCTCGGCATCGTCGATGGCGGCGGCAGGGCTCGCGGAGGTCATGGGCGGCACACCCCAGCAGGTGGAGAACGCCGCGGAAATCGCGATGGAACACAACCTGGGCCTGACGTGCGATCCGATCGGCGGCCTGGTGCAGGTTCCCTGCATCGAGCGGAACGCCATCGCGGCGGCGAAAGCCATCAACGCGGCAAAGATGGCGCTCTGGGGGGACGGTACCCACCGGGTGTCGCTGGACGAGGTGATTGTGACGATGCGGGAAACCGGCAGGGACATGAGCTCCAAGTACAAGGAAACAGCCATGGGCGGCCTCGCCGTCAACGTCGTGGAATGCTAAGGAAAGAGTACTGATGACATTGGCACCAGAAGGCCGGAAGCTGCTGCGCGTTGAGCAGCGTAACGCGGCTGTACCCGTGGAGCGGAAGCCGGAGTGGATCAAGGCCAAG
>NZ_JBEPPJ010000025.1:0-61723 GCF_040547265.1 Arthrobacter sp. UYCo732 | reverse complement strand
CCTGGCCGGAACCCGGGGCATTGCCAAGGCGATGCGGACTGCCGGACGCGATCCGGAAATCGCCCGGAACCTCACCGGACTTTGAAATAGCCCTGCAAATCAACCCCCCACAGCACCCACGACCGCGCCAACCCAGGCCAAAACCCCCACCGGCGGGCAAAACCGTGCGCCGTCGTCGTAATCAGTACCTGTGGGCTGCCCCACAGCCGCGAACGTCCGGGCGGATCTCGACAAGCTTGATCAGGTTGACCTCGATCATCAGAGGCTTAAATGCAGAAGGGCCGGCAACCATACGGTTGCCGGCACTTCTCAAGCAGTTGGAATCAGCGGTGCTGGATTACCAGGAAGACTTGGTGATGCCCGGGAGCTCACCGCGGTGAGCCATGTCGCGGAAGCGAACACGGGAGATACCGAACTTCTGGAAAGTACCGCGGGGACGGCCGTCGATGATGTCGCGGTTACGCAGACGGACGGGCGACGCGTTGCGGGGAAGCTTCTGCAGGCCGAGGCGTGCAGCTTCGCGAACTTCGTCGGTCGAGTTGGGATCAACCAGAGCCTTCTTCAGTTCGAGACGCTTTGCAGCGTAACGCTCAACAATGACTTTACGCTCTTCGTTCTTAGCGATCATTGACTTCTTAGCCATATGTTTAGCGCTCCTCTCGGAATTCGACGTGCTGGCGAATCTTGGGGTCGTACTTCTTCAGGACCATGCGGTCCGGATCGTTACGACGGTTCTTACGGGTTACGTACGTGTAACCAGTGCCCGCGGTCGACTTGAGCTTGATGATCGGACGTACGTCCTTGTCCTTAGCCACTAGAGCTTCACCCCACGAGCCAGGATTGCGGCGACGACTACGTCGATGCCGCGTACGTCGATGGTCTTGATGCCACGAGCAGAAACCTGCAGCGTGACGTTACGGCGCAGGGACGGAACCCAGTAGCGCTTCTTCTGAATGTTCGGATCGAACCGGCGCTTGTTGCGACGGTGCGAGTGCGAAATGCTGTGCCCAAAGCCCGGCTCGGCTCCGGTCACTTGGCAGTGTGCTGCCATGACTTCTCCTCAAGAATTGAAAGTAATGATCCGCATATCTGCTGCAGGATCATGCGTCTAGGCGCGACCCAAAGTGATCAGGGTGAACGGTTAGTCACGCAACTTGAGCCCCTAACTACCGGCTACCCTGGAGAAAATTACCGGGCCACCGGAGCAATTGCGCACGCTCCGCGCACTTAGCGCCTACCCAGTCTACGAGTTCCCGCAATTAAAGACCAATCCGGTTGCTGGAAGGTGTATAAGAGAGCCGGGCCTGGTCGGCCGCATCACAGCTGGCACTCCCTTGTTTTCACAGCTGTATCAAGCTTCCGGGCGCATCTTTGATACATGAAGACACAGCCCCTGCCGGCCACTCCGGCGCCAAGCCGCTCCGGCCATCCGGGGCCGCCAGTCCCCGGGCCACCCTCCCAGGAGGGCACAGCCGCTGGCCGCAGCGCCCCTGGCCGGTTTGCCCGTCAACACCGCCAGCGGATGCGCCGGGCCGACCTCCTGACGGTTATTGTTTGGGCTTCGGTGGCGACGGCCTTGGCCCTCTGGCTGGCCGACGGCGGGCTGCGGGCGGTCAATTCGTTGGCTTCCTTCTTCACCGCTGCAGGGATCGTGGCCGGCCTGGCCGGTATGGACCTGGTCCTGCTGATGCTGCTGCTGGTGGCCCGCATTCCGTTCATTGACAGAACCGTTGGTCACGACCGGGCCCTAGAGTTCCACCGCAAGCTCGGTAAACCTTCGCTGTATCTCCTCCTCGCACACGGCCTGCTGCTCGCCGTTGGCTACGGCATGGCAGAAAGGCTGGATCCTGTCAGCGAAGCGGGGGCATTGTGGACGCTGGTCCCGGACATGTGGCTCGCCTTTGTGTCCATGGCATTGTTCCTTGCAGTGGTGGTGACCTCATCGGTAGCTGTCCGGCGGCTTTTCCCCTACGAGTTCTGGTACGTGGTGCACCTGCTGACGTATGCCGCCGTCGGGACGTCCCTCCCCCACCACTTCAGCGTGGGCGGGCTATTTGCCGAGGGCAGCTGGCATCGGTGGTACTGGCTGGCGGTCTGCATCGCGACCGGCGCCGCCCTTTTCCATTACCGGTTGACCCAGCCCCTCGCAGCCACCTCCCGGCACCAGTTGACGGTGAGCCGGGTGACCGGAATCGTGGACCCCGCTGACGGCGGACTTCTGCTGGCCGGCTATCCGCTGGGCGGACGACGGCGGCACACGGCGTTGGCGACGTCGGGTTCCGCCGAGCGGGGGACCACATTTGGGGCCGGCCGCTGGATGCCACAGCTTTTGTTCAGGTTTCCGTTGCCGCGGTGGACATCGTGACGGCAGACGTCCTGGCCACGGCGATCGTCGCAAGCGGTACGCCGATGCTGGACAGGGCCGCCGACCGGTGGGATGTTGCCGTCCTCGCGGTCCGGCGTGACGGAACACTGCTCGCCACCCCGGAGTTCCGGGGCTAAGGCCGGGTCAGCCGCGGGTATTTGGGCGACAGGCCGTCGCCGGAGGACTTGCCGGTGACACGGCGTACCACCCACGGGCCGGCGAATTCGCGGACCCACCGGGCGTTCGCGCGGATGGCTTCGGTCCGGCTCAGCTCGGGAACCGGGGTCATGGGCGGGACGTCGATCGAATGGTCATGTTCCAGGACTGTGAGCACCCGCTTGGCCATGTTGGCGTGCCCGGCCGCGGACATATGCATCCGGTCCGTCGCCCACATTCCCCAGTCGTAGTATTCGCTGAACCGCCAGTAGTCCACCAGCAGCGCCCCGTGGTCCCCGGCAATGCCGCGGACCAGTTCGTTGTAGATGGCGGTGCGGCCGCGCATAGTGCTAAACACCTTGGACCCGCGGGCGTCGAAGCCCGTGAACATCACTACGGTGGCGCCGCTGGCCGTCAGCTTGCGGATGCCGGCGTCGTATTCTGCCAGCAGGTCATCGATGTCGATCCTGGGGCGCAGAATGTCATTGGCACCCGCATAAATGGTCACCAGGGTGGGGTTAAGTTCGACGGCGGCATCCACCTGCTCTGCCATGATCTGGCGGAGCTTCCTGCCGCGGATGGCCAGGTTGGCGTAGCCGAAGGCGGGATCCGCCGCGCCCAACTGCTCGGCCACGCGGTCCGCCCAGCCACGGAGTCCGTTGGGGCGGCTGGAATCATCATCGCCCACACCCTCCGTGAAAGAGTCGCCGAGCGCCACATACCGCGTGGAAAAATCCATGGCTACGGCTGGCCGTCAGTGTAGCGGAGAATCCAGTGGTCATCGTCCAGACGGGCAACAATCTTTTCGCCGATGCGGGCCAGATCGTTGACCTCGCGGTCCGACAGCGCGTCCAGGAACTTGGTGCGGACTGCCTCCACGTGCCCCGGTGCGAGGTCCACCAAAGTGGCCATCCCGATGTCGGACAGGTGCGCCGTGGTGACGCGGGCATCGTGGGGGTGCGGACGGCGCTCCAGCCAGCCGCGCTTCTCCAGCTTGGATACCACGTGCGAGAGCCGGGACAGCGACGAACTGGTACGGGCGGCCAACTGGCTCATGGGCAGGAAGTGTCCCTCGGCCTCGGACAGCATGGCCATGACGTTGTAGTCAAAGAGGGAAACCTTGCCGGCAGTGTGGAGCTGGCTGTCCAGGGCGGAGGGAAGCAGGGTGTTGATGCTCAGGATCGCCAGCCAGGCACGGCGTTCGTCGGAGTTGAGCCAGCGTGGTTCGATCATGAGTCCATTCTATGAGGACAAAGTTCTTGACGGTTCAAGTGACCCGCCCGGGCGGGGGTAGGCTGGCCGTATGTTCGTTGTGACGCTGACCTACAGGGTGCCCGAAGACATTGTCGATTATCACCGGCCCGCGCATATGGCCTGGGTCAAGCAAGCGTTCGACGACGGCGTGTTCCTCGCGTCGGGGCGCCTGGTTCCGGCGGTGGGAGGTGTGCTGCTGTCCAAGGCCGACCGGGCCACGCTGGATGCCGCACTCGCCAGGGACCCGTTTTACAGCAATGGTGTGGCGGAGTTCGAAGTCATCGAATTCACTGCCACCACCGTGGCGGAGGGCTACGAAAACATGCTGGACACCTAAGACCTTTTCGCCTTTTCGAGCTTCTCCGCGAGCTTCTTGAGGCCACCTTTCCGCGGCACCTTGACGGGCTCCGGCCAGCGCGGGTTCAGTGAATCCCCCAACGTGATGCCCCGGATCTTGCGGCCGAAGAGTGGCAGTACCCAGTCGCTGACCCAGCGCCGCTGCCGCCGTTCCCACTCGCGCAGGCTGAGTGGCGCAGGCGGGTCCCATTCCTTGGGCCGCATTTTGTGGGGCACGCCGAGCTGGTCCAGCACCTGCCCCGCGAGGTACTTGTGGCCCGCCTTGGACATGTGGAGCCGGTCCGAGTCCCACATCCGCAGGTCATGGAAGGCGTCCAGGCACCAGTAGTCCACCAGGACGGCGCCGTGCCTGGCTGCGATCTCCCGCACCCGCTGGTTGTAAATGGTATTCCGCTTCTTCAGCAGCTCCAGTACGGCCGAAACCTTGACGTCGAAGCCGGTGAACAGGACCACCGTGGCCCCGCTTCCCGCCAGCCGTGCCACAAGGTTTTCGTAGTCATCCATCAGGACGGCCATGTCCGTGCCGATATCCAGAATGTCGTTGCCGCCGGCATACAGGGTGACGAGAACTGGATTCATGGCCAGCGCCGGCTCGAGCTGTTCGGCCACGACGTGGCGCAGGCGTTTGCTCCGGATCGCCAGGTTTGCGTACTCCCACCCCGGTTCGGCCTTCGCCAGCTTCTCCGCCACCCGGTCAGCCCAGCCCCGGACCCCGTTAGGCAGCCGCTCGTTCCGGTCCCCCACGCCCTCAGTAAAGGAATCCCCGAGTGCCACAAACACCCGCCGGCCGTTCCGTGGAAGCAAAGGTTCAGGAAGCACCAGGCCAACCTAACCCGCCAAAGAAACGGCAGGGTTAACGTCGGGCGACAGGAATGCGAGAGGGTTTGGGAAGAAGAGCGGTCGGAGCCTTTTTAGCTCGGTCTTGCCCTGGCGCCGGTACCCCATGAACGCAACCTGCTTCCGGTCGATCCCGACGTCCCGCACAAGGTACCGGCGCATGCCCGTATCCACGTTGACGTCCTCGGGCTCCAGGCCTGCGCCGCCGTCGGCCGCTTTGATGCCCACCCAGCCGGGCACCGGCACCGCCGCGCGCACCGCCTCCTGCAGCAGCAGCTCACCGTGGGGGCGGACTTGGTCGTGTGACGCAATAAACAGCAGCAGACCATTGCAAGCAGGGGGTGAACGGTGGTTCACTCGTAAGGCGGTAAACGCATGTTCACCCCACCGCTCCCCCGACCGGAAAGCCACCGATGCCGCGCCCCCACGCCCCTGAATCGCAACGACGCCCCTCACCTTCCGCGATCACCGCCGTCCTGGCCCTCAGTGGCACCGTTGTTGCCCTCATGCAGACACTGGTGGTCCCGCTCCTGCCGGATTTCCCCGGGATCCTGGGCGTGACGGCCGACGACGCCTCCTGGCTGGTGACCGCCACGCTGCTATCGAGCGCCGTGGCAACGCCCATCGTGTCCCGCAGCGCGGACATGTACGGGAAGCGCAAGATGATGGTGGTGTGTCTCGCCATCATGGTGGCGGGCTCCATCGTTGCCGCCGTCGGCGGGTCCTTCCTGTTCCTCATCATCGGCCGGACGCTGCAGGGCTTCGCCTCGGCGCTGATCCCCGTGGGCATCAGCATCATGCGCGATGAATTGCCCAAAGAGAGGATGGGCTCTGCGGTTGCGTTGATGAGCGCCACCTTGGGAATCGGCAGCGCCCTGGGCCTGCCGTTGGCCGGAGTGCTGTACGAGAGCATGGGCTGGGCGTCCATATTCTGGGTTTCCGCCGCCGCAGGCGCACTCCTGCTTGTCGGCGTGGTGCTGGTGGTTCCCGAATCGAAGGTCCGCACCCCCGGGCGCTTCGACTACGCCGGGGCCCTCGTGCTGTCCGCGGCCCTGTCCACCCTGTTGCTGGCGATCTCCAAGGGCGGCTCGTGGGGCTGGGGGTCGGAGCCGGTCCTGCTCCTGTTCCTGACCGCGGCCATACTCCTGGCAGCCTGGGTCCCCTATGAACTGAAAGTCAGTCAGCCGATGGTTGACCTGCGGACCTCTGCCCGCCGGTCGGTTCTGATGACCAACCTCGCCTCGCTGCTCATCGGCTTCGCCATGTTCGCCAACATGCTGCTTACCACCCAGCAGCTCCAGTTGCCTGAGGCCACGGGCTACGGCTTCGGCCTGAGCGTGATCATCGCCGGCCTGTGCATGGTGCCGTCCGGGTTGGCCATGGTTATTTTCGCCCCGGTATCCGGGCGGATCATTCGCGTCTTCGGTGGCAAGCCCGCGCTGATGGCCGGTGCGGCGGTGATGATTGCGGGGTACGTGGGCCGTGTCTTCTTCTACGACTCGGTTGCCGCAGTGATCATCGGATCCACGGTGGTGAGCATCGGTACAGCCATTGCCTATGCAGCCATGCCCACCCTGATCATGGGGGCCGTCCCCATCACCGAAACTGCCTCCGCCAACGGGCTGAACAGCCTGGTCAGGTCCATCGGCACATCGACCTCCAGCGCCGCGGTTGCTGCTGTTCTCACGTCTGTCACCTTGACGGTCGGGGCCGCCCGCCTGCCTTCCTTCGAGGCGTTCAAGGACGTGTTCTGGATGGCCGCGGTCGCGTCCGCAGCTTCCATGCTGGCTGCAGTCTTCATCCCCCAGGCCGCTGCTGCCCACCGCACGCCAACACCCGCCGTCGCCGCCACCGAACTCGTGGTGCAGGGACGCGTTCTGGCACCCGACCACCGCCCTCTGTCTTCCGCGGTCGTGACCGTCCTGCAGACTGGCGGCGAGCCGGTGGACTGGAGCCGCCTGGACGCGGAAGGCAACTACTCGGTGGCGCTGCCCGGCGCTGGAAAATACCTGATGGTTGCCAACGCAGCGGGCTGGGCGCCCACGGCGGAGGTCATAGATTTCGACGGCCGCACGCTGCAGCAGAATCTCCGGCTGCGTGACCGTCTGGAGATCGGCGGAACGGTCACTGCCGGCGGACGGACGCTGGCCGGCGCCGTGTTGACGCTCCTTGAAGCCGGCGGCGGGCATGTGGGAAGCACGCGGACCGGTGAGGAGGGCCGGTACGCTTTCCCGCTGCCCGCGGCCGGCCGCTACGTTGTGACCATGCTGCACCCGGAAACATACGAAGCCACGGCCCAAAAGCTCACCGTGGGCATCCAGTCGACCACCCTCGACCTCGCCGCCCCACGCGCAGAGAACGCCGCCGGACAGCACGTGGGAATGTGAGCAGCCCCAGCCACGACGGGATCCTCCGCGCGGCCGGACGGCTGTTCGGGGAACGCGGCTACCGCGCGGTGACGGTGCGGGACATCGCCGCCGAAGCCGGCGTTTCTGCCGCGCTGGTCATGAAGCTGTTCCTGTCCAAGGAAAAGCTCTTTGCCGCGGTCCGGCCGGACGAATCGCAGCTCGCCGATGTGGATGTCCCGACGCCGGAACTTGGCAGGACGCTCGTGTTCCGGGTGCTGATGCGCCGGGAACGCGGGGTGCAGGAGCCGTGGGCCATCATCCCGTTCGCCGTCTTGGACGCCCCGGACCCGGAGGCTGCCCGGGCCGAGATCCGCGAACGCTACGTTGCCGCCATCGCCCAGCTGATCGGGGACTCCACGCCGGAGCGGCGTTTCGCATCCACGGTAACCGCCCTGATGACCGGCTTCGGCGAGACCGTCCGCACGCTGGGCCTCTTTGACGGCTGGAATTTTGACGAGCTGGTGGGGCACTACGGAGCAATCGTCCAGGCTCAGATCGACGCGTGCACCGCAGACCCTTAGGGAACCGCAACGCGGGGTCGGATACGGCCCATTCCGGGGGGTTTTGGGCGTTAAGTGACCCCGCGTTGCAGTAGGAAGCGGCTAGCGGAGGACGATGTCCACCGGGTTGGCCTCGGACCGCCATGCCCCTTCGGACCCGGGGTTGGGCCGGATCACCGGCGCAGTCAGCACCCCGGAGCGGTTGGTGCGCTTGTCGCGGAGGATTTCCGTGACCGAGCCCAGGTGCCGGGACAGGTCGATCACGTTTTCCGGCGCGGCCAGCAGCAGCTGGAAGCCGAACTCGTGCAGCGCCTTGATCCCGGCGCCGGCGAACTCCTCCGAGGCCAGCACAAACGCCTCGTCCATCATCACAGTGCCGTACGTGGTGAAGCCCTGCTCGGCGATGCCCAATTGGTAGCTCAGCGCCGCGGCCATGATGAAGGCAGTGAAGCGCTGCCGCTCGCCGCCGGACATCGAGCCGGTGTCGGCGTGCATGTAGACGTCGGTGCGTTTGGCGCCGCCTTTTTCAGCCGTCGTCGCACCCGGTACAGCGCGGTGCTCCTTGCACTGGATGAACAGGTGGCCGCGGACGTCCAGCACCTCGGCGCGCCAGCGCCGGTCCTCGGGCGTGGGCGATCCGAGCCGCTTCACCAGAGTTTCCAGGGTCTTGTAGCGCGCTGTGAGTTCGGCGTCGTCGTCACCCGCAGCATCCGCGCTGGCCCGCGCAGGCCGCGCGTGCCGGACTTTCAGTGCATTCTGGATGGCGTCCTTGAACTGCTTCGCAGTGGCGGGGAGCGTCTGCTTGATGTCGAGTTCCAGGAAGCTGCCCTCGTGGAAGTTAACCTCGGACAGGATGCCGTTGAGCGGCAGGATGCGGCTGGTGATGGAGCGCCGCTCCTCGTCCAGCAGGTGCAGCAAAGTGCTGAACGATTCGTGCGTGCGCTGGTTGAAGAAGTGCCGGAACTCGGACTCCTGGGCGGGCAGGCCGTCGCTGACGATGGCGTGGTAGCGGGCTTCGAACTCGCCCGCCGCGCCGATGGAGGTGCCGTGGTCCGCGGAGATCGCTGAGCCCCACTCGCGCACAAAACCTTCGAAGATCCGGGTGAGCCGCTCGGAGGTCGCCTGCCCGCGCGTCTCCGCGCTGTGCAGTTCCCCGAGCAGGGCGGTCCGGACGCGGTTGGCCAGGTTGTCGAGCTCATGCATCTCGCTGACGTCGCCGAAGTCCGTAAAGTACGGTTCCAGCGAGGTGATGGTAGCGTCCGACGGCGGCGCCTGCGCCAGGCGGGCACGCGCGGCTTCGAGCAGCGAATCGGCTGCGCTCAACTGACGGTCCAGTGCCTTGTATTCGCTTTGCAGGACGGCCGCGGCCTCGGTGCTAGCCTGGTGTTTCTGCCGCGCCGTTTCGATGTTTGCCCGCAGCGGTTCCAGGTCCGCTTGGGCCGCGAAGGCGTCCTTAAGCCGCTGCTCAATCCTGGTGAGTTCCCCGGCAGCCACCGCAGCTGACACCTGATCCCAGGGCCGGTGGTCTTCGGCGATGCGGCGAAGGGCTTCGAGCTGCCGGCTCATGCCTTGATGCGACTCTTCACGGCTCTGCGCAAGCTCGGCCGCCCTGGCCAGTTCGTGCTGCAGATCCTCCACCTGGGCGGCCACCAGCTCCAGCTTGGCGGCGTTGTCGAACCCGAGCACGTAGTCCTGCCGGCTGGTGAAGCGGTCATCCTTTTCCACCGTGTGGCGGTTCCGTTTGACCACACCGCCCAGGCTCAGGCCCTTGTCCAGCTTCCTCAGTTCGTCGGGATCCTCCACGCATGGGTACGCGAAATCGAGGGCGATCCGTTCGCGGATCCATTCCCCGGCCTCGGTCGCCGCGCCGCTCGCGAGGATGTCCAGCTTGGTGAGCAGGTCGCCGTCGCGCACGTCCTCCACGCCCAGCGCACCGCCAGCGAGCGGCTTGGACACATCCACGGCGCGCAGGGCACCGCGTACTTTGTGGCCGTTCAGGTAGCCGGTCACCGCGGCGAAGTGTTCGCCGGGAACTAGCAGGGTGGTGGCCAGGTTCCGGAGCGCACGCTCCGCCGCCGGCCGCCACTGCTCCTCCCCTTCGGCGAGGTCGATCAGCTCGCCGCCGAACGCCATCCGGTCCTCGGGAACGCCGGTGGCCGCGGCGATCGCCGCACGGTTCTCAATGCTCGACGGCGGCAGCAGGGACTTGCGCGTCTGCAGCGAAACGAGTTCCTGCTGGGCGGCCGCCAGCTCGCGTTTCTTCGTGGCGTGCCCGTCGAAGGCTTCGAAACGGAGTTCCTGCAGGGCCTGGGAATCATCCTTGAGCTCGGCAGACCTGGCGGCGGCCTGTTCATGGGCCTGTTCCCAGCCTTCGGCGGTCCACTCGAGCTGCAGGCCGGCGTCGGACAGGGCCTTGCGAGCCGCTTCCTCCACCTGCTCGCGGAGCCTCAGGCCAACTTTCGCGTTTTCCAGCGCCTGCTCGATCGCGGAGATCGCGTTGCCGCCCTGGTTGTTGTAGTCGGTTTCGAGCTGCCGCAGTTCGTTGGCCAGGCCGTCGCGGACAGAACGTTCCACGCCCAATTCCATGGCCTTGGCCTGCGCCAGCTCCTTGAACCGGGCCAGGGTTTTCTGGTGCACGGTAACCGACAGCTGCTGCTTGTAGGCCTCGAATTCCTCGCCCGCGAGGTCCCGGAGCCGGTTCGCGCCGAGCAGCGACTGCGCATATTCTTTATTCAGGGCGGGGACCGGAGCCAGCTGGTCCCGCTGCTGCCGCACATCCTCCAGCCGCTGCCTGATGGACATCAGGTTGCTGAATTCCTCCACCACGTCATCGGCCGCGGCCAGGGTTGCCGGCGCATCCAATACCTGATCGCGGAAGAAGGTGTTAACGCTGCCACCGAGCCCCTTGCCGGCCTGGATAACGCGCAGCAGCGGCAAGGCCTGGTCCGAACTGATGCCCAGAAGCCGGCGGAAACGCTCGGCAAAGGCCTTGTGCACATCGAAAACCTGGGCGTCCGGGAAGATGGTCTCCAGCGTGGCCTTGGTGAAGCGCCTGTCCGCGATGTCCTCGATGGCCGGGAGGTCCAGCGGCTTGGTGTCGATTAGGTAGAACCGCCCGACACTGGATTCCGTGCCGTTCTTGGGCACATCAAACAATGCCGACACGGTGACGCGGGTGCCCGCGGCATTATCGAACGTCAGCCCGACGGCGGACCACGTGGCGCCCGGGCGCTGGAAGGCACTGGCCGAGCCTTCGCCCACCGCCTTGTCGCCCACCTTCCCGCGCATGTACGTGTACGTGGTCCTCTTGTCCTCCACAGCACCGCCGGCGCGCTGCGCCGCTGCCTCGTTGGACCGCGGCCGGGCGTCGAAAACCCGCAGCATGGCGTCAAACAGCGTGGACTTGCCCACACCCGAGTTGCCTGTCAGCAGCGTGCCGCTGCGGTCCACGCGCATCGTGTGCGCGCCATGGAACGTTCCCCAGTTGACCACCTGCACCAACGCGAGGCGCATCTGGCCCGGGTTTGTCAGTTCACCAATCGGCAGCATGGTTGCGATGCTCACTTGGTTTCCCCTCCTGCGTCGGTGTGGTCGCCTTCCGCGTCGCTGTCCTCGTCATCCTCGGTTTCGACAGGCTCAACCTCCGGGTCCGGATCGAGGTCTATCAGTGGCTCTGTGCCGGCGGGGTCTGTTGTGGCTGCTACCAGGGCTACGATTTGGGCTGGGATGTCGCCGATGTTTTCGAAGGGGAGGGCCAGCGGGAGGGCGTTGGAGATGGTGTAGACGTCCTCCAGGCCGGTGGTGAGGAGCAGTTGGCGGGCCAGGAGTTTGGTAATGGCGCGGTTGACTACATCCGAATCGCGGAGGGCGTCCTGCTGGCCTGCTGGCTGGTAGTGGGCCACGAGGTCCGCGATTTCCTCGCGGGTGATGGTGGGATCGGTCTGGGCCGTGACGTGGCGGTCCAGCAGCAGGCGCAGGCGGAGAAGGACGATGGTCTCGACCCGGCTCAGCGCACGCTGCTGGCGCAGGATGCTGGAACGGGTGCTGCCGCCGATGGCCTCCGGGTCCACCGGTCGCAGCACGGCGATCTTGCGCTCGTGGTCCAGCTGCAGCGTCAGGAAAACCTCGGACAGCCGGCTGCGCAGGATCAGCTGGTTATCCAGAAGCGTGGTCCACAGTTTTTCGTCGCGGCCGCCATCAACATACGGGCCCTTCAGCAGCTTCACCAGGGCCTGGCGCACTTTCATTGAGAGCACGCCGGTGTCGCCCGGGAACAATGCCGCGCCGTCCACGAAGGCGTCCCGGGGCGTAGCTCCTCCGCTGCGTTCAACCACCGGAGCGGTCGCCGTCGTCATTTCTTCAGTCATCATGAATCCTTTTTGAGGGTGACCACGGGCAGGTACGCCGTGCGGGTGGTGCGGTCGATCTGTTCGAAGTCCAGGCCGCCCCAGGCGTCGCGGTCGAAGGCCGCGCCTTCCTGGAGGGCGTGGGAAAGAAGGGCGCGGATGGAGTTGATGTGCTGTTCCTCGGCCGGCAGCTGCGCCCAGGCTTCAGCCAGGGTGCAAGCGCCTGCGACGGCGGCACGGATCGCGACCGGCCGGGCTTTCCCGGTCCTCGGCGAGCGCACGCGGTCGGAGTCGCTGAAAGCGATGGGATCCGCGAGCTTCGGCGGGACGGCGAACTCGTCCGGGTCGTAGAGCTTGACCATGGCGAGGGATTCGAAGCCGGCGTTGAACAGCACCGGCCCGCGGACCAGGCCGGGCCGCTCACGTTCGTAGGGCAGGGACCTGATGGCCTGCTCGGCCTCGCGCAGGACCTTCCGGAGGCGGACGGACTGGCGGAAGTCGTCGCTCTGGACGTAGGTGTTCAGGCTCTCACTGAGCTTGCCGTAGATGCGCTGGATCTGGCCGTGCTGGTGGCGCAGCTCGGCCACCAGGTTTTTCAGGGTCTCGCGGTCCTCAGCCGAGAGGTCATCGGCGAACTGTCTGCTGAGGACCTCGCCGATCGCCGAACGGAACCGCAGCTGCTGCTGCGGGTCCTCCAGGAACGCGGTGAAGGAACGGAAGGTCCTGCCTTCAGGACTCTGCCGGAGCCGCTTGTCCGCCTTCAGCACCTGGGCCATGGTGGCGCCTTTACTCAGCGACTCCTCGATGATCTGGTTGCGCAGCGCGCCCACCAGTTCCTCAATGCGGTCGCGCATTTTTTTGTAGTCGGCGGGCAGGCTCGCGGCGAGGTCCAGGATGTTGCCGGCGGCTTCCACGGCTTCGTCGTCGTCCAAGAGGCCGTCGAAGTCGCCGGAGCTGATGTCCTGCATCAGCTGTTGCCGCTCCTCGATCTCTTCCCCGAGGGATTCCAGCCGGGCGCTCTGGTCCGGGTTGGTCTCGTTGGCGAGCTTCTCCACGTCGCCGAGCAAAGTTCCCAGCCGGGATCCGTTCAGGGTGGACCGCTCGCTGGAGAGGCTGTCCAAAAACGCGAGCACGCGCGCGGCGGGTTCGGTGACTTCGTAAACGATCTGCCCGGACTGGTTGCGCCGGGTCAGGAACTGCTTGCGCGTCCATTCGTCCGCATAGTTCCGGCCGGAAGACGTGCCGATGGCGGCGCCGCCTTGCCCGGGCTCCTGGCTCCGGAGCTGCTCAAGGAAGGAGTCGACGTCGGCGTGGAACTCCTCAAGCGGAGCCTGCGGGCGGGTGCGGGTAAACGACGCCTGCAGCACCGCGATGACCCACGGCGCGGAGCGCGTAAGCGCCCAGGCAGGTCCTTTGGTCAGGAGTTCGAGGTCCCGGAGCCGGGCGCTGATCGCGTCAGCGGATGACCTGGCGGAGCGGGGCACGCACTCTCCTTAATCTGCTGGGGGGATGGTTGGGCAGGAAACTGCCAACTACAAGGTTAACGCAGAGCCCTTGCACCCCTAACAGTGATCGTTCCGCGACCGCCCTGTGACCTACCTCCGGGTAGCATTGCGATCCCGTATCAACCCGCCTGCCAGGCAGGGCGCGTCTGGTTGGGGACGCCCGGCACCCCCTACGCTCAGTCCTATTGATTCAACGAGGCAATGGCGCAGGGGGAAGAATGCAGTTCGACTTGAGTTCAGTGGAAACGGCCACCATGGTGTTCGTCGGAACCTTGGGGTTTGCCTTGGTACTGGTGGCGTTCGTCCTGACCGCGGGGTTTATTGCCTTGGTCCTGGTCGGTGTCGGCAAGCTCGCCTGGTTCCTCGTGTCGACGTCGCTGATCGCGGTGGTCCACGGCATCAACCAGGGCTGGGACCGTCTGGTGCATCACGCCGCCACGGGATCCCCGGGGGACTTTCAAGGGCAGGCATCCCCTAGCACTGGAAGCTACCCGCGGGTAATGTTGGGAGACAGCTGAAGGGTTCTCCAACCCGGCGGATCCTGGCTTCAACCGGCCACCTGGGCGAAGGAGATACCCCATGAGCTCCGCCACTGACAGTCCCGCCACCACAGCAGTTGGCACCGAGGTTCCACCCACGGATGCCCCGGCCGCAGAGGTTCCCATCGCCGCGGACAATCTCGGGCCCGACGTCACTGCCGAGGACGCCCGCGCGCTTGCCGAGGCCTCCCGCGAAACCGGCTGGGACCGGCCAAGCTTTGCCAAGGGACTGTATCTGGGAAACTTCGACGTGAGCCTGATCCACCCCTGGCCCAAGGCAAAGGCCGAGGACGTGGAGCGCGGCGAGGCCTTTATGGAGCGGCTGACCGAATATGCGCGCACCATGTCCGGCCGGGTGATCGAACGTGATGCCAGGATTCCGGACGAATACCTCCGGGGCCTGGCAGACCTTGGCGCGTTCGGCATGAAGATTCCCCAGGAATACGGCGGCCTGGGCCTGTCCCTGGTCTACTACGGCCGGGCCCTGGCGCTCCTGGGCAGCGTCCACCCCAGCATTGGAGCACTGCTTTCCGCGCACCAGTCCATCGGCGCCCCCGAGCCGGTCAAGGTATTCGGCACCCCGGAACAGAAGCGTGAATACCTGCCGCGGTGCGCCGCCGGAGCCATCACCGCCTACCTCCTCACGGAACCTGACGTTGGCAGCGATCCTGCCCGGATGGGCAGCACCGCAGTTCCCACGGACGACGGCGAGGCCTACGTTCTGGACGGCGTGAAACTTTGGACCACCAACGGGGTGATCGCCGAGCTGGTGGTGGTGATGGCTGTGGTCCCGGCGCACACAGATGCGGACGGTACAGCACACAAGGGCGGCATCAGCGCGTTTGTGGTGGAAATGGACTCCCCCGGCATTACCGTGGAGAACCGCAACGCGTTTATGGGGCTGCGCGGCATCGAAAACGGTGTGACGCGGTTCCATCAGGTGCGCGTGCCGGCAGCGAACAGGCTGGGCCGCGAAGGCCAGGGCCTGAAGATTGCGCTGACCACGCTGAACACCGGCCGGCTCTCCATTCCGGCGCTCTGCGTTGCGTCCGGCCGCTGGAGCCTGAAGATCGCCCGCGAGTGGTCAGGCGCCCGCGTCCAGTGGGGCCAGCCGGTGGGCAAGCACGAGGCCGTGAGCAAGAAGATCGCCTTCATCGCCGCTTCGGCATTCGCACTGGACGCCGTCTTTGAGCTGTCCGCCGAAATGGCGGACGCCGGGCAGAAGGACGTCCGGATCGAGGCCGCCCTGGCCAAGCTGTGGTCCACGGAGATCAGCTACCGCATCGCCGACGAACTGGTGCAGATCCGCGGCGGCCGCGGATTCGAGACCGCCGAGTCCTTGGAAGCCCGGGGCGAGCGGGCCGTCCCTGCGGAGCAGCAGCTCCGCGACCTCCGGATTAACCGGATCTTCGAAGGATCCTCGGAGATCATGAAACTGCTCATCGCCCGGGAAGCGGTGGATGCCCACCTCGCCGCCGCGGGCGACCTCGCCTCCGTCACGGCGAGCCTGCAGGACAAGGCGAAGGCCGCCGTCGGCGCTTCTGGTTTTTACGCGAAGTGGCTGCCCAAGCTGGTGACCGGCGCCGGCATGGACCCGCGCTCCTACAGCGAGTTCGGGCGGCTGGCCAAGCAGCTGCGGTTTGTGGAGCGGTCCTCACGCCGACTGGCCCGCCAGACCTTCTACGGCATGGGCCGGTGGCAGGCCAACCTGGCCTATAAGCAGGCGTTCCTGGGCCGGGTGGTGGATATCGGCGCGGAGCTGTTCGCCATGGCTGCCTGCTGTTCACGCGCTGAAATGATCCTGCACACCGCGCCGGAACATGCCGCGAGCGCCTACGAGTTGGCTGAGGCATTCTGCGCGCAGGCCCGGGTCCGGGTGGAAGAGTACTTCGATCAGCTCTGGCGCAACACTGACGGCGGCGACCAGAAACTGTCGCGGAAGGTACTGGCCGGCGACTACACCTGGCTGGAGGCCGGCGTGCTGGATCAGTCGGAGGGCACGGGGCCGTGGATCGCGGACGCAACGCCGGGCGCCTCCACAAAGGCAAACCTGCACCGGGACTACCGCTAGCAGATAGTAAGCATCCTTGTTATCACTGGCCACCAGTGGTTGAGTTGACTCATGAGCAACCAAATGGAACCAGGGGACGGACTTCCGAGGCGCGCCCGGAATGAAAATCTGCGGAGTGAAACTGCTCGTGACGCATCCTTCGCGGGCGGGGAGCCAACGCGGGCTGCCGATCAGACGCCTTACGTTGAGCCAACCCGCGCCGATAATCAGACGGCGTACGTCGAACCGGCGTACGTCGAACCGGCGTACGCCGAACAGGATTACGTTGAGGGGGATTACCCGGCGCAGCCGTACGCTGCGGAACCGGCAGTGGATGCTCCGGTGGTGGATCCGCGCCTGACGGATCCCCAACTGACGGACCGGCAGACCGCCGTAGCCCGGGAGAAGGAACAGTTCGGCGGTGTCAAGGTGGGCTCCGCCTTCTTCGGCTGGCTGGCCGCCACTGGCATGGCCGTCCTGCTGACCGCCCTCGTGGCCGCGGCCGGTACCGCTGTCGGGCTGGCAAACAACACGGACGTCAACGAGGCCGTCAACCAGATGGCCACCAACGGCGCCGTGGGCTGGGTGGGCATCATCGTCCTGCTGGTGATCCTGTTCGTCTCCTACTATTCCGGCGGCTATGTGGCTGGCCGGATGGCCCGGTTCAATGGCGCCAGGCAGGGCATGATGGTGTGGGCTTGGGCCTTGATCGCCGCGGTTGTGGTGGCGCTGCTGGGCCTCATTGCCGGGCAGCAGTTCAATGTCCTGGCCAGCCTCAACAGCTTCCCGCGGATCCCCATCAACGAAGGTGAGCTGACGGTCACCAGCATCATCGCCGCCGTCGTCGTGGCCCTGGTGGCGCTCGTGGGCGCAGTGCTCGGCGGCCTCGCGGGCATGCATTTCCACCGCAAGGTGGACCGTGCCGGCTTCACCCCGGACGGAACATATAGCGAGAGCTAAAGCAAAGCGTCCACGTAATACCAGCGCCGGTTTTCGCGCACAAATCGGCTGGTTTCGTGGTGGACGCCGCGTTCGCCGTCGTGCCTGAAATGCGCTTTGAATTCCACGGTCCCTTCTGTGTCCAAGGGCCCGCCGCGGTGCGTGGCGAGGATGTCGAGGCGGCGCCACTCCATGGCAGGATCCAGTTCCAGGCCCGGCGGCAGGGTGTCGGGATGCCAGGTTTTCCGCAGGTATCGCGCGTCCAACAGCACAAACGCGCTGTAGCGGGAGCGCATCAGCTGTTCCGCTGTGCTGGCTTCCGCGCCGCCGCTGTGGAACCGCCCGCAACACTCGCTGTACGCCTCGCCGGAGAGGCAAATGCAGTTGCCGCCGGTGCCTGGGTTCTCGGGCAATGGTGCTCCTTTGAAGGTTGCCTTTAACGGTCCTCGGGCCTGCGTTGCGGTGGCCTGATGATCCCTTTCGACTATAGGCGGCAGGGTGCGTGTCATATCCGGTAACAGCTTAGAAACAACCTCGGGTGCACCCCGCAGGCGGCGGCTTCGCCGAAAAATAGTCCGTAAGGTAGTGGGATGGGCTGTGGCCCTTGGTGATGGGTGGCGGCACGGACCCAGCCGCGGGCAGATTGGAGAGACGACGTGGGAGATTCAACGACGATCGCTCTGCACCTGACGTTTTTCGGGACGCTCGGCGTGGCGTTCCTGATGTTCCTGGGCCTGATCCTGCTGGTGGTCCTTACGCTGGTGCTCGCCGGCGTCGGGCGGTTGGTGGCTCTAACGGTGATGGCCCTGTTTCGTCGGCTCCCCAAAAACGAAATCCTCCCGCTGGTCCGGCTGACCGGGCCGGCCGTCCGTAAGGAACCGCCGGCGCTCGCCGAGGACTGGGCCTCAGCAGTGGCCGAAGCGGACGCCCGCGCCATGGCGCGTGCACGGGCCGCTGCTCCCGAGGTCAAAGTCGCCGTTCGTGATCTTCCTGACCCTTCCACGCCGGCAGCAAAACTGAAGGCTGTGGCCCCTCTTGCGGAGTCGGCGCTGCACCAGGACAACCCGGGATGCGACACAGCCGGTGGCAACAACGCAACCGGCGAAGCCCCCCGTTCGTTCACCAAGCCTCCTGCCCCAGCAACGCTGTCCCTGCTGGATACGGGCTCGCTCGTGTCGCTGTCCGATCATGCGAACGTCTTCAAGGCTAAATTGCCGGCAGACCGCAGCTAAGCGCCTGCTACCGGTGCGCCGTCAACCGCCACGGGAAGCCCTTACCCCGGGCAACCATCTCCGCTAGCGTGGGACCCATGGAATTCAGATACCTCGGAAACAGCGGCTTCAAAGTCTCGGAAATCACGTTCGGCAACTGGCTGACGCACGGCTCACAGGTGGAGAACGACGTCGCCACCGAGTGCGTCAGGGCAGCGCTCGACGCCGGCATCAGCACCTTCGACACCGCGGACGTTTACGCCAACACCGCAGCGGAAACAGTCCTCGGTGCGGCGCTGAAGGGGGAGCACCGCGAGTCCCTGGAGATTTTCACCAAGGTTTTCGGCCCCACCGGCCCCAAAGGCAAGAACGATCTGGGCCTGTCCCGCAAACACATCATGGAGTCCATCAACAGTTCGCTCCGCCGCCTCCAGACGGACTATGTGGACCTCTACCAAGCCCACCGGTACGATTTCGAGACGCCGTTGGAAGAGACCATGCAGGCCTTCGCGGACATCGTCCGGCAGGGCAAGGCACTGTACATCGGAGTCAGCGAATGGACCGCCGAGCAACTCCGCGCCGGACACGCCCTGTCCAAGGAGCTTGGCTTCCAGCTGATCTCCAACCAGCCGCAGTACAACATGCTGTGGCGGGTCATCGAAGCCGAGGTGGTGCCGGCTTCCGAGGAGCTGGGCGTGTCCCAAATTGTCTGGTCCCCGATGGGGCAGGGCGTCCTGAGCGGAAAATACTTGCCTGGCCAGCCTGCACCGGAAGGCAGCCGCGCCACCGATGACAAGGGCGGAGCCAGGATGATCGAGCGCTGGATGCGCGACGACGTCCTGGCCAGCGTCCAGAACCTCAAGCCCATCGCGGCGGAGGCCGGGCTGTCCATGCCGCAGCTCGCCGTCGCCTGGGTGCTGCAGAACCCGAACGTGGCTTCGGCGATCGTGGGCGCCTCCCGTCCGGAGCAGATCGCCGACAGTGCGGCTGCCGCCGGTGTGACCCTCGAGCCCGATGTGCTGAAGAAGATCGACGACGCGATCGGCTCGCTGGCTGAGCGCGATCCGGCCAAGACCAAGTCGCCCGCTACGCGCGAAGCGTAGGAGCCGCTTTGGTTTCCTTGCCAGCCCTGGCCGTGACCGGGTCCACCGGAGGCCTGGGCGGGATGGTGGCCCGGCAGCTCGCCGCGGCCGGCACCGCCCAGCGCCTGCTGGTGCGCGACGCCGACCGCGCGCCGGAGCTCGACGGAGCGGTCCCCCTGGTGTTCAGTTACGCCGCCGCAGTTGTGGCCGGCCAGGGCGGCGGAAGCTGAGGACAGGCTGGAGCAGCACTACAGCTTTAGTGCTGCCGCGGCTGCCGCCGGGGTGCAGCACGTGGTGTACACGTCGTTCTATGGCGCGGCGCCGGACTCGGTGTTCACTTGGGCCGCGACCATTTCGCCACCGCGGAGCGGATCAGGGCCTCCGGCATGAAGTACACCTTTCCGTTGATCCGAATGGTGACCGTGCGTAAACCTGTGACGAGAGGATCGACCCGCCCACCTGGAAAACCAGCCGGGCGGTTCGCCTGGTCCAAATGGACGCTGCGGTGGGTGGCGGATCCCGGCCGCCACGAGCTCGCCTGACGGGCAACAGACACCAGCGGCTGCCCGTCAAAAGCCCCATTATCTGGACAAAAACTCGGGGGTCTCTTAGCGGCCGCGCCTCAGGTGCTCCGCGTTGAGGTCTTCAAGTTCCCGGTCCGTGAGGTCGTCAAAGCTGCGGGCCTCGCGTTTGTCGCTCCTTGAGAAACGCATGAACATCAGGATGATCAGCGGCAGGTCCACGATCTCGCAGATGAACCACAGGAGATCGCCGGCCAGCTGCTGGTCCCGGAGGGCGCCCGGGAACCAGGCGGGCGCGCCCCCCGCCACAGCCGTCACCCGGTCCAGCACCTGCCCGTTGAGCCGCAGAAGGATCCCGGGGACGGCGTCGATCAGCAGCTCAATGAAGACGAAAACGAATTCCAGGGTGATGAAGGCGCTGGAACGCTGAAAATCGGCGTCTTCGATGATGGGCAACGCCATCATCAGACCCAGCAGCGGAACCCCGACCGTGAGTAGCGCCTCGGCCACCGGATCCGTTCGCAGTGTGTAGAAGAACGGCGTGAGGAACGTTGAAAAGAGGGCCAATCCCAACAGCGGGGCAGCCAGCGAGTTGCTGAAAAAACGCACCAGGCGGTGGGACAGTGTGGCGTTCAGCCGCGTGATTCCTGCGGGTGGCAGCGCTGCACGAGCCAGCGTGATCGGTTTCCCCAGGCCGATCAGCAACGGCACCACAAAGAGCATCAATGAGATCTTCAGGGTGAACGCCCACCGCAGCTCAGCGCTGTAGACGCCGGGGAAGCCGCAGGTCAGGACCGTCAGTGATCCCAGACCCAGCAGATAAAAGGCCGCGGTCCGCCACCACGGCCAGCGGCGGCCATTGGCGGCTACCGTCCGCACGCCGAGTCCGTACAACACGCCTGAGGCAACAATGAGGACGAGTGCGGCCCAGTCGATTCGCCAGGCGCCAACAACAACTTCGAGTGGGGGCACAGGCCCAAGGATAAGGGAACTTCCTTGGAAAACGCCGGGCGATCCATCAGGGACGCCATTCTTAAGGATTCCTTAACGGCATCGGGGCAGACTGGTCTGGACGCGGCCAACGGGCCGCAGAGAGCGAGCCGGAGTATTTGATGCCTGACACCGACCACAGCCCAAGTTTCCCGCCAGGCCGCGCATGCGCCGCCCCAAGTGGCGGCAGGACGCGGCTCCTCGCGCTGCCCCAAGCCCGGCTCTGGGTCCTGTGGGGGATCCTCCTGGCCGCCGCCGTCGTCATTCTTGGCATCACTGTTGCACATGTTCCCGGCATCAGCATGGACGAACTGGGCGTGGATCAGAACCTGAGCCTGCATCACATTGCCCTGCTGACCGGAGTCGCCATGGCCTTGAACCTGTTGTTCGGCCCCATGGTGGGGGTCCTGCTGATCGCCGTCGTCGCCTTGTTTTTGCTGTTGGTGCGCCGGGCGCCCGTCAATGCTGTGGCGTTCGGCCTGGTGGCGGCGTCCGGCTGGGTGGCGAGCGAATTCTTCAAGATCCTTGTGGCCAGGCAGCGTCCGAATCCCGCGTTGCTTTTCGACCCGCTGGCACCGGAAACCGGGAGCGACAGTTTTCCCAGCGGTCACGTCAGTTTCGCTGTGACCCTTGCCTTCGCTGTGTACTTCCTGGCCCGCGGGACGCGGTGGTCGAAATTCGCCGCAGTCGCAGGCGTGGTGGTGGCCGTGGTCGTGGCGTGGTCACGGCTGTACATCGGTGTGCACTACCTGTCCGACGTCGTCGGGTCGCTTCTGGCTGGCAGCGCAGCCGTGATCCTCCTGACCGGGTGCTGGAACTGGTTGGCGCCCCTGGTGTGG
This sequence comes from Arthrobacter sp. UYCo732, assembly GCF_040547265.1. Taxonomy (NCBI): domain Bacteria; kingdom Bacillati; phylum Actinomycetota; class Actinomycetes; order Micrococcales; family Micrococcaceae; genus Arthrobacter; species Arthrobacter sp. UYCo732. The sequence goes on along the minus strand of NZ_JBEPPJ010000025.1, from coordinate 39,824 downwards.
AACCGTCTGCCGGTCAACGCGGCAACCAGGCCATTCTTGCTCTAGGCGTTCCCGCCCTTACGAAAGGCATCATGCAGACATTTCATGCACTGGCCACGGCGGCGGCCTCCGCTGCCATGTCCTCGCCCCTCGACCCGGCCGGGCTCCTTCAGGGCCTGGGACCGGCCGCCCTGGCGGTTATCGCCGGGATGGTCTTCATCGAATCCGGCGTCCTTTTCCCTTTCCTGCCCGGGGACTCGCTCCTCTTCACGGCGGGCCTGCTTCATCAGCAATTGAACCTCACCCTCCCGCTCCTGATCGGCGTCGTCTCAGTGGCGGCGGTGGCCGGCGACCAGGTCGGTTACTTTCTGGGCCGGAAGTTCGGCCGCCGCTGGTTCAAGGATGATGCCCGGATCCTGAAGACCTCGCACCTGACCCAGACCGAGGAGTTCTTCCACCGGCATGGCGGTGGCGCGGTGGTGATGGCGCGCTTTGTGCCGATCGTGCGTACCTATGCCCCGCTGGCAGCCGGGATCGCCCACTACACGTACCGGAGATTTACTCTCTGGAACATCGTGGGTGCGGTGGCCTGGTCGGCGTCCGTGATCCTGCTGGGGTCCTGGCTGGGGCACTTCGAAATCATCGCCAACAACATCGACCTCATCGCCGTGGCCATGGTCCTGGTGTCCGTCATCCCGTGGGGCATCGAGTACCTGAAACGCCGCAGGAACAAGGGCAACGTCAGCAAGGAACCGGCCGCAGAATCCGAAGATCGGCTCGTGGAAGAGTTGGCCGGGGAAGAATAGACCCATGACAACAGATGCCCGGCCGTCCCTTCTCCTGGTCGAGGATGATCCCGTCCTGGGCCCGCTCATTGTGGAGCTGCTGGAGGGGGATTACTGCATCCGGCTGGCAGCGGACGGAAGGCTGGGGCTCAGCGCCGCACTTGGGGAGCCCTGGGACGTCCTGGTGATCGACCGCGGGCTGCCCGGCATGGACGGGATTGCCCTGATCAGCGCACTACGGGCTAAAGGGATTTCGACGCCGGTGCTGATCCTGACAGCGCTGGGCGCAACGGATGAGAAGGTCCGCGGACTCGACGCCGGCGCCAATGACTATATGACCAAACCGTTCGACGCCGGGGAGCTGGGTGCGCGCCTGCGCGCGCTGACCCGCAGCTACACTCTGCAACAACCGACGGTGAGCATCGGCGACTGGGAGCTGAACGCCGTCGCCCGTTCCGTCCGCTCCGTCTACGGTCCGCTGGTGACGCTGACCGCCAAGGAATGCGAGCTGCTGGCCGCACTCGCCACGCAACCGGACCGGGTATTCAGCCGGGACGAACTCATCCGCGCCGTTTTCCCGCCCACCGACCAACCAAGCGTGGTGGACACGTACGTCCACCACCTTCGCCGCAAAATATCAAAAAGTGTGGTCCGGACGGTCCACGGCATCGGCTACCAGATCGGGGACGGGCATGAGTAAAACAGCCGGGCCGGCCGACCGGGACCAGACCACCCTGCGAAAGGCATCGTTAAGGATCGCCCTGCGCATCAGCGCTGCCTGCGCTGTGATGGTCATCCTCCTGCTGGCCGGAGCGGCCGTCTACCTGGCGAACCAGTTGTCGCACCCCGAAGTGCCCGGCACTCCCGGTGCCGTGGCAGACTACGCCTACCTTGACTACAAAGATCTGCTCAAGGCCTTGGTCATCGCAGGAGCCGCAGGGATTGTGCTCGCCGGCCTGATCGGCTGGCTCAGTGCCCGCAGCGCCATCCGTCCTTTGGGCGAGGCAATGGCACTGCAGCGCAGGTTCGTCCAGGATGCCAGCCACGAACTTCGCACACCCCTGACCATCCTGGACGCGCGCATCCAGCTCGCCCAACGCAATGCCCCGGCCGGCTCGGAGCAGGGGAACGCGCTGGCCCGCATCAGGGAGGACACGGGAACGCTGACGGCCATCGTCAATGAACTGCTTCTGGCGGCCACAGGCGGAGCCCCGGAAGCGCCGCCCGAGCCGACGGACGTCGCTGAGGCGGCTGCCGCCGTCGCCGACAGCATCCGGCAGATCGCCCAGGACCTGGACATCCACGTTGTGGGCACGAAGGACGGCCAGTCGCTTTGCCGGATCGATCAGAACAGTCTCCGCCGCGCCGTCCTTGCCCTGGCGGACAACGCCCTCGCCCATACGCCGCGCGGAGGAAGGGTAACTATAGCTACCACTTCGAGCCACCGCAGCGCTGTCATAACGGTGACCGATACCGGATCCGGCATCACCGGCGTCGAACAGGACAGGATCTTTGATCGGTTCGTGCGGGCACCCGGTCCGGATTCCTCGCGGGGCCAAAGCAGTTTCGGCATCGGGCTGGCCCTGGTCCGGGACATCGCGACCGGTGCTGGCGGGACTGTTGGGGTCGCCAGCACGGGTCCGGGTGGAACCACCATGAAGCTCACGCTCCCGCTGGCTGCACCATGACCCCGGTGCCCCGGGCCGGCGACGCCGTATACTCGGTGCCAGCCATGACCAGCCTTCCGTCCTCCCCCGCCAGCGTCCGCCTTGATGCGTGGCTGTGGGCGATCCGCGCCTACAAAACCCGCTCCGCTGCCACTTCCGCGTGCCGGGCCGGACACGTGCGGCTCAACGGCAGCCCAGCCAAGGCCTCCGCCACGCTCGTAACGGGCGAGACCGTGACGATTCGGATGTCCGGCTATGAACGCATCCTTGAAGTCCGCCGCCTGATCGCCAAACGCGTGGGCGCCGAGGCGGCGTCGCACTGTTTCACCGACCACACTCCGCCCCGGCCGGTGGCGCCGGCTCTGGGACTTCCGCAGCGGGACCGTGGTGCAGGGCGGCCCACCAAGAAGGACCGGCGCGAGATGGAACGTCTTAAGGGCGCGTAGTTTCAGCCTGGTTCTTGACCTTGGCCTGCACGAGGTTCGCGAACGGCAGCTTTCCGTGGTCCGCGACGAAGGCGGCGTGATACGCCGCCTCAGCCCGGCTCACTTCCTCGGCAGGCAGCTCTTTCCACGCAATGATCAGTTCGTCGGTGTGTGTCAGCTGCCAGATGAGCCGGCTGTCCCAATGTCCTGGCGGCCGGCCCCTCCCGAAGTCCAAAAACTCCTTGATCTGAATGCGGAGGCCACGATTGCCCTTGCTCCCGGTCCCTGCCTTCCCGAGGTAGAGAATATCTGCGCCGTCCACCCATTCCGCCCAAATGGCTTCCGCCGGCAGGGTGGGGATCTTCTTCTTGAAAACGCCTGCGGCGCTCCTCTTCAGGAAGTGCGGCTCGAACTCATTTGTCCGGAGCACAGCGAAGACGCCCGTGCCCTGCGGAACCCTTATGATCTCAAGGCTGTCGAACGCCTTGAAGCCAGCAAAGCCGTCAGACTTGAGCGTTTTCTTGTTCATCCTGATGACGTTACCCGCCGAAGCGCCCCGGTAGGGGCCGCTTATCCACATAGCGTTCAACGGTGCCTATCATTGTCGGACCGCTCTGGAAGACTCTGCTTATGGAAGCCAGTCAGGGTCCGGCAATGGAGCAGGCGGCGGGAAACCGCGCATCCGGCCTTGCGGATGCCCTGAATATTCTCAACTCCGTCCGTGCCGGCAGTGACGGTCCAAGCGTTATCAACCGGCTGCGGGAACTTGAGGATGTGAAGTCGGCCGCTGCTGCCGCGCAGGCGCGGTTTTCGGTGGCGTTCGACGCCGTCGGGAGACGTGCGCAGGCAGCGGCTAGCGTTCCAGCGGACCAACAGGGCGCCGGTGACCGGGCAATTATTGGCGCCGTCCGCGCCCCAGCGTACCGGCGGGACCCGGGATCGGTAGCGAAGCGGGCCAGCCGGCGGTGCAGCCGGAACTCTGGTCGGCGGGCCCGGCGGGGATATGGATGCGGATGAACCCGACTTCAGAATCTGGCTTCGCCGGCTATACACCGCTCCCGGCAGCGGTGAGTTGGTTTCAATGGATTCAAAGGCGCGGCTTTTCCCGGAACGGCTACGCCATTTCCTCCACACCCGCGACGATACGTGCCGCACACCGTACTCCGATGCTCCGATCCGGCATCACGACCACATCATCCCCTGGCACAGCGACGGACCCACCAACACGCTCAACGGTCAGGGGCTTTGCGAAGCCTGCAACCACACCAAGGAATCACCGGGCTGGGCCGCCCGGCCAATACCCGGCCCGCGCCACACCGTTGAAGTGACCACACCAACCGGCCACGCTGACCGGTCAACCGCGCCGCCCTTGCCCGGAACTCCCCTGGCCCGTTGGCCCAAGGCCAACACACCACTGACCGCCGCAGGAGAGCGGCCCAACCATCGTCGGAGACTCCGGCGCCGTACCAAGTGGTTCAAACGGGCCGATTTTAGACGAGCACCTGTGATCTGGCGCCCGGCTGAAAGGACTCGAGTCGGCCCCCTGGGCCTGGCCCAGGGGGCGCGTGCCTGAACAAGTTTGAATCGGGTCCAGGTATTACGGCTGCCGTACCAGTCCTGGATGTCGTGGGATATCAAGACGTGTTCCAGTGACAAGTCACCGTCGGTTGCAGCCGGCGGGCGGTGTACCGGTCAGGAATCCACATATTGTTGCGGAGCCGTGCACGGGACGCCCTGCCCACCCGCGCGCCCAAAAGCGTAGAGTGGCATAAGACGCCTGATTCTGGACGCCTTGCTGCTGAGGGAGAGATCGTGACGATTGACTGGGACGAAAAAAAGGCCCTGCTACAGGAACCAAACATTGCGGCGGTAACGCAGCTTTGCGACGAACTGATGGAAAAGAAGCCAGGGTCCACCGTCCCGTACATCGACCCCGTGCATGACGAAGACGAATGCCGGATCGTCAGCCTCCATGTCAGCCCCGGCAAGGGCACCGAATCGGGGTTCGTCTCCCATTTCAACGATGACGAAGCCGCGCGCCGCGCCACCCAGATCTACGAACTCGCAGAGCTCGACCCCCGCTACGTCATGCCGTGGAACGCCTACCCGTGGATCCGCGATCCGGAGTTGCCGTCGGCCCTGAACGTCCAGGAAAAGACCGATGGCCTTCGGCCCTTCCGTCAGTTCTTGAAAATCAACCGCCGGGTCTCGGCTGTCATCGCCCACGGCACGGATGCGTCCACGTTCCTCACCCTCTTCGAGAAGACTTACCATTCCTCGCTGAAGAACAGCGGCATCAAGATCTATAAGGCCAGCGCGCTCGGCGGGCGGGTCTTTGCTGTTTCTGAAGCCAAGCAGGAGGACCTCCTGGCCAAGAGCGTGGAAGTCTACAAGGACGCCATGCAGCGGGCGGGCATCCAGCACCTCTAGCTGCCTCTCCCCCTCCCCTGCGAAGTGCCATCTCGGGAACCTACGACGGCGGCACTCACCTGAGTGCCTTAGCCTTCCAGCAACCGCCTGCGGTGCTTGAGCTCCTTCACCCACGCCCTGGTGACCATGTCCGGGAAGGGCGAGCCGCCGTCGTCGTTCCTTCCGGCACGTGGCACGCCGGCGAAAGCCGTACCGGACTCCAGGTCAGCGATCAGGGGACCGGACGCCTTGAAGGCGAGCTCCACCACTTGGCTGGCCGTCCGGTCGGGGAGTCCCAGGTCCGTGGCCCAGCCCAGGAAGTGCCGCCGCGAAATCCCGTTCCGCTTCCCGCTCAGGGTTAGCGCCAGGGTCTTGTCGCCGTAGACAACAGTGGAGGGGATGTCGTAGACCGGCGCGATGGTCCATTCCCCGTGCGGCTGCTGGACCATGGACACGTTCTTGGCGTGCAGGTCCCCGTTGCCGCTCAGCCACGCGAAAGCCCCCTGGAGTGCGAGGTTGCGGAGGGCGGGCAGGGGAGCGGCGCAATGGTCGGCCAGCGCGTGGCACACCGTCCCGTACCCCACGTTGTACTTGTCCGCGGGGTAGAGCTTGAGTACCTGGGCGCCGTCCTCCACCGCCAGCCGCTGGACCTGGTCATGCTTACCGCCAGGAACCGGGATACGGTCGAAACGCTCCACCAGCAGGCCCGGCCTGCCCGCGACATCCCTGATCAGCTGGACGTGGCTCACGGGGATCCGCAGCTTGGCCGCGTACCGGAACATGACAAACTCGTTCTCCACCACGTGCGGAAACTCCGGAGCGTTGAGTTTGAGGATGAACCGCTTGCCGGCGCTGGCCACGGGCAGCGAAATCATCCCGGCGGACAGCTTGTCCTGCACACCCGCCAGCGCCACCGGGTCAATCAGGTCCGGATCGCCCAGCAGCTGGTCGAAATCCATGGGCAGCTTGGTGTTGAGCTCGACTGAGTGTTCGTCCGGGTCCAGCGGTTCGCCGTGCCCGACGATCTGGACGTCGCCCACCGGATTCCCGCCGGCAGCGATGAGCAGGGCCAGGTCGTCGTCGGCGCTGGTCTTGATGGAACGTCGCAGCGCATTGAGCCTGCGGCCCTCCGGCAGCAGCCCGGTGAAATACGGCGGTGCAGCTCCAGCCCCTGAGAAAACCGGCTCGGTGGTGAGCGGCAGGGAGCTTGCGACGGCGGGTCCCCCGGTTGCAAGATACGCCGGAAGGTAGCCGAACCGGGTGCCGCCGTCGTGCCGTTCGAGGCGTGCGGCCAGCACACCCGCCTTGTAGATGTCGGCGACGCGGTGCTTCATGGCTGTGCTTCACCGACGACGTTCGGGGCAATGGCCGGGTCTGCGAGTGCGCGGGCAGCCTGGCTCGTTCTGGTGTTGAGCCGGAGTTCGAGGCCCAAGGTGTCCAGGACCGCGGTCAGGGAATCGAGCTGGACGCTCGGCTTGCCCTGCTCCACAAAACGGACGAACCGTTCCGAGACCCCGGCCATGTCCGCCAGGTCGCGCTGGGTAAGGCCCAACTGTCCGCGCCGCGAGCGCACTTCTCCGGCGAGCAAGTCGGTCAAGGGTTCCATTGGCGCCTCCGATATAGGTACGAACGTGCCGTATTTGGATTCCCGGTAAGCCTACGCCCAGTACTGCCTAGCGAAAAGCCTCAGACCGGCACGAACGTACTGCTTTCGTCAGCGATTATCCTCACTTGCCCGAAAACGTCCAGCATAGTTTGAGGAAACTTTCAGGTTCAACCAAGGTTGCTGTATCTTCACGACATGATCGCCTGTTTAGAAAAGAGCTTTGAATGAAGAAACTACTCGTTGCTTCCGTGGCCTCTGCCGCGTTGGTGGCAGGGTCCATGGTCGTCGCCTCTGCGGCGAATGCAGATTCCGGCACGGTAATCCGGATCATTGACGGTGACACCCTGGTGGTCAGCATCAACAACGGCGACCACACCATCCGACTGCTCAATATAGACACCCCGGAGACGAAGGACCCCAACCAGCCCGTGGAGTGCCTCGGCCCGCAGGCCGCGGAATACCTGGAGAGACTGCTCCCTCAAGGCACGCGGGTCAGGCTTGAGTTCGACGCCGAACGTCACGACAAATACGGCCGGACTCTCGCTGGGGTATTTACACCGGATGGTTCACTTGTAAACGCGAACATAGCCCGGGAAGGCATGGGAATCCCCGTACAGTTCGGCGGCAACAGTAAATTCATGCCGCCGGTCGAAGCGGCCTACGCGGAAGCTCGGGCGGCCAAGAGCGGTCTGTTCTCCGATCAAGTGGACTGCACGATACCTGCCCAACTTGCACAGACGACAAAGGCGCTTGAAACCGCCGCTGCAGCCGAGCCCGCAACCACGTCAACTGCTGCTGGCGCAGTGGCCACAGCCCTTGTTACGGAACTGGCAGCGGCAAAGGCCCTCAGAGCTGTTCTTGCTGCCAGCAAGGACGCCCAGAGGGCAATCTACTGGGCTGGCCTGACGGCCACCGTCACAGTGGCCTACCTTTCCACGCTCGATAACAAGGTCGCGGCTGCAGAGAAGAAGCGGGACGACACGAAGTCCCTGCAGGTCACCCTGGCATCGGCGGAAAAGAAGGCACTCGAGGACCGCCTGGCCGCTGAGGCTCAGGCCGCAGCGGAAAAGAAAGCCGCCGAGGAACGTGCTGCTGCCGAGAAGAAGGCCGCGGACGACGCAGCTGCTGCCAATGCCGCAGCAGCGGAAGCGGCCCGTCAGGCCGAAGCCGAGCGCCAACGTAGGCTGCCGGCACCCGCACCATATGTCCCGCCGGCGCCCCAGCCGTACATTCCGCCCGCGCCCGCCCCATATGTACCACCGGCTACCAAGTACACAGGTCCGCGTTGCTACGCACCGGGCGGGAAGTCTTGGCGTCCCTGCTAGGGCATTTGCGGATTGCAGCGGGTCCCAAGCGCTCTTGGGACCCGCTGTTTATAGACCCGATCCGGGCCCGGATCATTCCTCGGTCAACCCCTGGATCTCCGACATGGCATTCTGAAGCCGGGCAGCGAACCGGCACGATCGCGCCGGTTGCCGACTATGGAAAGAGCGCCAGCAGGCGGGCATCCGAACAGGAAGGGGTTGGCCGCCCCTTCCAAAGGCGAAGACGGTCACCGGCATACAAAGATCGCTGACGCCGCAGATCGTTACCGCGCAGCGCTGGGTCACGGCGTGAATGTCATCCCCCTCATTGCCGTTGCTTCGGGAACCGCTTCCATCAGACCCACGTGGCGTTGGCCTTTCACGCCCGACGCGGTGTTGGAGTTAATCGGAGATGGTGCAGTGGAAAGCCTCCCGACATTCCGTGAGGGCCCTGGCGTTCGCGAGATAGTCGCTTCAACTGTCGAAAGCTACGCCTGAAAGTTCTGCCCCGATGGCCTAGTATTTCCCCATGAGCGGCTTCATTGACGGCATCCTGAACGTCAGCCCGCTCGTGGCCTACATCGCCGTCTTCTGCCTGGTGTTCGCCGAAGACGCGCTGTTCGTCGGCTTCGTTATTCCGGGTGAAACGGCGGCTGTGCTGGGCGGGGTGGTGGCCAGCCGTGGCGAAGTTCAACTGCCGGTCATGATGATTGTCGCGGTAGCGGCCGCTGTTCTGGGCGACACCGTAGGCTACGAGGTCGGGAAGCATTTAGGCCCCCGGCTCGTGAAGTCCAAAGCGATGACCCGGCATAGGAGACGTCTAAAGAAGGCCCAGGACTTCCTGCGCCGCAGAGGCGGGTGGGCGGTCTTCCTGGGACGGTTCGTTGCCTTCTTCCGCGCTGTGATGCCCGCTTTGGCCGGCACGTCCCGGATGCCGTACGGCCGGTTCTTGCTCTTCAACGCTGCTGGCGGTCTCGCGTGGGGTATCGGCTTTGTCCTGCTGGGCTACCTGGCCGGCAATTCCTACGAGGCCGTGACCAAAGCAGCCGGCCGGGACATCGCCGTCGTCATCGCCGCAGTGGCCCTGACCGCGCTGGTGGCGTGGCGCCTGCGCGCTTGGAAGAAAGAACGCACGTAACGGAGGACGGCGGAGGTCTTGGACCGCTCGACAGGACTGTCACCCCCAGGCACAAAACTCACTGTGGTGATCACAGGTGAAATCAAGTCCCAAGTAGACAAAGTCCAAAATACGTTCTGGAGCGGCGGCATCTCCAACCCGCTGGAAGTCATCGAACAGATCACATATCTGCTGTTTCTGAAGCGTCGATGAGTGAAGATTCCACCTACCGCCACCACATGAAGGATGCTCAGTTCAAGATCCCGAACGCGGGCGTGCTGAAACACGTCGTGGACATCGTCGACAGCATCAATATGGACGGCAAGGACACCAAGGGTGACCTGTACGAGTACATGTTGTCCATGCTGGCTTCGGCCGGGACCAACGGGCAGTTCCGCACGCCCCGCCACATCTTCGACCTCATGGTGGCGCTTGAGGATTGGCCTGACCTGGCGCAGCATGCCCGCCGCGCCGAACAGTTCACCCGGGTAGATCCCCGAGCGTCCATGTTCTACGCCAGGTACACCGCCGAGCGCCTTGTTGATTGGCTGTTCAAGGTAGAGCCCGCGCTCGTCCTTCCCTACAAGGACGACCTCAACGCCCTCCTGAACGAACCCGCCTTCAAGAACTAGGCGAAGAACGGCAGCCAGCTGCCGCCGTCGTTTGCGTTCGATGCCGGCCACCTCGCCCCGGCGCCCAAAGCTCCGGTCCACCAGCAGTCACCGGAGCAGCTCCAGAAGCTGGAGGCAGAGCACAAGGCCAGAGACGAGGCCCTCACGAAAGCCGCCGCGGCCAACGAGGACCTCACAGCCCAGCTGCAGCAACTGCAGGCCGAAATTGCCCAGCAGTGGGACTACCTCGACTGGCGTTGTGAAACTGTTCGGCATTCTCCGGACTATTGAGGACCGTGCCCGCGTAGGGTGAGCAGGTTCCTGAATGGGCGCCCACAACCCCGATCGGTGGCGCCATACGGGTCAGAGCCGGCGTCGGGGAGGATGTTGGTGTCGCTGGCGGGGTTGCGGCGCTCGAAGCACTTGCCGCGCCGCCCGCGGGCTCCGGCAGGGCCGCCGGGGATCCGCATCCGGAGGCAACCAAGCACAAAATGGCAGCAGCGATCAGTGTGTTCAGTCTTATTTTCCCCATAAGGGCAGTATGGCAAGGCTATTGCGGCCTATCAACCAGGCCCCCGGGCATGTCGCGGACATTGACACAGTCTGTGACCCGTGCCATATTTAAAGCGTGAACCTGTCAGACAGCCGGACAGCAGGACAGCCTGCGCATCCCGTCCGCGAGCAGCCCCTTAGCCAGCCTTCCCCCGCGGCCGGCGTGGCAGTTCAGCCCTTGGCCCGGCTCAGTGCGGCCGAAGCGGTGTTCAACGCCATCCGTGCCGACATCGAATCCGGCGTCGTGGCAGTGGGGGGCAAGCTCAGTTCCGAGGCTTCCCTGTCACAGCAGTACGGGGTCAGCCGCTCGGTCATCCGCGAAGCCCTCCGTTCCTGCACCGCGCTGGGCCTGACGGTTACCAAAACCGGTAAGGGCACCTTTGTGGTGGCCAACAAGGTGGCAAACGACCTCACGCTCGGGCAGTACTCCGCCCGGGACCTCACCGAAGCGCGCCCCCACATCGAAGTCCCCGCCGCGGGTCTGGCCGCCCAGCGGCGGACAGACGAAGAACTGGCGACGATGCGGCACATCGTCGCCGCCATGGCCACGGAAACTGACCCTGAATCATGGGTTGCCCTGGACTCCAGCTTCCATGCCGCCATCGCCCAGGCCAGCGGCAACAAGGTGTTCGCCAGCGTGGTTGCCGATATCCGGGGCGCCCTGGCATTCCAGTCCGAGACGCTGAACATGGTGGCCGACCGCCAGCACGCCTCCGATGCTGAACACCAGCGCATCCTCGAGGCCATCGAAGCAGCATCCGCAGACGCCGCCAGCAACGCGATGGCCGAACATCTGCACGCCGTGGGCGCCGCCCTCGATTCCATCCTCAACCACTAACGCTTCAGCAAGTATCCCTTCACCAGTAACCCTAGGACTCCATGCCTGCCACTGCACTTCATGCTTCCCAGACTGCTGCCTCCGGCACCGCCGGGAACCTCCCGCAGCACGCACCCCTGGTGGTCGCTACCCGCGACGGCCTCGTGGAAAGCGTCCACTACGGTTCGGCCGTCGCGACGGCTCCGGACGGCACCATCCTGGCCGCGGTTGGCGACCCCCTGGCTCCGTTCTACCCGCGCTCCTCCCTCAAGCCGCTGCAGGCCGTGGCCATGGTCCGTGCCGGCCTGAAACTCCCCGCCGACCTCCTCGCGCTGGCCGCCGCGAGCCACTCCGGCGGGGCCAAGCACCGCGGGGGCACCCAGCGCATCCTCAGCATGCATGGCCTCACGGCGAGCGACCTCGAGAACAGCACCGACCTCCCCTACGGCACCTGCGAGCGCGAAAACTGGCTGCGTTCCGGCCTCCATGCCACACAAGTGACGCAGAATTGCTCCGGTAAGCACGCCGCCATGGCTGCCACCTGCGTCATCAACGGCTGGCCGGTCAAAGGCTATCTGGACCCGTCGCACCCGCTACAGCAACTTGTCGCGTCCACAGTTTTTGAACTCGCAGGAGAGGAACCGTCCGCCCGCAGTACAGATGGCTGCGGCACCCCGCTGTTCGCCCTCACCCTCCGCGGCATGGCCCGCGGCTTTGGCACCATCGCAGCCGCTGCAGCGGGCATATCAGGAACCCCCGACGACGGCGGGACCGCCCCACTGTCGGCGGACGCCGCCGTCGGACTCGCCATGCGGCAACACCCTGACATGGTGGCCGGCGAGCGCCGGGACGTCACCGAACTGATGCGGCTGCTCCCCGGCGCCGTGGCAAAGGACGGTTTTGAGGGTGTGCAGCTGGTTGGCCTGCCGGACGGCCGCGCCGTCGCCGTCAAGATTTCCGACGGCGGCGACCGTGCCCGGATGCCCGCCACGCTGCACGTCCTGGCGGCGCTCGGCGTCGACACCGCGCCGCTGGGTGGCATCGCTACCGCCCCCGTCCTGGGCGGCGGGCACGCAGTCGGCCTGCTGCAGCCCACCGATTTCCTGCCTGCTTTAACCCTGTCCTAACCCGTCAACGAAGCCCTGTGAGGACCCTCATGACCAACCTGACCATGCTTGATGCCGCAACAGAAACCCGGTCCGAGCACGATCTCCTGGGCGACCGCGACGTCCCCGCCGAAGCGTATTGGGGCGTCCACACCCTCCGCGCAGTGGAAAACTTCCCTATCACCGGGCAGCCGCTGTCCTCCAACATGCACCTGATCCGCGGCCTCGCCGCCGTGAAGCTCGCCGCCGCCCGGACCAACCACGAGCTTGGTCTGCTGGACGCCGACCGGGCGCGGGCGATCGAACAAGCCTGCACCGACGTGATGGCCGGAAAACTCAGCGACCAGTTCGTGGTGGACGTGATCCAGGGCGGCGCCGGGACGTCGTCGAACATGAACGCCAACGAGGTCATCGCCAACCGGGCGCTGGAGATGCTTGGCCACCCCAAGGGCGACTACGCACGGCTGCACCCCAACGACCACGTGAACCTCAGCCAGTCCACCAACGACGTTTACCCCACCGCGGTCAAGCTCGGCACCATCTTCGCCGCCCGCGAGCTTCTGGACTCCCTGGCAGAACTCGAAGAAGCCTTCGGCGAGAAGGCACTGGAATTCCGCACCGTGGTGAAGATGGGCCGCACCCAGCTGCAGGACGCCGTCCCCATGACCCTCGGCCAGGAATTCGGCACCTATGCCGTAACCATCGGCGAGGACCGCCTGCGCCTGGCCGAGGCCGAACTGCTCATCCACGAAATTAACCTCGGCGCCACCGCCATCGGCACCGGCCTGAACGCTCCTGCCGGCTATACCGAGGCAGCCTGCCGGCACCTGGCCGAGATCACGGGCCTGCCCCTGGTCACCGCCGTCGACCTCATCGAGGCCACCCAGGACGTGGGCGCCTTTGTGCACCTGTCCGGCGTGCTCAAGCGGGTGGCTGTGAAGCTCTCCAAGATCTGCAACGACCTCCGCCTGCTCTCCTCCGGCCCGCGCGCCGGCTTCGGCGAGATCAACCTGCCGGCCGTACAGTCCGGCTCGTCCATCATGCCCGGCAAAATCAACCCCGTCATCCCGGAAGTGGTCAGCCAGGTCGCCTACGAAGTCATCGGCAACGACGTCACCATCACCATGGCCGCCGAGGCCGGGCAGCTCCAGCTCAACGCCTTCGAACCCATCATTGTCCACAGCCTCCACAAGAGCATCTCCCACCTCGAAGCAGCCTGCCGCACCCTCACGGCCCGCTGTGTCCGGGGCATCACTGCCAACACCAAGCACCTCCGGCTCACCGTGGAACAGTCCATCGGCCTGGTCACCGCCCTGAATCCCCACCTCGGCTACGCCACCGCCACGGCAATCGCCCAAGAGGCACTCGCCACCGGCAAGGGCGTCGCGGAACTTGTCCTCGAGCACGGCCTGCTCACCGACAGCCAGCTCCAGGAACTCCTCAGCCCCGAACGCCTCGCCAACCTCAGCAAATAGTCCCCACATCCCCTTAAGGACACAGCGCATGACGAATCCCCCCATCCCCGACCACCTCATCGACGGCGGCCACGCCCACGCCACCGAGTCCACCCTGCACGCGGAGGACAAGGGCTACCACAAGAACCTCAAACCGCGGCAGATCCAGATGATCGCCATCGGCGGCGCCATCGGTACCGGCCTGTTCCTCGGCGCCGGCGGCCGCCTAAACGCCGCCGGACCGTCGCTGGTCATCGCCTACGCCGTCTGCGGTTTCTTCGCTTTCCTCATCCTGCGGGCCCTGGGCGAACTGGTACTGCACCGGCCGTCGTCGGGCTCGTTTGTCTCCTACGCCCGCGAATTCTTCGGCGAGAAGGCAGCGTTCGTCTCCGGCTGGTTCTACTGGATCAACTGGGCCACCACCACCATCGTGGACATCACCGCGGCCGCCCTGTACATGCACTTCTTCGGCAACTACGTCCCCTGGATGGCAGCGGTTCCGCAGTGGGCCTGGGCCCTGATCGCCCTGGTGGTGGTTCTCGCCCTGAACCTTGTCTCCGTCAAGGTGTTCGGTGAACTCGAGTTCTGGTTCGCCCTCATCAAGGTCGCCGCACTGGTCATCTTCCTCGTGGTCGGCACCTACTTCGTCATCTTCGGCACTCCCGTGGACGGCCAACAGGTTGGCCTCAGCCTCCTCTCGGACAACGGCGGCGTCTTCCCCAACGGCCTGCTCCCCATGATCATCCTCATGCAGGGCGTCCTGTTCGCCTACGCCTCGATCGAGCTCGTGGGCACCGCCGCCGGCGAGACCGAAAACCCGGAAAAGATCATGCCCAAGGCCATCAACTCCGTGGTCTTCCGCATCGCCGTCTTCTACGTCGGCTCCGTCATCCTACTCGCGCTGCTGCTGCCCTATACCTCCTACGAGAAGGGCGTCAGCCCGTTCGTGACGTTCTTTGGCTCCATCGGCATCCAGGGCGTGGACGTCATCATGAACCTGGTGGTCCTCACCGCCGCCCTGTCCTCCCTGAACGCCGGGCTCTACTCCACCGGCCGAATCCTCCGCTCCATGTCCGTTAACGGATCGGCCCCCAAGTTTGCGTCCCGGATGAACAAGGCCGGCGTTCCCTACGGCGGCATCGCCATCACCGCCGCCGTGTCCCTGCTGGGCGTCCCACTGAACTACCTGGTCCCCGCCCAGGCTTTTGAGATCGTCCTGAACGTGGCCTCCGTGGGCATCGTCATGACCTGGGCAACCATCGTGCTCTGCCAGATCCAGCTCAAACGCTGGGCGGACAAGGGCTGGCTCGAGCGCCCGTCGTTCCGGATGTTCGGTGCCCCGTACACGGGTTACCTTTCGCTGCTCTTCCTCGTCGGCGTGCTGGTGATGGTCTTCATTGATTCCCCGCTCACCATGCTGGTAACGGCCATCGCCTCTGCGCTGATGGTGGTGGGCTGGTTCGCCTGCCGCCACCGCATCCGTGAAATCGCGGCCACCGGCGAGGGCTTCACGGGCACGGCTCCCATGGTGGCCAACCCGCCTGCGGACACGTTCAAAAAGTAGCGCACCGGCGCGTTTTTAAACGTACGACGGCGGCATCCGGTTCTGATTCCACGGACCCTCAGGTGCCGCCGTCGTTCGTTTCCAAAATCCTCTTGACGCGTTCCGGGCGCAGGTCTAACGTCGGCCCCATCCTGCTGTTTCAACGGCGAAACCGAGTTAAGGAGCACCAGCATCATGCCGGAATTTATGGATGTCCATCGCAACATGACCGGAATCACCCAAGAAGCCCTTCAAGAAGCCCACGACGCCGATCTCGCCATTCAGAGCGACGAAAGCGTCGAGTTCAAGTCGGCTTGGGCCGACCCTGAGTCGGGCCTGGTCTACTGCCTGTCCGAGGCTCCGTCAGCGGACGCTGTGCGGCGCATCCATGATCGCGCGGGCCACCCCGCCGACGAGGTCCACCCAGTTCCCATCAAAGTCTGACCAGGCAACAGAGTCCGGCTGCCTTAAGTCCGCCGTAACGCAACGCTCCTGCAACCCTTCGTCGCGGGCAGGTCGCCTATGCTCAGCAGAGCGCCTCACCGTACTGCGCTGTGCATTTACGACCTGCAGTTCAACGACGAACCACCCGGGAGACACCGCATGACCAACTGGCGCATCAGGGATTTCCATTCGGCGGACCTGGACGGGATCCTGCACCTGTGGGAGTCCCTCAAGGCCTCTGATGTGGAGCCCGTTTATGCTCTCTCCGAGGTCCTGGCTTCATGCGAGAAGGACCACGCGGTTGTGGCAGTGCAGGGCGATATGGTGGTGGGCGCCGCCGTCGGACGCGCCGCCCATGACCAGGGCTGGATCGTTTTCCTGGCTACACTGCCGGAGTACCGCGGCCGGGGCATCGGCACCTCGCTGCTCGCCGCCGTCGAAAACCGGATGGCCCCGCACGGCCTCAACAAACTGTCAGCGCTGATGCCCGAGTCCGAAACCCGGGTGGAGGCGTTCCTCAGCCGCGGCTTCGCGCTCAAGAAAAACCTGCGTTACTTCGAGCGGACTATCCCCGTGCAGCGCCAGGAACTCGGCGCGCTGGGCGAGCTGGGAGGCCGGATCCTGGCCCGGGACCTCTGGGAGAATGTGGCCGGCATGCGCAAGGAAAAGGAGCTCCTGGAGCGTCGTCTGGTCCTGCCGCTCGCCGAGGCCGACCTCGCCGATGAATACGGTGTGGTGCCGCCCCGCGCTGTGGTGCTTTTTGGGCCTCCGGGGACCGGCAAAACCACGTTCGCCAAGGCTATTGCGTCCCGGCTGGAGTGGCCGTTCGTGGAGGTGTTCCCGTCGCGGCTGGCGTCCGATCCCAAGGGGCTGGCGGGCGCCCTGCGCGAAACTTTCCTGGAAATCGCCGAGCTGGAGCACTGCGTGGTGTTCATCGATGAGGTGGAGGAGATTGCCTCGCAGCGGTCCGGCGAGCCGCCGTCGCCACTGCAGGGCGTGACGAACGAACTCCTGAAAATCATCCCGGCATTCCGTGAACAGCCCGGCCGCCTGCTGGTCTGCGCCACCAACTTCATCCGCGCCCTGGACACCGCCTTCCTACGCCACGGCCGGTTCGACTACGTCATCCCCATCGGCCTCCCCGACCGCCAGGCCCGCGAAGCCATGTGGCAGCGTTTCATCCCGGCCGCCGTGGTGGACGACGTCGATGTGGAACTCCTCGTGGAGCGCACCGAAGGTTTCTCCCCCGCGGACATTGAGTACGCCGCCCGCAGCGCTTCCCAGCGTGCGCTGGAAAAAGCAGTGTATGACGACGGCGGCGCAGCTTCCGGAGGCAGCGTTTCGGTCCGTGAGGCGGTCCGGAAGGGGCCCTCCACGCAGGACTATCTGGACGCCATCGGGGACACCCGGACCACCGTCAGCGCCGAGGTCCACCAGGACTTCCTCGAGGACATCGACGCCATCGGGCGGGTGTAGCCCAACCAACGCGGGGTCAGATATCGCCCAATTTTTGCCCTCCGATGGGCGATAAGTGACCCCGCGTTGCTATTGGGGGGCGTCGTAGGAGAGGTTCTCGTAGTCGGTGTCGTCTTCCTCGTCCAGCCGGTCGTCGAGTTCTTCCAGCAGCCACGGGTTCACGCGGGCCAGGATGTTCCGGACCTCTTCCACGTCCACAGCGGCATAGAGCACCGGACGCGCATCGCGGTATTTGGTGACCGGCGGCTTGTCCGGCCATTTCTCCGCCAGCGACCTGACCCGTCCAGGCAGTGAATTGTGGGCGTTGTCCGCGATCTTCACCAGTGCGGCATCGTGGTCTTCGGCAATTTCGCGGATCCCGGATGCGTAGTCGTCGGGGTTCTCATGCAGCCGGTTGGTGACGCGCTCAATGATGTCCACAGCCCGCTCAGGTACACCCATCTCAAGCAGCGCCTGCCGCGTGATTGGTGTGTCCTCCGCAATGTCATGCAGGTATCCAGCGATCCGGATGTCGTCGTCGAAATCCGCCAGGGCGTCGCCCACCGCGAGCACGTGTTCGCGGTATGGCCGCTTGAGTTTGTCCTTCTGCCGGTTGTGCGCCACCTCAGCCAGGACCTTCGCGGTCTCAACGGTGAATCGAAGTGCTGGGGTGTGCTCCGGGGAGCGCTGGTCTGACATGGTTCCAGCCTACGACCCCCAGACCGCACTGCCCCACACAGCGTTGCGCAGCAACGTCTTCGTGCTCGCCAAGTCTGTGGTGTGTGTGGAGGATGCTGCTAGGCTCCGGGCCAAACCCACGGGTTCCGCGGTAACCTGCCGGGCAGGAATACTGGCAGGGACTGCTCCAGCCTGTCCGCCGGCAGGCCCAGGGATAGGAGGATGAGGTCCCGGACGCCGCCCGCGGTAACTCCTCCGCGGGAAAGGTCGGCCAGCGTCACGGCACCGTCCCGCTTGGCCAGCCGGGCGCCGTCGGAATTCACCACCAACGGCACATGCGCATATTCCGGAACAGGAATATCTAAGAGCTTGGCAAGATATGCCTGCCGGGGCGTGGATGGAAGCAGATCATCCCCGCGCACCACCTGATCGACGCCCTGAGCGGCATCATCCACCACCACGGCCAGGTTATAGGCGGTCACGCCGTCGTTACGGCGCAGGACGAAGTCGTCCACCACGCCCGTAAATTCCCCGAGCAGTAAGTCCTGCACAGTGCATTCGGTGACGGCAGAGCGGAGCCTTATGGCCGCCGGCCGGGTGGAGCGTTTGTACTCCAGCTCGGCAGGGTCGAGGTACCGGCACGTTCCCGGGTAGGCTCCCTGCGGTGCATGCGGGGCCGATGGCGCATCCTGGATCTCCCGGCGCGTGCAAAAGCACTCGTACGTCAGACCCGCGTCGCCGAGCCGGCGGATCGCCTCGTCGTACACCGCGCCGCGGTCTGTCTGGCGGACGACGGCGCCGTCCCACGTCACGCCGATGGCTGCCAGATCGCGGAGCTGCTCGGCCTCCGCGCCGGCCCGCGCCCGGTCCAGGTCCTCAATGCGCAGCCGGAAGTCCCGGCCGGTGGATCGGGCAAAAAGCCAGGCAAGAATCGCGGTGCGGAGATTGCCCACATGCAGTTCCCCGGAGGGGCTGGGGGCGAAGCGTCCGGCTGGAGTCATAAACCCAGCCTACGCAAATGGGCCTGAAGTGACCCCGCGTTGCAGTGCGGCGGGACAACACAAGAGCCCCTCAGCTACCGATGACGCCGGAAATCCGGCGCCCGGGAGTTCAGGGGCTCTCGTCGTGGTTGGAGAATGACTTTGGTGTGAACAAGTGTCATCAGCGGCGGCCTCTTTGCGGGAAGCGTGGTCCAGTTTCCGGGTGGTGTGCCGGGGAGCCTGTAAGCCAGCAGGATCAGCGGTAGCCTTTCGCCTGCATGTTGCCATAATTTGAGCAGACGTCCTACAGTTGGCACAACCGGCAAGGAATACTCTGGTCAGAATGACCAATATTCACCGTGAAAACCGACAGGAAGTGATCAGATTGCAGGAACTGGACGCCACAGACAAGCGGATCCTCAACGCCCTCGACGTTGACCCCCGCATTCCCATCATGGTCCTCGCCCAGCGGCTGGGCCTGGCGCGCGGGACGGTGCAGTCGCGCCTGGAGCGGATGACGGCGTCGGGCGCACTCCGCCCCAACAGCAGCCGGGTGCTCCCCTCCGCCCTGGGCCGCGGAGTGGCGGCAGCTGTGAGCGCCGAACTGGACCAGAGCCACCTCAACGAAGCCATCGCCGCGCTCCGGAAAATCCCCGAAGTCCTGGAGTGCCATGCCCCCGCCGGTGACACCGACCTCGTCATCCGTGTCGTGGCCACCAGCCCGGACGATCTCTACCGCGTTTCGGAGGAAATCCGGCTTTGTCCTGGAATCGTCCGTACGTCCACCAGCATGTTCCTGCGCGAGGTCATCCCCTACCGGACCACAGGGCTGCTCGGGCCATAGACTATCCCGAAACAGAAGACCGGCGCGGGGTCACTCTTTGCCCGTCGGAGGGCCACAGATGGGCCATAAGTGACCCCGAGGTGGAGTTAGACGGGCGGGCCGGCGTTGGACTTGAGGTTCTTCATCACCAGGGTGGACGTCAGCCGCTCCACGCCAGGCAGGGACGTCAGCTCGGCGTCGTAGAAACGCTGGTATGCCGGCAGGTCCTCGGCGATGACCTTCAGCAGGTAATCCGGGGAGCCGAAAAGCCGCTGCGCCTCGACGATGTTGGGGTTGTCCGCCACCCGGTTCTCGAAGACTTCCATTGTGGAGCGATCCACCTGGCGCAAGGTGACGAACACAATCGCCTCAAACCCCAGTCCCACGGCCGCGGGATCGATGTCCGCCTTGTAGCCGCGGATCACGCCCGAGGCTTCCAAATCCCGCAGCCTTCGATGGCACGGCGCCACCGTCAGGCCCACCTTGGCGGCGAGCGCCGTGGCAGTCATTCGGCCGTCCTCCTTGAGGTACCGCAAGATATTCCTGTCAATGTGGTCAATCACGCAAGAATATTACCAAGAGGCCTGTCTCATGGGCGAAAAAGGTAAGCACTTATGGCCACAAACTTCATAGGGTTTGTCCTGTAGCCATCGGACAGGAGCCCACCATGAACCCTCAGCTGTTTTTCGCATTTGTGCTGGTCGCGGCGGCCCTCGCCTGCACCCCCGGGGTGGACTGGGCCTATTCCATCACGGCCGGACTGCGGCAGCGCAGCTTCGTCCCGGCCGTTGCCGGCCTCTGCGGGGGCTATGTCCTGCACACCCTGCTGATGGTGGCGGGCCTGGCGGCGCTGCTGTCCGGCATGCCTGGCCTCCTGGGCTGGATCACCGTGGCAGGGGCCGCCTACCTCCTGTGGCTGGGTATCAGCACCCTCCGCTCCTGGCGCGGGGCATCCTTCAGCGCGGCAGCCGCCGTCGGGAAGCCTGCCAACCAGCTCCGGACCTTCCTGCAGGGAATGGGCACCAGCGGCATCAACCCCAAGGGGCTGCTCTTCTACGTGGCGCTGGTGCCGCAGTTCGTCAGTCCGGAAGCCGCCCTCCCCCTGCCGGTACAGTCCGGGCTGCTGGGACTGACGTTTGTCCTGCTGGCCGGGACCGTCTACACCTGCGTGGCATTGCTGGCCCGCAAGCTCCTCACATCCCGCCCCGGCGCCGCCCGCGCCGTCACGCTGGCCAGCGGCATCATCATGATTGCCCTGGGCGCTGTGCTACTGGCCGAGCAAGTGGTGCCGCTCGTTGCCGGGCTCACGGCGCAAGCCTAGTCTTTGCGTTCCATGAACCATTCCGTGAACTGGGACGCGCGGCCGTCGGGCTCCAGCCGGATCACCCACAGGTTCTCGTAGCTGGGCCGGTCCCCCAGATAGTGCGTGATGCCCTGCACGAAGGCCAGGTCCCCGTCGACTCCCAGCACCCACCACTCGAAGGTCCATTCGTCGGGTTCGTCCCGCTCAACCAGCCAATGGTCCACGATCTGCTCGCGCCCCCGCCACGGATCCTTGTCGTGGGGCCGAGTGGCGTAGACAGCATCCTCAGTGAACAGCGCCCCGATGTCGTTGGGCTCGTTGGTGGTCCATGCCGCGATGTACTTTTCCATCCAGGAGCGGGCTGCGTCACTCATGCCTCCGTTGTACCCCGCGGCGGCTGGCTCCACAAGGTCATTTCCCGTCCAAGTTCTCCCACTCCTGCTCCCACAGCCGGCGCTCGTCGACGTCCTTGCGGATAACTTCGAAGGTTTCCAGCTCCGCCGGCCGGCCCCGGAGCCAGTCCCGCGGGTTGAGGGATTTGCGGCCGTTGTCCAGCACCAGCAGGGCGCGGTCGGTCAGGGCGTCGTTGCGGAGCACCACGTCTGTCTTCCGACGGCGGAGCACCTCCTTGAGTGCCTCGTGCGCCTTGGTGTGGGCTCCGAGCCGCCGCAACGCCCGGCCGCGGAGGAGCAGCAGCGCGGCCGACAGGTCATCCGAATTCAGCAGCCCCTCAGTCCAGATCACCACTTCCTTATCCCGGCCCAGCGCAAACGCCAGCGCACAGCGCGCCAGTGCGGAGGGCAACGACGGCGGCAGCCCGGCCACCGTCTGCAGCGCGGCCTCCAGCTGGCCCGTTTCCCGCAGGCAGTGCGCGAGGGCGAGGAAGACCGCTTCCTGGCCGAACAGCACGGGAACTTCGATGCGCTCGGCGACCTCGACGCGGCTGACCACCCGCGTCAGGTACGTTGCCGCGTACTGGTTGGCGTCGTCGTCGTTCCTGATGGACAGGCCCCGCTGGAGAAGTTCGGAAGCGCGCAGGTAGCCGCCGTGTTGGTACGCCAGGAGGCCGGACATGACAGAACAAAGGCCCGCCCAGCCGGGGTAGGTCCGGCCCACAGCAATGAGCCGTTCCGGTTCCCTGTTGGCGAAGATGGCGTCATGGACCGCCCTGGCCGCTTTCCCCGGCATCAGCCTGAGCCGGGGCACGTCCCCGTCGACGGTGATCAGCGCAGCATCACGGCCGCCCAGCACCCCGTGGAGCAGGCCGCCCACACTGCCGGCAAGTTCCCGGACGGGGGTCTGAAACTGGACGTTGCCGAACGGCGTCAGGTCCCGGCCGTCCCGGTAGATCGGTCCTCTGGCATCCCCCACGCTCATCTCTCCATGCTACGTGGCAGCCCCGCGTGGCGCTGCACGCGGCCGGCCTACGTAACCGCAGCGATCCACACTCCGATCACCCAGGTGCTGGCTGCCAGGCACGCCAGCCCGAACTCCGCGAGCATTCCCAGTCCGGTGGCCTTCAGGGCCGCCCAGCTGGTGGTGGTTGCGGTGCGGACCTGCCGGGTCCGGCGGAGCTCACTGAGCAGCAGGCCGGCGGCAAACCCGATAAAAAGCCCCACCACGGGGATGATAAACATACCGATCACGCCAGCAGCCAGGCCCACCACTACGCTCCTGCTGGGGATGCCTGCCTGCTTGAGCTTCCGCCCGGTCAGCACGGCACCCGCCGACAGTCCGGCGACCACAAACACGATGCCCACCGCGAAGATCACCCAGCCCACGGTGCCGGCGCCGCCCCAGATTGCCCACGCCAACAGGCTGAGACCGATCAGGAAGCTGCCGGGAAGCACGGGGACGATGGTGCCGGCGACTCCCACCAGGATCGCCAGACCACACAGGATGCTTACAATGGTTTCGGAATTCATGAGCCCAGTTTAGGGTGGCACCCGCGTCCGGACTGGCACCCGGCCCACCATCTGTCCGGGTAAACGCCCGACGGCGGCGCCTCTCCTTTGAGAGGGGAGGCACCGCCGTCGGGCGTTAGGGCAGGGTGCGGCTGCGGAGGTTATTCAGCGTCCACGGCGGCGGCCACGGCGGCCGTCACTGCGGGGGCAACGCGCGGGTCCAGCGGGCTGGGCACGATGTAGTCAGCGGACAGGTTATCTTCGGCCAGGTCCGCAATGGCGCGCGCCGCGGCAAGCTTCATGGCGGGCGTGATCCTCCGGGCGCCGGCGTCCAGCGCGCCGCGGAAGATTCCGGGGAACGCCAGCACGTTGTTGATCTGGTTGGGGAAGTCACTGCGGCCGGTGGCTACAACGGCGGCGTACTTGGTTGCCACCTCGGGCAGGACTTCGGGGTCCGGGTTGGAGAGGGCGAACACGATGGAATCAGCGTTCATCAGCTTCAGGTGCGCTTCGTCCAGCTTCGAGGAGGAAACCCCGATGAACACGTCCGCGCCGAGCAGTGCATCGCCGGGGCCGCCAGTGACGCCGCGCGGGTTGCCGCGCTGTGCCATCTGGGACTTCTTGCTCTGCGGGTCGGCGGCGATGTCGGCCCGGGCGCTGTTGATGACACCCTTTGAGTCGAGCAGGACGACGTCCTCGAGGCCTGCTGTCAGCAGGATTTCGGCGACGGCGATGCCCGCTGCACCGGCACCGGAAACTACGACGCGGAGGCTGGCGAGTTCGCGGCCGGTGACCTTGGCGGCGTTCCTCAGGGCGGCGAGGACCACCACGGCGGTGCCGTGCTGGTCATCGTGCATGACCGGGCAGTCCAGCGCCTCGATGAGCTTTTCTTCAAGTTCGAAGCAGCGCGGTGCGGAGATGTCCTCCAGGTTGACGGCGCCGAAGCTGGGGCGGAGACGGACGAGGGTTTCCACGATCTCGTCAACGTCCGTGGTGTTCAGGACCACGGGGATAGAATCCAGTTCGCCGAAGGTCTTGAAGAGGGCGGACTTGCCCTCCATGACCGGAAGTGAGGCGCTGGCGCCGATGTTGCCCAGGCCAAGCACGGCGGTGCCGTCGCTGACCACTACCACCAGACGCTGCGCCCAGGTGAGGGTTTTGGCGAGCTCCGGGTTGGCGTGGATGGCGCGGCTGACTTCGGCCACACCGGGGGTGTAGGCGATGGAAAGGTCGCGCTTGTTGGATAGCGGGACGGTGCTGCTGATCGAAAGCTTGCCGCCCTGGTGGGCATCAAAAATCTCTGCTTCGGTCAGGACTGTGGCTGCGGAATTGTCAGTGGGTGCGATTGCGTCAATGGACACGTCGTTGTCTCCTGGTGCTAGCCGTGGGCGCACGGCGCAGAATGGCTCAAGCACAGGGTGGCTCAAGGTGGTCGGTATTCACACTTCATAGGCCCGGTGGTGGCGGGCCCGGAGTGAGGTCCTTGCCGATGTGGGTTGCGAGCCACTCCGGTCCAGCAATAGTAATCAGCGGTTGGAGGCGGAATTGGCCGTCACTCCGCCTCGGTTCGGTGCCAAATCGATTAATCAGAACTTTTGCGATCCACATCACGGCATAAAGACGGATTTAATCGCCAGCCGGTCTAGACCAGTTACGCCGACCGGTGCGCTGCGCGGGTGTTCGGAGTCACGGGAGCAAGCAGGGTGCAGGCCTTTTTGAGGTCCTCTTCGGCCTCAAAGAGCGACAGTCTGCGGTTACGGACGGACTGGACCAGACCAGCTACCGTCAGCAGGAGCACCCGGGCCGCCACGGCGTCGTCGGAGGCTGCGGCCACCGCGTTTTCACTGAGCGCGTCGATTTCCTGCAGAAGCCCAGTGGCGTCCCTGCCTTTGAGGTACACGCTGCGGGCCAGGCACTGCTCGACGGCAGGCTGCATCACCCTCATGTGGAAGATCTCCATGACCACGCCCGTGAGGGCACGGCCGCCGAAGCTGTCAGCCGAAGCGCGGGCCCGGGAATGCAGCTCGTCCAGCTGCTGGCGGTAGAGGGACAGCATCAGGTGCGTTGGGGAGGGGAAGTACCGGTAAACAGTACCGAGTGGGACGCCGGACTTTTCCGAAATTTCCGCCAGGTCCACGGACTCCAGCCCTGTACGGGCAAACCCACCGGCGGATTCCAGGACGCGTTTATAACGCAGCCTCTGGCGTGGAGTGGAGGGCCGGGCGGCCATGGGCGGATGGGCGGGAAGGGTCTCGGGCATCAGCATTCCGGGGTAGTGAATTTATGGTGCAGCGGCCGTCGGATCCCCATCCCGGGCGCCCTGCAGTCCGCGTCAACTATACGGCACGCGGCGATAGTGCGCCTTAGTCAACACCCTTGATCTTGACCACGAACACAGCGCCCAACAGGCCGATGACAGCCGCCGTGGTGAACAGTGTGAAGTACCCCCCGAAGTAGGTCACGGCGAGGAATGCGAGGCCGGACGCGAACACCTGGGGCAGCGAGTTGGCCACGTTGATGACCCCCATGTCCTTGCCGCGGTCGGCAGCCTGCGGCAGAACCTGCGTCAGCAGCGCGAAGTCAACGGCAAGGTAGGCGCCGAACCCCACGCCCAGGATGCCGGCTCCAATAAGGGCGCCGGTCCACACGGGGAAGAAGGCCAAGATCAGGCCTGCCATGGCGATGGTGACGGAGGAACCGATGACAAACGGCTTGCGCTTGCCCACGCGGTCGCTCAATGGTCCGGCGAGCACCGCCGTGATCATCACCATCACCGCATAGATTCCGGTGAGCATCAGGACACCGACCGCAGGGTCCTCATGCTTGATGACGTCCCGCAGGAAAAAGAGCAGGTAGACGATGGTGAGCTGATTGCCCACGTTGACCAGGAAGCGGGTGAGCCACGCCCACGCGAAGTCAGGGTGGCGCGCCGGGCTGATCCAGAAGCCTCGGAGGAAACCGCCCCAGGTAAACGGCGGTCGGGCTTCGCGCGGGAGCGGCGGATCATTCCGGTGGAGGAGGTACGGCAGCACGGAGAACAGCAGGGCTGCCGCACACATGCTGTAGCCCACCATGAAGTTTCCCGAGACGACTGCCCCGAAGACGGCGCCGAGCAGGATGCCCAGCGTCTGGCCCATTGCCGCCAGGCCGCCCACGCCGCCGCGCTGCAGCACCGGCACGCGGTCCGGGACGGCGGCGGTGATGGCGGCGTAGGCGGCGTTGGCGCCCAGCTGGACCAGGCACCAGAACAGGACCATCAGGGCAACAGCGGTAGCACCGGACATCGCCAGCAAGGCAGCGGTTGCCAGGATGGCACCCGCCAGGACCCACGGCGCACGACGGCCGAAGCCTGAGACCGTCCTGTCGGACAGTGCACCAAACAGCGGATTGGCCACCAGCGACACGGCGGCGCCGCACCCTATAACGAGGGACAGGATGGCTTCCTTATTGGCCTCGTCGATGCCGATGGCCTGTTGGCCGATAAATATGTTGATGGGACCAAAGAAGGCCGCGTTAATACCGACGTTGACGAGCACTAGCCCGGTGACCCAGCGCGCGGTGACCTTCGTCGTCGGCTCGGCGAGCGCCGCCGCCGAACTTGCCGCCGCAGGGCTGGGATCCGCTGCTGCGGGTGTGTCGGGCAGGCTCATAACTGGTTCCCCCTGGAACGGTTGGCGATCAGAAAATCAGACTATCGTGGGCATCAATGCCCGCTTGTCATACGGCGCACGCCGGGCGGCGGGTCGCCCCGAACACGACACCGGACACCTGGAGATGCAATGAACGCACCTGCCCAACGCCCCGCCAACACAGTCAGCACCGCCGACCTCTACGACGAGCGCGGCGAGGACCTGGCTTCCGTGGCGCTCCAGTTCCAGTCCCTTGGCGGCCGTTCGCACTTCAGCGGCCCGGTCCGGACCATCCGCTGCTTCCAGGACAACGGCCTGGTGAAATCCACCCTGGCCACGCCGGGCAACGGTGCGGTCCTGGTGGTGGACGGCGGCGGCTCCCTGGGCACGGCGCTGATGGGGGACATGATTGCCGAGAGCGCCGTCGCGAACGGGTGGGCCGGCGTCGTCATTAATGGCGTCATCCGCGACCGCGAAGCGATTGCCGCGCTGGACCTCGGCGTCAAAGCGCTGGGCAGCAATCCGCGCAAGAGCGCCAAGGCAAGCGCTGGCGAAGTTGACATGGATGTGATATTCGACGGCGTGACCTTCCGTCCCGGGGCCACCGTCTGGTGCGATCCGGACGGCATCCTCGTGGAGCGCTGACAGCGGGTGCCCGGGGGGTGCCGCGGATGGGCGCCAATAAACTGTGGGCTGGGGAACAATTCGGGACGTAACATAGTTACTGAAAGCAACTATCAGCTTTGATCCCTTTTTCTTCTTTGGAGAAGCCATGTCCAAGACATCCGCCGCGCGGGCCGCCGGCGCAACCCTGACCCGGCGTCAGATCGTCACCGTGATGGTGGGACTCATGCTCGGCATGTTCCTGGCTTCGCTGGACCAGACCATCGTGTCCACGTCGATCTACACCATCGCCAATGACCTCGACGGACTGTCGCTGCAGGCGTGGGCCACTACGGCGTACCTCATCACCTCCACCGTCAGCACGCCGCTGTATGGCAAGCTCAGCGATATCTTCGGCCGCCGTCCGCTGTACCTCACCGCCATCGCCATCTTCCTGGTGGGCTCGCTGTATGCGGGTTCCGTGAACTCCATGACGGAACTGGCAATCGCACGCGGCATCCAGGGGCTTGGTGCCGGCGGCCTGCTGGCCCTGGCGCTGACCATCATCGGCGACATTGTGTCGTTGAAGGACCGGGCCAAGTACCAGGGCTACTTCATGTCCGTGTTTGGCATCTCCTCAGTGCTTGGCCCGGTGGTGGGCGGCGCATTTGCCGGCTCCGCCAACATTCTGGGCTTTGACGGCTGGCGCTGGGTCTTCTTCATCAACCTGCCTATCGGCCTGGCCGCACTGACCGTGGTGTTCCTGTTCCTGCATCTGCCGGCCAAGCACGTGAAGCAGAAGATCGACTACTGGGGCGCGGCAGCCATCACCCTCGGGATCGTCCCGCTGCTGCTCGTGGCCGAACAGGGCCGCGGCTGGGGCTTTGCGTCCCTGAACTCGTTCCTCTGCTACGGCCTGGGCGCCGTGGGCATCGTCTGGTTCCTGCTGGCGGAGAAGCGCGCCGGCGACTACGCCCTGATCCCGCTTCGGCTCTTCCGGAACGTGACCTTCGGACTGTCCTCGCTGCTGAACTTCATCATCGGCATCGGCATGTTCGGGGCCATCGCCATGCTCCCCATGTACCTGCAGCTGGTCAAGGGGCTTACGCCCACCCAAGCCGGCCTCATGATGATTACGTTCACTGTGGGCATCCTGACAGGTTCCATTACCGCCGGACGCACCATCTCGGCGTCGGGCACGTACCGGATCTTCCCCATCGTGGGAACCGCCATCCTCACCGCCGCCGCGCTGGTGATGGGTTTGTCCCTGGGCGTGGACACCGGGCTGTGGGTGCCCGGCGTGATCGCGGTGTTCTTCGGCATGGGCCTGGGTTTCTGCATGCAGCCGCTGACCCTGGCCATGCAGGTGTCCGTGCCGCCGAAGGACATGGGCGTGGGCACCTCCTCCGCCGCGTTCTTCCGGTCCATGGGCGGCGCAGTGGGCACGGCGGTGTTCATCTCACTGCTCTTCAGCGTGGCCGCCAGCCGGATCGCTGACACCATGAAATCGGCAATGACTGACGCGTCGTACCTTGCCGTCCTGAGGGATCCTGCCGTGGCAGCGGACCCTGCCAACACGAAGCTCTACGAGTTCTTCCAGAACGGCGCGTCCGACGATTCACTCAACGACACCAGCTGGCTGCACTCGGCCAACAGTGTCCTCACCCGCCCCATCACCGAGGGCTTCGCCTACGCCATCGACACCGTCATGCTCACCGCGGCGGTGCTCACCGGCGTCGCGTTCCTCATCAGCTTCGCCCTGCCGAAGAAAAAGCTGACGGACCCCAAGTCCGCTCAGGAGGCAGGCGCTGCGACGGTGGCCGCGCACTAGCCTCTCGGCTGCGTAACGTGCGTTCGCACGGGAACCCGGGCTTTCCCGGCGTGCCCGGCGTGCCCGGCCCAAAAGCCTGCTACATGTGGCACCCGGCCCGTCGCACTCAGAGGTTAGACTCGGCCACTGAACGCCGGACCGACGCATAATCGGAACCGACTCAACGACGCGACGATGAGAACTACAGCGACGCCATCGGCGCCTACGTGGTGGCGGCTGTGCTGGCGCTTATTTGTCGGGTTGACCGGCTGGTTCGGCCGGCTCCTGGCCATTGTCCCTAAACCGGTGATGGCCGCGGTGCTGGCCGGAGTCCTATTCCCCTTTGTCCTGAAAGCCGTCCCCGATTGCCGTCGAGGCGGCCGTGATCCGCTACGGAGCGCCAGTCGCAGCGTGAGCTTCATGCCCTCATGGCTGGCTTCGAGCCGCGCCCGACGTCGGCAGTCAGCAGAGGGTGCAGCGCACCTTGGTTCGGGGTCATCGCACCAGCATTCCGCAGCCGACCACGGCACTCACCGTGAGTGCCGTCGTCGTGCGTTTAAGTGCGCGAGCGTTTCCGTAAAACGCACATCCAGTGAGAGAGCGTTTCGGTTTATGGGACCTAGGCGGGCGCCTTCGCCTCCTCTGCCTGGCGCTCTTCCACCAGCGTGGACACGGCCGCGAACAAGGGGTGATCGGGCGCCAGCCCCGTGATTCGGGCAGTGGCGTCGGCCGGGGACGACGACGCCAGGATTTCCGCGAGTTCCGTTGCTTCGGTGTCGGCAGGATCGGTGAAGCGCAGCGCCGCGGCGATGGCACCCAGCAAGGCCTCGGGCACGATCCCGCGTTCTGCCAGCTCGGCCGCCGGGCCGATGAACCGCTCGTGCCGGCTGAGTTTGCGCATCGGGGCGCGGCCCACGCGGTTCACGGCGTCAGGCAGGTGCGGGTTGGAAAACCGGACCAGGATCTTCTGGACGTAGGCTTCCTGCTCGTCGTTGCTGAACCCGTGTTTGGCCACCAGCAGCTGCTTGGTCTCCTCCAGGACCGCGCGGACGTCTTCCGCCACGTCCTGATCGGCCATGGCATCGGAGATTTTCTCCAGCCCGGCTTCAAACCCGAAGTACGCTGCGGAAGCGTGCCCGGTGTTCACGGTGAAGAGCTTCCGCTCGATGTAGGGCGAGAGGTCGTCCACGAAGGTTGCGCCCGGAATTACCGGCGCCGCATCACCAAAGGCGGTCCGGTCGATGACCCATTCGTAGAATGTCTCCACCGTGACATCCAGGCCCTGCCCGGGCTCCTGGTTAGGCACGATCCGGTCCACTGCGGTGTTCGCGAACACCGCCATGGAGCCCAGGGAGCCGGCGGCGTCGTCCCACAGCGCCGCCACTTCTGCCCGCAGGATGTCCGTGGCGTTGATGGCGTTCTCGCAGGCCATGACCTGCAGCGGCGCCAGCTCGGCCTCCCGCGCCGCGATGCCCTTGGTGATGGCCGGCGCCACGAATTTCAGGATATGCGGCCCAACGGCGGTGGTGACCATGTCCGCCGTCGCGATTTCCCGCACCAAGTCCGCTTCCTGGGTGCCGGAATTCAGCGCCCGGAAACCGTCTACTGTCCGGACCGCAGGGTTCTCCCCCACCTCGTTGACGTGGTAGCTGTCCGCTGCTGCCAGCTGGGTGATGAGGGCGTCCGCGACGTCGGCGAACACCACCTCATACCCGGCCTGATGCAGCAGCAACCCCACAAACCCGCGGCCGATGTTCCCGGCGCCAAAATGTACTGCCTTCACTATGCGTTGACCTTTCCGAACAGCTCCAGGACTTCTTCCACCGATGTCGCGGCCTCCAACTGGGCCACCTGGGCCTTGTTGGTGAAGACTTTGGCGATGGAGGACAGGATGTGGAGGTGCTCGTTGTTGATGCCGGCAACGCCCACCACGAACTTGACCTGCTTGCCGTTCCAGTCGATGCCGTCCGGGTAGCGGATCACGGAAACCGCCGACTTCATGATGTGGTCCTTGGCCGCGTTGGTGCCGTGCGGGATCGCCAGGAAGCTGCCCATGTACGTGGACACGGATTCCTCACGCTCGTGCATCGCCGCGATGTAGTCCTGGTCCACGGCGCCACGGTCCAGCAGGAGCCGGCCGGCCTCGTCGATCGCGGCATCGCGCGTAGTGGCCATGCCGTTGAGGATGACGCTGCGGGACACCAGGATGTCGGAAGGCGCGACGGCGGCAGCCGGTTCTGCACCAACCGGAACATCGGCGACGTGGGCGCCGTGGCCCGCCCTGGCGGCTACGGCGGCGCCGGTTCCGCTGGTTCCGCCGGCCCTTTCAGTGTCAGCGCCGGCGGTTGCCTCAGTATTGCTTTCCCTGACGAGTTCCACGATCTCGTCGTACCTCGGGCTGTTCATGAAGTTGTCCACGGAGAAGTGTGCTGCGCTGGACGTGGCGGGCTTGGCACGCTCGGTCAGGTCCTGGTGGGTGATGACGACGTCGTACGTGTCCCTGAGGTTGGCGATGGCGGCGTTGGTGACCTTGACATCCGGGAACCCGGCAGCCTTGATCTTGTTGCGGAGCACCGAGGCTCCCATGGCGCTGGAGCCCATCCCGGCGTCGCAGGCGAACACGATGTTCTTGATGGGGCCGGCCAAGACGGCCGTGCCCACGCCGCCACCCCGCACCGCACCGGCGCCGGTCAGCGCTGAGGATACGGCGCTCTTTTTGCCCTTCATCGCCTCCATCTTGGACGTGGCGTCGTTAAGGTCCACCTCGTCGCTGTGCTTGGTGGTTTTCAGGATCACGGAGGCCACGAGGAACGAAACCGCCGTAGCCAGCACCACTGCGAGGATCACTCCGACGTAGCTGTCACGGGAGGTCTGGGCCAATACCGCGATGATCGAGCCAGGTGCCGCCGGCGCAACCAGCCCGGAGCCGGTGAAGGCCAGGGTGGCAATGCCCGTCATGCCGCCGGCGATGGAGGCCAAGATCAGCAGCGGGCGCATCAGGACGTACGGGAAGTAGATTTCGTGGATGCCGCCGAGGAAGTGAATGATCGCGGCGCCCGGCGCCGAAGCCTTGGCGATGCCCTTTCCGAAGAACATGTAGGCCAGCAGGACGCCCAGCCCGGGGCCGGGGTTGGCCTCGAGCAGGAACAGGATGGACTTCCCCTGGTCCAGTGACTGCTGGATGCCCAGCGGGGTCAGCACGCCATGATTGATGGCGTTGTTCAGGAACAGCACCTTGGCGGGCTCGATGAAAATACTGGTGAGCGGCAGCAGGCCGTTGTTGACCAGGAACTGCACCACGTTGCCGGCGCCGGTACTGAAGGCCTGCACCAGCGGGGAGATGCCATAGAAGCCGAGCATCGCGAGCAGCGCACCCAAGATGCCGGCGGAGAAGTTGTTGACCAGCATCTCGAAGCCCGGGCGGATTTTGCCCTCCCACAGGAGGTCGACCTTCTTCATGGCCCAGCCTCCGAGGGGGCCCATGATCATGGCGCCGATGAACATCGGGATGCCGGCGCCCACAATGACGCCCATGGTGCCGATGGCGCCCACCACGCCGCCGCGGACGTCGTAGACCATCCGGCCGCCGGTGTAGGCGATCAGGAGGGGCAGCAGGTAGGTGATCATGGGGCCCACGAGGCCGATGTTCGGCTTCCCGCCAGTTTCGCCAAAACCGCCCAACTGCGGGACCGGGATCCAGCCCTTCTCAATGAAGAGGGCGGTGATAAGGCCCCAGGCGATGAACGCCCCGATGTTGGGCATGATCATTCCGGACAGGAACGTCCCGAACTTCTGGACGCCAACACGCACGCTTGTGCGGGGTTTTGCAACTGTCTCTGTTGCCATGTGCTTTCCTAACCGTCATTCCTGCTGCTGCGCAGGATGGGTCCGATAGTTACGACGACGTGCTGGTGGAGATCCGGTGAAGCCATTCGAGGAACAGTTTGAGTTCCGAGCTGGAGAGCTGGTCTGAGTGCGATGCCTGGAGTGCCGCGTTCAAGGCGATCGCTGCCACCACCACCGAGGATTTACCGGAGTCGTCCGGTCCGGCACCGGCGCTCTGCTCCGCGGACACCGCAAAAATCATGGCGTCCCGGGTCATGATGGACAGTTCAAGGTTCCGTTCCGCGGCGGGTTCCGCAATCAGCATGAGTGTCACACCCACGTTGGCGGCCAGGATGGACCTGGCTGCTTCCCGCGGCGGGACATTCAGTTGGCCCGCCACCGCCGCCTTGTTCAGCATTTCCTCCATCAGGGCCTCGGCATCGGCGACGATGGCGGGGCGGCTTTCCGGGCGGATATTCCCGAACATCACCAGGTAGAGTTCCGGCTGCTTGAGCCCGAACTGCACGTGGTTGTCCCACATCCTGCGGATGTCCTCCAGCGGCTGGCCGGACGGGGCGAAATCCCTCTCGCCCGCAACATACTCTTCAAAACCTGCGGCGACGACGGCGTCGAAAAGACCTTCCTTGTCACCGAAGTGGTGGTACAGCGTTGGCGCCGTAACACCTGCCAGCTGCGTGATCTGGCGGGTGGAAACGGCCGCCCCCGCGGAATTTGCCAGCAATTCGGCTGCTGCTCGCAACAGTCGCATTTTGGGGGGAAGCTGGCCATCCAAACTCATAGCCGCTACCCTATCACCTATAGCATTGCTATATGAACTGAATCACATACAATTTTTTCAGGCACGTATTCGCTGTCGCACGCAGTCGTCGCGACGGACCCGGCATGGCGCCGGGAACCATGAGGGCGCGCCTGGCTACCGGCAGAGAATGAGGACTTCAGTGCAGACCTTCCCAGGAGTAGGCGTCAGCCCCGGCCGCATCATCGGAACCATCCGCCAGATGCCCAAACCGATCAGCGAACCCCCCGCCGGTGAGCAGTTGGCCGCCGGCACCTCCGCCGAACAGGCCACCGCCGGCCTCAAGACAGCCGCTGCCGCCGTCCACGACGAACTCAAGGCACGAGCTGAAACGGCCAGCGGTGACGGCAGGGCGGTACTGGAGGCCACTGCGCTGATGGCCAAGGACACCATGCTCCTGAAGAACGCCGCCAAGCTGATCGCCCGCGGAACTTCGGCGCAGCGTGCCATCTGGGAAGCCGGCGCCTTGGTTTCAGAAATGCTGCACAACCTCGGCGGCTACATGGCCGAACGCGCAACCGACGTCCTGGACGTCAGGGCCCGCATCGTGGCCGAGCTGCGTGGCGTTCCGGCACCCGGCATCCCCTCCGCCAGTACGCCGTTCATCCTGGTGGCCGAGGACCTGGCTCCGGCAGACACTGCCACCCTGGATCCTGAGAAGATACTGGCCCTTGTCACTGCCGGCGGCGGACCGCAGTCCCACACTGCCATCATTGCCCGTTCCCTGGGTTTGCCCGCCGTCGTCGCCGCAGCCGGCGTGGACGAACTCACCGACGGTACCGAGGTGTACGTGGATGGCGCCGCCGGCCTCATCAGCGTGAACCCCGACGGCGATCAGCGCGCCGCCGCGGACGCCTGGGCCACCAACGCATCGCTGCTGGCCGTCTTTGACGGGAACGGCACGACGGCGGACGGCCACGTGGTACCGCTGCTCGCCAACGTGGGCGGTGGCAAGGACGCCGTGGCAGCTGCCGGCCTCAAGGCCCAGGGCGTTGGCCTGTTCCGCACGGAGTTCTGCTTCCTGGAACGCGACACCGAACCCACCGTGGAAGAGCAGGCCGCCGCCTATAAGAGCGTGTTCGACGCCTTCCCCGGCAAAAAAGTTGTTCTGCGAACCCTGGATGCCGGCGCGGACAAGCCCCTCCCGTTTCTCACCGACGCCACCGAACCCAACCCGGCCCTCGGCGTCCGTGGTTACCGCACCGACTTCACTTCGCCCGGGGTACTGGACCGCCAGCTGCAGGCAATCGCCCTCGCCGAGAAGGATTCCGAAGCTGACGTCTGGGTGATGGCCCCGATGATTTCCACTGCCGAGGAAGCGGCGCACTTTGCGTCAATGTGCGCGGCGGCCGGGATCAAAAACCCCGGCGTGATGGTGGAAGTGCCGTCCGCGGCGCTCACCGCCGAATCCATCCTGCGTGAGGTGGGCTTTGCGAGCCTTGGCACCAACGACCTCACCCAGTACGCCATGGCAGCTGACCGACAGCTGGGCCCGCTCGCCGGTCTGAACACCCCGTGGCAGCCTGCCGTGCTTCGCCTGGTGGGGCTCACCGTGGAAGGCTCCCGCGCGGAAGGGAACAGCAAGCCCGTGGGCGTCTGCGGTGAGGCAGCCGCGGACCCGGCTCTCGCCGTCGTCCTTACCGGCCTGGGGGTCAACACCCTGTCCATGACCGCCCGCTCTTTGGCCGCCGTGGCGGCGGTCCTGAAAACCGTCACCCTCGCCGAGGCGCAGCAGCTGGCCAAGCTGGCGCTGTCCGCCCCCAGCGCCACCGAGGCCCGCGCCTGGGTGCGCGAAAAACTCCCGGTGCTTGAAGAACTCGGACTTTAACGCGGCCGCCCGCACCAACGCCTACCAGCGACGAACACCTACCAGGAGGAACCATGCCCGAACGCATCGCCACCATCGCCAGCCGCTCCGGCCTGCACGCCCGCCCCGCCGCACTCTTCGCGGAAGCCGCCGGCGACGTGGGAGTGGACGTCACCATTGCCATGCAGGGCGACCCGGAGGATGACGCGCTGGACGCTTCCAGCATCCTGTCGCTAATGACCCTCGGCGCCGCCAAGGGCGATGTGGTGGTGCTCCGGGCAGACGGTGACGGTGCCGACGCGGCGCTGGATTCCCTGGTCAGGCTCCTGGAAACGGACCTCGACGCAGAATAGCAGCTAGGCGGTGACGCCGAAGCCGTCTACTCCCCGCGCCCAACTGGTGATCGCTGCGGCGGTGGGCCCCGTGGCGGTGTGCTGGAAAACGTGGCCGTGGCCCGGGATTTCGGCCGCGCTGCCTTGGGGTGCCTGGGCTGCGAGCCACTGGCACCAGTCGCGGCCGGCCACCGGGTCCTTGCCGCCGCGGAGCACCAGCAGCGGCTGGCCGACTCCGCGGATCCTGGCATCCAGGGGATACTGCAGCATCACGGGCAACTCGGTGAGGTACCAGCGGGGGCCGGCCCGGAAATAGTCGGAGAAGACGAGGGTATTGGCGGACAGGCTCTCGCTGAACATGGCGTCCCGGGTCAAGGCAAGCGCCTGCCGGGCAACCGACTTGCGGCGCGGGTCCACCACCGGGCCCATCAGCACCACGCCGGACACGAACTCCGGCTCCTGCAGGGCCAGTTCAACCGCATGCTGGGTTCCCATGGAATGCCCGATCACCACGCAGGACGTCACGCCGGCGTCGGAAAGCGCTGCACGGACGAAGGCCGCGTACTCACCCACCGGCACTTGCCGCCGGGGCCTGGGCGCATCGCCGAAACCTGGCAGGTCAAAGGAGTAGACATCGGCCGCCAGGGCCAGTTCACGGTGCAGCCGCGCGAGGTAGCGGTGGGAGACGCCGATGCCGTGCAGCAGGACATACGTCCGGCGTGGACCGTCGCCGGAGGTCGCCACAGAAGGGTAGAGCCGGCCCGCGAGCCCGCCGGATTCAATGTCACGGCCGCCATTCAGTTTCACCCAGCGAGCATACCGCTGTCCCATACTGCTACCGCGCTAGGCTGTTGGCATGGCACTGATAGCTTCCAGGATGACTGCCGGCCTCCCGGCCGAGGACGCAGGAAAACTGCAGCAGGCCCTGGAGGGCGGCCAGGACATCACTGTCTTTGTGGACGGCACCGTCCACCGGCTGACACCTCAGGCGAGGGACGCCGTCGTCGACCTCCTCAGCCGGTTCGGCCGCGGCGAAGCGGTGACCGTCAGCAGCGTGGAGGAGGTGCTCACCACCTCCCAGGCGGCCGAGCTCGCCGGGATTTCCCACACGTACTTGCGGAACATGACCGATCGCGGCGAGATACCAGTGGAATACCGCGGCACGCACCGCCGGATCAGGCTGGCGTCCATCATGGCCTGGCTGGACGAGCAGAAGAAGAGCGAGCAGCACAACAGCCAGCAGCAGAAGACACCGGGGCCGGCCTAGGAATCAGGGGGCTTATGTCCCTCAGGGCACGCTAGATCCGCGGACGCGCCGCCCAGCGCCGCATTTTCAGGGCCGCGTGGAGTTCCAGCCGGGGCATGCCCTTGAGCGGGTCGACGCCCAGGAGTTGGCGGATGCGGCCCAGGCGGTTGTAGATGCTGCTGCGGTGCAGGTGGAGTTTGGTGGCCACGTCCTGGACCGCGCCGTCGTTGTCATAGATGAGCTCCAGCACAGGGAGGAGCTCGTGGTTCCGGTCATGGTCCTCAAGCATCCGGACGTAGACGGACCCGGAGTCAGCCCACGCCCCGGCACCCCCACCCGCGGATGCCAGCAGCTGGTAGACGCCCGTGGCCCGGCAATCCACCAGTTCGCCCAGCTGGGGATCCACCGCCGCCGCCTGCGCTGCCTGCCGGGACTGCCGGTACGCCTCGGCAAGCTCGCGCGGCCTCGAAAAACCCTCGCTGATGCCCAGGATAATGCGGTGCACCGGCCGTCCCGACCGTTTGGCCAGCTCCAGCTGGTAATGGACCAGGACCTGGGCATGGTTAGCGCGGCCCACGGACTCGCTGAACAGGACCACGGCGTGGGTTTCCGTGCCCGCACTGAACAGCGCCACGTCCACGCCCACGGTGGCCTGCAGCGCGGCGGACCGGTGGATCAGGGTCGAGGCGATGGGGTCGGGACCGCCGGCCCAGCCGTCGGCGTCGAGCACTGTAACCATCTGCCAGGGGCCCTTGCCCTGGATTTCCTTCCACCCCGCCACGGCGGCCACCGCGTTGACCTCGCCAACGCAGGCGGCCAGGAACTCGCGTTCGCGGCTGCGCCGAAACTCTGACTCAGCGGTGTTGGAGTCCAGCAGCAGGCCGGAAAGCAGTTCGATCCCCTGGGCCACGTCCGGCAACTGGGCGAGAATCGCCGTCGGATTTTCCTCTGCCGAGTCCTGTTGGACCCACAGGTAGCCCACGCGAAAACCGCGCACCATCAAGGGGACACAGACCCGGCCCAGCATTCCCAGGTCCGGATTGGCTGGAATCACCACCGGGCGGACCGCCGTGGCGATGCCGTGGGAAAGCTGCCAGGCGCTGACGTCAGCGGGGACCCTCTTGCTCAGCAGGAAGTTCACCCGGACCCGGTCCGCGTGGGACTGGTTGGAGCTGTAGGCGAGCAGCAGGCCGTCCAGGTCTTCGAGCGAAAGCCCGCGCCCGAGCTTCTGGGCCACCTGCTCCACCAGCTGTTCCACGTCCTGCTGCATGGGCTAACACTACTGCCCGCCCGGCCCTCCCGGCGAACGAACATCAGGCGACACCTGACGCCCGCGGACTGAACATTTGTCGATATACGAAATCCAAAATTGCCGGAATCACGCGGGACCGGTGCACTCAGGATCCAGGTTTGCTGTCAGGTGGATCACAGCGGGATTTATTCTGGAATCACAACCTTCCCCGCAATTTCGGACCCATCCGGTACGAGAACATGGAGCCCCAAATGATCATCGGTGTCCCCAAAGAGATCAAGAACAACGAATTCCGCGTTGCCATCACCGCAGCCGGCGTCAACGAGTTCCGCACGCACGGCCATACCGTCCTGGTGGAGCGCGGCGCAGGGCTGGGTTCAGGGATCACGGACGAGGAATACGCGATCGCCGGTGCAGAGATCGTGGCCGACGCCGATAACGTATGGGCCGGCGCGGACATGGTCATGAAAGTCAAGGAACCCATCAAAGCCGAGTACCACCGTTTCCGCAAGGGCCTGATCCTCTTCACCTACCTCCACCTCGCCGCTGAGCCGGAACTCACCCAGGAGCTCATCAACTCCGGCGTCACGGCCATCGCCTACGAGACCGTGCAGGAAGGCCGCACCCTGCCGCTGCTGGCTCCGATGTCCGAGGTTGCCGGTCGCCTGTCCGTGCAGGTGGGCGCCACCTCACTGATGGCACCGGCCGGGGGCAAGGGTGTGCTCCTGGGCGGCGTGCCGGGTGTCCGGCCTGCCAAGGTGGTTGTTCTGGGTGCCGGCGTTGCGGGCACCAACGCCGCGGCCATGGCACTGGGGCTGGGCGCCGACGTGACCATCCTGGACATCAACATCAACCGCCTCCGCGAACTCGACGCCCAGTACGCCGGCCGGCTCAAGACCGTGGCATCCAACAAGTACGAGATCGAGAAGTCAGTGGTGGACGCGGACCTCGTGATCGGGTCCGTCCTGATCCCCGGCGCCAAGGCCCCCAAGCTGGTCAGCAACGAGCTCGTGTCGCGGATGAAGCCCGGCTCGGTGCTGGTGGACATCGCGGTGGACCAGGGCGGGTGCTTCGAGGATACCCACCCCACCACGCACCAGGAACCCACCTACAAGGTGCACAACACCATCTTTTACTGCGTGGCCAACATGCCCGGCGCTGTGCCAAACACCTCCACCCACGCGCTGACCAACGTCACGCTGCGCTACGCCGTGGCCTTGGCCAACCTGGGCGTGCGGGCCGCCTTCGACCGCGATACCGCACTTGCAGCCGGCCTCAACATCGCCGGCGGCCACGTGG
Source organism: Arthrobacter sp. UYCo732 (assembly GCF_040547265.1). Lineage (NCBI taxonomy): Bacteria > Bacillati > Actinomycetota > Actinomycetes > Micrococcales > Micrococcaceae > Arthrobacter > Arthrobacter sp. UYCo732. The sequence continues at coordinate 242 of NZ_JBEPPJ010000025.1, read as the reverse complement.
CACACCACTCCGTGTCCGAGGCTCACAACCTGCCCCTCGTCGCGGACTGGCACGAGCTCGTTTCGGCGTAGTCCTCCTTTGGCCGTTCCGGTGGTTGAGCCTGTCGAAACTTAGGTTCGACAGGCTCAACCACCGGCCTCTTTTAAGCTGAAGTTACGTGAGTTAAGACAGGAAGATCCCCGGGTTTCCGGGGATCTTCCTGTCTTTTGGTTTGGGGTGTCTGGCTACTTTCTGTGGTTGGT
>NZ_JBEPPJ010000024.1:0-66366 GCF_040547265.1 Arthrobacter sp. UYCo732 | reverse complement strand
CCCCGACGCGGCCTGGATCAACAAACCCGCCGAGAAAACCGACACAAAAGCAGCAGCCTAACTCCCACTGGCCTCATTCACCTTGACAAATTCCGACCCGGCATTGTCGGCGCGAGTAATGAAGTCCGCGTCGATGGGGGTCCACAGGATGGCTGCGGCGCTTGTTGTCGCTAAGGCGCAGAGACTGAGGACAAGGTAAACGACGGACATTACTGGTGGCTTTTCGGTGTGATGTGTCGGACGTTGGCGCAAAGCTTCCCCCGCTTTTTCGGTGACGGCCGGCCGTTGGAGCCGCTGTCGCTATGTTGTCCCTAACCCTGGGCGCCGTCAGCCTGGATATAGTCGGTGACCGTAGGCTTCCAGCGCGTCGTCTCTGATCCATTTCCTAGTCAAGAAGACGTCCAGAACGCAGGAAGCGGCGAAAGTGGCCCAAGACATCCATAAGGGTGCGGAACCCGCAAAGACCAATCCCATGACGGCAAGTACGATGCCGGCCGAGACATAGCCGTACGTTCGGCGGCCGCGGGTTGCACAGCGCGCCTCCTGCATCTCGCGAAAGTAGTTAAGCAACAGTCCCCCAAGGTTCGAATCGGAGCCTACAGCACCGGTTGCGCTAAGCAGCGCTTTTCGTGCTTGGCGAACACCGCAGCATTCCACAGCGCTTGTGGGACCGGGAACACCTGGAGCCCAGGGAGACCCGCTGCGTCGCCCGATAGCCGATCGGCTTGAGGGCACCGAAGGGCATGTGGCCATGGAAGAATCGGCGCATGATGGACAACTGGGAAACCGCGTGCAGGAGTTTGTGGGCGCACGCTGATGACACAGACCCTGCCGAAACCTTTAGGAGCATGAAAGCGCTCATTAATGAACAGCCTGATGGGGACGCCGCGGCTCTGTATGAATGGGCCTTTTGTTCACGACTTCCTGGGCAGCGAGACGGAAGCGATTCCCCTGTACCGCCTTGCACTCGACGCGGGTCTCGACGATAGGAGACGGCCTCAGGCTCTCATTCAACTCGCCAGCTCACTGCACAATGTGGGCGAGTTCGAGGCCGCGATTGAAGTTCTCGAGGATGTGGAGGAAAACGACGTCACCGGGGACGCACATCGTGCCTTTCTCGCCCTTGCACTTTTTGATGCCGGCCAGCCGGATCAGGCTCTCCGTGTTGCACTCGAGGCCCTGGCCACGACCCTTCCCCACTACCGTCGCGCAGTCATAGGGAATGCGGCAGAGCTCCTCCCGAGTCGCTAAAGTTCCCATCGAAAAGTCGGCCCACGAGACATCATCCTCAAAGTACGCCGAGCGTCCGTTCATGGATCCTTCACCGGACGTAGGGTGGACGAGTCGGCTGAGCCGGTCCACTAACGAGACGGCAAACTTAGGCCATCAATGCAGCCCTTAGGCTGATGTCATGAATAACACCATAAGAGCAACGCTCATTTGGTCGCTGGGGGCAGTTATTTTCTCTCTTGTCGGCGTATATATCGCATTGAACTCCAATGGCGTTTGGTACAGCATCGTCTCGGCGGTCATAGTTTTGCTCGCCGGCGTCACCTTCGCCGCCAGGGCCATTCTTTCCCTTCGTTCCTCAGATCCCAATATCTAGCTGAGTAACCAGCGGCACATGCGTGGTCACGTTCTCGGCTCTACTGGACGCGGGCTCTATGGCACGCGCGCTACTGGTAGCCGCAGCTGACAGCTAGCCCGGGGTTTTCATCGGGTTGGGCTGAGGGGTGTGTTTAAGACACGAAAAGGTGCTCTGACAAGGGAAAATAGGGGTGTCTACGCCGTTATTTCCGTGTCTTGAAGGAGCACCTTTTCGATGCATCAGCCTACCAAGGTCTTCCCATCCGTCCCGGTCACTTTCACCGGCCAGTCGCTGGTTTCCCATGCCGGCGCCAGGATCCTGACGTCATTCATCGACGCCCTCGGGTTCCGGGATCTATGCGAGGACCGGCTCGGGCAGTTCGTCCCCGCGATGGCCTCGCACCGGCCCGGGAGGCTGCTCGGGTCGCTGGCGGTGATGCTCGCCGCCGGCGGCGAGCACGCCTCCGACCTGGACATCCTGCGCTCCCAGCCCGGCGTGTTCGGCAACGTGCCCTCGAACGCTACAGTCTCCCGGTTCTTCGAACGCACCGTGAAGAACCCGGACGTTTTCGATTACGGCTTTTCGACCCTGGCCCAGGAACTGCGGACCCGGGCCTGGGAAGCGTCAGGGGACCGCAGCCCGGCGGTGAAGGCCACGGCCGCGGACCCGCTGCTCATCGACCTCGACGCCACACTGGTCACCTCGCACTCCGAGAAGGAACGAGCCACCGGAAACTACAAGGGCGGGTTCGGATTCGCCCCGTTCACCGCCAGCCTCGATTACGGTGCCGGCAACGGCACCGGGGAGGAACTCGCGGTGCTGATGCGCCACGGCGGGGCCACAGCGAACAACGCCGAGGACCACATCCGCATCTTCGAGGCCGCCATCGCCGTCCTGCCCGACTCCCTCTACGGTGAAGACGAGGAACTGGACGGGGAGAAGATCCTGGTGCGCACCGACAGCGCCGGCGCGTCCCGGAAGTTCCTCTGGTACCTGCATTCGCGAGACGTGCAGTTCTCGGTCTCGTACCCGGTGCCGGTCGGCAAGGCCCACATGATCGACTGGATCAACGACAAACAGTACTGGCAGCCGGCCCTGGACCAGGACGGCAACGAACGCGACGATGCCTGGGTCATCAACGCCACGCAGGTGATCCCGCTCGAGGACTACCCACCCGGGACGAAGATCTTCCTACGCGCCGAGCCGCTGCACCCCGGTGCGACACCGACCCTGCTCGACCTCGACGGTCACCGCGTGACAGCGTTCCTGACCAATGCCCCGCGCTGGCACGGGCCGTTCCTGGATGCCCGGCACCGGGCCCGCGGCCGGGCCGAGAACCGCATCAAGACGCTGAAAAACACCGGCCTGGGTAAGCTCCCGTTCTTCGATTTCGCCGCGAACCAGGCCTGGGCGAACCTCGCGGTCCTGGCCGCGAACCTGGTCTCCTGGCTCCAGCTCACCGCCCTGCCCGACGGCCACAAAGCAAGGGGCTGGGACATCAAACGCTGGCGCTACCGGCTCTTCGCTACCGCCGGGACGATCATCACCCGCGCCCGCCGGAACCACCTGCTGCTGCCCGACGCCGCACCGGAGAAGCCCCTCATCGCCGCACTGCTCGAAGCGATCAGCCGAATCGCCGCAGCCGCGAACCGCCCTGCACTCCTGCTGCGGAGCTGACACCGCAGCCCCAGTCAACGAACGAGCAGGAAAGAAGAAAACCAACGGGATCAGTGGAAGCCCTCGCCCCGCCCGGCGACCCGTGGCCTTTCAGCCACGCCCAAAATCCGATTCAGCCCGCCGGGACGGCAAAAACCGGGCCCGGCACCCCGACCACCATCCGATGAAAAATCTGGGCTAGAGGGGTCGCATATGAGGATCCCTCTACGGGACGCCCTCGCCTCACTACGGCGAGTTGGGCGTTATGGGGCCGCGGGCATTGGTTCCGGAGCGGCACTTCTCATACGCTCGGGGGTCCACTCTCGCTGCTCTCCCTCTTTCGGCGTCGTGACCTGCGAATCTGCCGAGTTCCCTTCAGAGTTGGCGGTTGGTTGAAGGGGCATCGGTGCAGGAGTGGCGTTGCGCATCTGTTCCTCGGTCAGCTGGACGAATCGTGTGCCGCAGCTGAATGCAGTCGCAGAACCAGCGGAAGGAGCGGTTGATTCTGTTGAGCTGGTCGGAAGCCGGACTGTCTCCCGGCACTCGCTTGCGTCGGCTATTTCAGTACCCTCACTAACTTCGGGGGAAGGCTCTGCAGATGGCAGTGGAGGCTCCTGGCGCCATTCTCCCTGCACCTCATTACCAACGCTTCCGCAGGCGGAGACGGAGAGAATCAGGACGCATGCAGCAGCGGACCCGCGGATCTCTCTCGAACGTCCCATGCCCTGATTGTCCCGATACGCGGGACACAAAAATAGGGGTCCAGTCTGAACCTCTGGTTTCGATCCGATCAATATTTTGGCTTTGATCTCGGAAAAGCTGGAGCTGATGAACGGCTTCTCCGAGTTCCATTTGCGGAACGCTCAACGGAACGTATTGGTTTTTGGCTAGCATTCGTTAGCCAGGAATGGCGTGACCTCGGATGAGCGTTTGGGGATCCTTCACCGTGCATTTGGCTGAAGGGGCTCCTGGAGAAGCCAGTCCATGGCCTCATTGCGGGAGGTGAAAAACCGAGTTGGACACGGGAGGGTCCGCCGCGCCATCGCGAAGTTAGCAATGACACGACTGACCGGGCTTGAGCCAAGCAGGGCAATCCGTGAGGCAGCGCACCGGACGCTGAAGACGGACTTGGCCCGGCCCTGCGTGTCAGGATCGGGTGAGGCCAGTAGCTAAGAGCAAGTCCGCCGTGTCGTAGGGCGAGAACCAGGAACCGATCCACCATGTCCAGTCCATCGATCAGCGCCGTGCGCGACGATAGTCCTATGAACAACAGCATCCCTGCAGGCCCGAGGTCGGGTGATCCGACGCGGAGGCGTTCGATCACTCCGGCGCAGAAACTCGTCCACCTTGCCGCTTACGAGGTCGCGATCGCCACGAATACGGGCGGGGCGTATCTGCGTCAGCAGGGCATCTATTCCTCCCAGATCACCGAATGGCGAAAGCTCCGTGACGCTGGCGTGCTGGAGGGCAAACAGCCCGGGGAGAAGATCGGGAAACTCACCCCGGAGCAGGCCGAGATCGCCCGGCTCAAACGAAAATTGGAGTTGACGGACCAACGTCTGGCCACGACTGAGGTGGCGTTGGAGATCATGTCAAAAATGCACGAGCTGTTGGAAATCTTTCCAAGGGCTCGCGGGACGAACCACCGCAGACGAGACAGTGCAAAACCCCTATCGTGAGCTGACTGCCCGCGGCATTTCCACCCGCACGGCCGCCACGTTGGTCGGTCTTCCCCGGGCAACCGCCACCCGGAAGCCCCGGGCGACACGTCTGTCGGCGGTCGTGGTGGTGCCGGCGAACAAGCTCAGCGATGCCGAGCGGACCCACATCCTTGACGTGGTGAACTCGCCGGAGTTCGTCGATTTGGCGCCGATCCAGATCTACGCCCAGCTGCTCGACGCGGGCGTGTATTTGGCGTCGATCTCCACCATTTACCGCGTTCTGCGGGACAACCGTCAAGTGAAGGAGCGTCGTGCCCAAGCGCGGCATTCGGCACGAGCCATCCCGGAACTTGTCGCCGTCAAACCAGGAGACGTCATTTCGTGGGATATTACCAAGCTGCCCGGGCCGATCAAAGGCAAGTATTTCGATGCCTACATGATGATCGATATCTTCTCGCGTTACATCGTGGGCTGCGCCGTCCACCCGTCTGAATCCGCGGTGTTAGCGGCGGAGATGATGACGAGAACCTTCGCTCTGCATGGCACCCCGCAGGATGTTCACGCCGACCGGGGAACGTCGATGACGAGCAAGACCGTTGCCGCGCTGTTGTCGGATTTGGAGATCACCCGGTCGCACTCCAGGCCCCGGGTGAGCAATGATAACCCGTTCTCGGAGGGCTGGTTCAAGACCCTGAAATACGCTCCCGTGTTCCCGGAACGCTTCGCCAGCCTCGGCGACGCACGCGCCTTCATGGCCGACTTCGTCGATGGTTACAACCACAATCATCGGCATACCGGCATCGGGTTGAACACCCCCGCGGACGTTCACTACGGTCTCGCGGCCGCCACGGCCCGAGCCCGCACCGCAGTCCTGCAGGCCGCCCGCGCAGCGAACCCGCACCGGTTCTCCACCACAACGGATCCGAAGATCCTCGCCCTGCCGGGCACGACCTGGATCAACAAACCCATGGAGACCACGACCGCCGAAATGAAGGACCGATCAACCGATGTCGAATTAGCTGCCTAAACTCCCGCTGGCCTCATCTGCCTTGACAAATTCCGCGGCGCGTCACCTCTTGGGTGTTCGTTATGTCGATCAACATCGGATACTCGGCACCATCGGCAACCTCATTGACCGTTGCCATCGCCGCATGTACATCAGCGGCCTCCAGAACAGTACCCTGGGTTCCACACAAGCTGAAGAACTCCCTCGGCGTCGAGTCCCACCGTGCCCTTGCCGCTACCAACAATTATCTGTTCCACCTTTTGCTCCCCCAGCATCCTTGTGTAGCTAAGACTAAACTGCCTGCCCGGAGGAGCGCAGCGAAACGGCGAGTCAAACGCTGAGCCTCTTGAGATGATCAACTCCTCGGAGGGCTTCCCGGCTGGGTGGAACGACCGCCCGTTAGCCGGGTGGCTCATCGGGCGCCGATGCGTCCGGTAAGGGATCCCTCACCGGGACACCATAACGTCATTGAACGCGTGGCCGTATGGCGCCCTTTTAGCCCTCAAACGGTTGCGACGTAATCTAATGCCATGGAGCGAGTGCTGTTCGACCAAGTTGTCGAGACCGATTACGGGCAATTCGACCTCACTTGGGCCGGGGACGGCTTCGACGGAGATTTCGATCGCTTCTTCGCCGGTCAGACCAACGGATTGGTCGGCGCCTCCGACCCCAACGGCCTGTATGTGAACTTAGCCCGCCGGTCAGGCGGATCGCCCGTGCGCATCGTTGTGCTGGAAGCCAAGCCCAGAGACGATGCCGATGCCCCATGGAAGGACGTCGTCGAGGTGTCATTTGTCCTCCCCGAAGGACACCAGATGCGGTGGAGTTCCTGGGCAGGAGAGAGCGGTGGCGTACTTGCCGACATACCGCCCGGCAGCTACCGGCTGAGAGCCAGCGCAAAGGGACGAGATCGAGGAAGGGAAGGTGAGTTCTCCGATCACTCTGTCGACTCCTATCTCCTCCAGATGTGGCCGGCACCCCCGCAGCCAGACGCGGTGCTGCGCACCGGGAGCAAGGACGCCAAATACTGGCATCGCGAGGTAGGCCACCGTCGATAATCGCGCAGCCTTACCCAACGCCGATGACTCCCGTACCGCTGCTTCCCTAGCTTCCGACGATCAGCCCATGGAACCTGCAGGACGTCCGCTAAAGGATCCCTTACCGGGCACTCCTTGCCGTGGACACTCTGCGTGCTTGCGCCATCCTGAATTTGGCGCAATTCAAGTCGAGACTGAAAGAACTGCAATACTCTGACGATGGCCGTCTATTTTGAGTGCAGAACGCGGACGAAGATGCCCAAATCGGAGCTATTTGACCTTGCCCGGAGCATCGACGTCCACAAGGACTCCATGGTGCAATCTCATGAAGAGGCCGTAGATGGCGTGACGTCCGGTCTCATCTCCTTGGGCGAGGAAGTGACGTGGCGAGCTTGGCACTTCGGCGTCCCGCTTCAAATGACGAGCCGGATCACCGAGATGCAGATACCCGACTACTTCGTAGATGAGCAGGTTAAAGGTCCGTTCCGACGGTTCCGGCATGTTCATGAGTTCAGCCAGGACTCAGCAGGAACCACGATGGTGGATCGCATCGAGTTCGTGGCTCCGTTCGGGCCCATTGGACGTATGGCCGAGAAACTAGTGCTGGGCCGCTACCTCCAAAGGCTGATCGAGACGCGCAACCGACATCTTGCAGGTGACTCGAATCTCGAATAGATCGTCTCGGTAGCCCATCGGTCGCCGGACGGCGCTCCGCCGGCGTGGCTGCCCTCTCGTGAAGGCCTGCGGCAGTGAACGTCGAGGCCGTCCCGGTGGATGGGGATGTGGGGCCGGGCGCCTGTGGCGGCACTTAGAATCGGATTCATGGAGTGGGCATTTCTTTCGGCCGAAGAACTAGTGTCCGCCTTGCGGACCGGCGAGGTGACCTCGGTGGAGCTGACCGAGGAGGCGATCGCCCGTATCGAGCGGGACGATGAGGCGATTAACGCGATCTGTGTGCCGGACTTCGATCGTGCACGGGCTGCCGCGCGCCGGGCCGACGAGGCGCGCGCCCGCGGCGAGGACCGGCCACTGCTCGGTATTCCTGTGACGGTCAAGGAGTCCTACAACGTTGCCGGGTTGCCCACGACCTGGGGGATGCCGCAGTATGCGCACTATGTGCCCGCTGAGGACGCGGTGGTGGTGTCACGCCTGAAGGCCGCGGGCGCGGTGATTCTCGGCAAGACCAATGTGCCGTTCATGCTGCAGGATTGGCAGAGCTTCAACGAGATCTACGGCACCACCAATAACCCCTGGGACCAGGGTCGAACGCCTCGCGGATCCTCCGGCGGATCAGCGGCGGCGCTGGCATCGGGATTCGGCGCGCTGTCTATCGGCTCCGACCTCGCGGGTTCACTGCGCAACCCGGCGCATTTCTGCGGTATCTACGCACACAAGCCTACGTTCGGGCTGGTGCCGACCCGCGGGATGGTGCCGCCGCCCGCACCGGCGCTGCCGGTCGATGGCGACCTCGGCGTCTGCGGTCCGATGGCGCGCACCGCCCGCGACCTCACATTGTTGCTGAATGTGATGGCGGGACCGGACCCGTTAACGCGCGGCGTCGCCTATGATCTGACTCTGCCGCCCGCGCGTCACCAGAGGCTCTGCGACTTCCGCGTCCTGGTGCTCGACGAGCATCCGCTCATTGAGACCGGGTCGGCAGTGCGGGCCGGGGTGAACCGAGTCGCCGCCGCACTCGTCGACGGCGGGGCCCGCGTCGAGCGGCGCAGTCCGCTCCTCCCCGATCTGACCGAAAACGCGACGCTGTACGCGCGGTTGATGTTATCGAACAGCGGCGCGCGTGTCCCCGCGGAGACTTACGAGCAGCTGCGGACCCTCGCCGCCGACCTGGACGCGGACGATGAGAGCCTTAACGCGTCCCGGCTGCGCGGCATGGTCCTGAGCCATCGCGATTGGATCGACGCCGACATTCGCCGCGAACGTCACCGCCACGCCTGGCGGCACTTCTTTACCGAATTCGATGCCGTGGTGTGTCCGATCATGTCAATTCCCGCGTTCCCGCACGACCACAACCCGGACCGCGGGGAACAGAGGATCGACATCGACGGCGTCGAGTACCCCTCCGTTGATCAATCGATCTGGGCCGGTGTGGCCACCATGCCCGGACTGCCTGCCACCGCCATACCCACCGGCCGGTCCCCGGATGGGCTGCCGGTGGGAGTGCAGCTCATCGGTCCGATGTTCGAGGACCGTTCCCCGCTGCGACTGGCTGAACTGCTCGAGCGGAGGATCGGCGGCTTCGAGCCACCGAGGTAGGGCCCACAGCCGTCCAATAGCCGGTCCCCCACCACGACACCTTCGGGGTACTCCCCCAACGATAAAATGGCGGCGTTTTTGCAGGGCTAATTGTCGCGATCATCGTCCGGAAGCGGATCGGCTTGCGGGCATGGCCTCGGGCCTCCATCTTCCTCAGCCTCGCGGGCTGGACGTCCCCATTTGATTGTCAGAGATACAAACCGGGAAGCCCCCGAGTAGGCTCTAGCCCTTAGTCAAGAGGAGCAGTCGCCCCAATGCGAAGCCACCCTGCGGGCTAACGAGGAGGATTTTCGTTCAGTCGGGCGAGTAGGGACCGGAATGGCCCTGGGTCGAAGTCGACGCGCCGCCGCACTGACCAGGCTTCAGCCACGTCTACGGCATCTCGCATGGCTTGTACTCCATACGCATATGGATCATCCGGCGGGTCAACGGGTACGGCTACCTGAATCTTTAGGAGGTGGTCGGCCTTGCGGAACGCGCCGGTGCGAACTCCTTGGAAATCAGGACTGATGATGTGTCCAGGGATTTGGAACTCGACGTTAATGTTGAAATCCGACTCAAGTTGATCCCGTATTTCTGACACGTCCCTGGATAATCGCGTGAGCGCCTCCCGCCAGACCTTACTCTGGGCGGTAAATCCGCCGACAATGACTCCGACGGAGAGCGCTTTGGGCCTGTCGGGAATTGATTCAATCACGGCACAGCACTTTCGAAGTCTCCCGTCCCACATTCCCGGATGCCGCTCCACGGCCCGATCGCGTTGATTGATGCGTGGCCGCTAGCCTCACAGATCGCGTCAATATGTCCCCCGTCAAACAAGATCGCTTCCGTATCTGCATGCATAGAGCTTACTGAAGGGCTCAGCAGGGTGGTTGAGGTGCCGCGCACTGTGAATCAGACCACGTCACAGCCCCCGCTCAGGGATCCCTTACCGGATACCTCCTATCCCGAGTCCGGGTGGCAGGACCATGCGCCTTCGGCAGTTCCTGCCAGCCGCTGAGGAGGCAGGGCCCGACTTGATTCACTAGCCTTGCCTTTTGCAGGTGCGCCCGCGGCCCAGGAGCCAACTGCCGGTCCAAAGCAGCACCACGAGAGTCAGGATCGCGGTGCCATTGGGAGCCAGGCTGAACACTGCTGGAACGTACGGGAGTACGAAGATGATGGTGGCTGTCCCGGCGCCCGGGGATGAGCCACCCCCGGGCGCTGATCCCCGTTCTCCGCTATTGAGCCCGCTACGCGCTTTCTCCCGCCGCTCGTCGGCTTGGAGGATGCCGTCGCGGACAGCGGCGCGGATGACGCCGTAGAGGACGTAGAAGAAGACTGCCGCGAAGACCACGAGCAGGACCGGGTTGTTGAGTGGATTCATCCCTGCACGTCTTCCTTCAGGCCAGTACTTCTGGACTCCAGCAGCGGCATCTCGAAGCTGAAGGCCGTCGAGGGAGATGGAGCTTTCGGGCATGCCCATGTCCGTCCACTGCGCGACAAGGCGCAGGTCCCCGGCCGGCGGCAGCGGCCAGAGCCAGAGTGCGGCGTTTGCTGACATGTCATCTTCCCCGCCATTACCGCCCTTGGGCCGGTATTCGAAGACCGGGCCATCAGGTTTCTGGTCCAGCGGCTTGTGCCCGTACATCGCCAGGGATGAGCTGCTGGCCTTTGTGCCGTCCGGGAACTGGACTCCGAGCAGGAGGATGGAGTCGGAAGAAATGCCTCCATCGCGCACTTGCGGCGCCGGCCGGTGAGAAACGGCATTGATCTCCGCCCACTTTCGGTCCTCCTGGTCGGTGCGGCGCAGAATCCATTTCACGTCAATGATGCATCCGGTGGAGTAGACCTCAACGGCCATCACAAAGGTCGGGGACTGGTGGACGAACCGATTCACCGGGACGAGGGCGGGCAGTTCGTAGGGGGGTGGCGCCCGCCCAGGGAGGCGGCGTGAACTGCGGCGTCCGTGGGCGGGGAGGCGACGACGGGATCGAGTAGTCCTGGAAGAAGGTCACGGTCGTTCCTACGGTTACGATGGCTGCGACCGACCAGTGGAACAGCGGCGTGCGCCGCTTTGGATCCCCCAATCCGCCCTTACCGGCCCCAGTCTAGCCTCGGACCACAGTCCTAGGGATCGTGACGCCGGAGCGACGGCACGAGCTGCCCGTTAGCCGGTGGCCCACGGGGCTCCAGTGCCCGATTGGGATCCTTTACCGGGCACCTTTCCGTCGAGACGAGCCAGCCACCGCGGACGCTGTGAATCGCCGCGATAGGGCACTCCGTATGGTGGGAACCTGAGTCTGCAGATTTGCGCCTAACAGGTTACCTCGCCAACGCCATCACTGCATGGGGCTTGCTGGGCGCTGCCGTGGGCCAAGCAACACGGACGCTGCGAACCCGGCGCCAAGGACAAGGACACACCCGAACCATCCGAGTACCAGATAAACCCTGATCATTGTGTCTGTGGCCTCGTAAGGGGTGAGCGACTGCCCGGCAACCACGACTTTTCCGGCCGATGAGCGGGCAATGACTGCCATCCGTAGTCCGGGCTCCGGCTGCCACGTCACAGCATCCTCACCTGATCTCCTTGCCGTGTCGAGCACGCCGGATGGGAGGGTTGGAAGTACTCCGTGGAGAGTGGCCGTTCCCGTCTCCGGTTTGTCATCGGTGCCGTACACGATGACAAACACCCCACTATCGGGGGTCAACTCCACCAGTGGGACCGACGCAACGGATGTGCCGAGAAGCTGCATCTGGGCAGCGGCCGCCGCAGAGGGCGCCACATTGGCAGACCTACGGCCGGATTGCTGGAATGCAATGTACAGACTGCCGAATACGACCGTCACGACAGCTGCTGCTGCCAGCCACCCGATAATTCTTTTCATACCGGTCATCATCGGACATCCACCGCCAAGGCGGAAGGGACGGCGCTTGGCCCGGTCGGCAGGGGTTACTTGGCAGACCTGCTGGTGCCAGTCCCGGCCACCCGTTCACAACTAGGAAGGATCCCGGTGACGCGCCGCTCGGAACGTTCCTTGCCGTGGGGATGGTTCCGCCAGTGGCCGCTTGACATAGCGCGATGGCCGTTCCGTTCACGGAACGGCCATCGAAGCCGGGTGCAGGTCGAACAATAGCAGGCGCCCGTACCGCAATCGATACCGTTTGCCGAGGCCGGCTTGGCAACAGAGGTGGAAGCGTGTTTTCGCGTCGGGCTTACCCGGGGCATGCCCGGGTGGTCCGGTGAAGGATCGTCCAGCGGACGATCACATGGCCGTGGGTGTATAGGATTCGGGAATGGCTGAATTCATTGAAGACTGCGAGGTCTATGCCGGGGGCTCCTATCCCGTCGCGATCTCCCACGGTCACCCGATTCTGGGCAAGGTAGGGCTCAAGGCGCGGGTCGACGTCGAAACCGGCGAAGTGACCTTCTACGTCCCGACCGAGAAGATCCACAAGCTGAGGTAGCTAGCCCCCCCAGGTTCACGGCACCAGCAGAAACCTGCGCGGCCGGAGCGGCTCGCTGACCATCTGGGTCTGGCCGCTGCCAGTGGACGGTACCGACCGTCTGGTAACCGATTGGCCGGGCGTGGGCATCCTCGAGAGCGGCCGAAGTCAGAGTCCCTCGATTTTGTAGCGGCGTTCGATTCCGTCGGTGACGCGTCCCCATTTACTGCCGGCGACCCGGGCTTGGTGAGCTCTGAATGCCGTGGCATCGCGGAACAATTCATCAACGTGCCACACCAATGGGTCGTCGGTAGGGCTCACACGGAATGAGACACAGCCAACTTCGGCGCATGTTTGCGCAATGTGGACGGCAAGATGCTGGACGACGGCGACGTCGTCGTTGTCGCGGCACACGAGTTGTCCACTGAGATAAACATCAGTCATCGAGCCATCTTCCCGCATCACCAGTGGCCCCTTCAGCCGACGCGCCTTGGTGACGCGCGTGCGGTGAAGGATCCTTTAACGGGCGTATTCGACACGCTATTCGGTCGTCGGGAAGTTGGATAGCGGCCGGGGCTTTCTGCGATTGGTCACTCCGGCTCGAGGCTTGGGTCGCTTCGGAAGCTGGCGACCAGTTGTTCGAACTTGGAAACGTGCTTGTGGATTCTTGCCGCGTCCTGGTCGGAGTTGAGCCAGGGCTTACGCTTCCCAATCAGGAGAACATCGCGCAGCTTGCCGTCGATGTCGAAGGGTGTCGTTAGCGGGAGAAGGGCGTTCAACGCTTCCGATTCCACTGTTTCGTGCAACCGTGCTCGGAGCCAAGCGATCTGCTCTGTTGTGAACAGGTTGCATGGTATTCGTAGATTTTCGAGGTTGGTCAGTGAACCAAGAGGCTGGATCCGACCATCGTCGATGCGTTTCGGAAGCAAGCTTAGAGTCAGTAATCCCGTCAGCGAGGCCAGGGGTTCCAGCGTCTCGAAAGTAGTCTTGCTCCATACCGCGTCACCGAGGATGAGTTCCTTCAGAGCGTGCCCGGTTAGTAGGTCATCCAGCCGGTGGAATCGGGTGAAGTCCTCTACCCGCAACGCAGTCAGATGCGGCGTACGCGAAAGGTTCCATAGTCGTGTGGACCGCTGATTCCAATAGAACGAGACCATCCGGAGCCCTGACAGGTCCTCAAGCGGGGTGAGGTCCTCAATCCTGGGGCACTTCCAGAACTCAATCGCTGTGAACTGCCTTCCGCAGCTGGAGACCAGTCGCTCAAACACGGCCTGGTCCAGCCCGCTGATACGAAGGGCGGTTGAATCAGGGTGCGCCTCGATTTTCGAGAGGTGTCCGGGATCGAATTTCCCGCCGCCGATCTGCGGCTGGACAAGGTCAAGGAACCATAAGGGCTGGGCATCGCCCGCCCGCCTGAGCTCCAACAGGTCCTTGGGGCCTGATTCCATGTTTGCTCCGTCTCCCCGTCAGAAACCCATCAAAACGTTAGTCGCAAACCTATCAATCGGGCGCAGAAGTAAGCATGGCAACCTGAGAATGTCGTCTTGCGATGCGCCCGTAAGCCGGTCGTCCACCGGCCGTCCCGACGCTGCGCTTGGGTCTTCTTCACATCCGAGTGTTTCCGCCATTGCCGGATTCCCGTATACCCTGCCCGAATTAATGCCCGGTACGCTACAGTCCGAAGCATGCTCATCGGCTACGCCCGCTGCTCGACCAGCACCCAGGACCTCACCGCCCAGCACCATGCCCTCCACACCCTCGGCGTCGACGCCGAGATGGTCCACGTCGACCACGGATTCACCGGCACCAAACGCGACCGACCCGGGCTGGGCAAAGCTCTCGCGGCGTGCCGCGGCGGCGACACGTTCGTGATGACCAAACTTGACCGGCTCGCACGGTCCCTACCGGATGCGACGGATATCGCCGACGAGCTCACACGCAAGGGCGTGACCCTCAACATCGGCGGCAGCATCCACAACGGAGAGATCGCCGAACTCTTCGGCGTTGCCCGTTCTACCGTCTTCCGGGCCATCCAGCGCGCCGTGCTGGCCACGTGACCTTCTCCCGCCAGCTGGCCGGCGCATCGTGACCATCTGTTCGGAACCGCATGGGCATTCAATTTAGCGCCGCTGCTACCAAGAGCTGCCCCGCCACCCTCATTCAAGGCCTCCAGGGACGCCGCCAGCCGGGACCCCGGACAATGCCCAGGCGAGCCTCAGTAGCCTGACGTTTTGTGCACGCGACTCCCGACCAAAGTGACGCTTTGTGCAGGGGACTTTGGACACCAGATGTCCATACCCGTCCGCACATCTCCCGTACTTTCAGGGGCAGCTTATGCAGACGACTTCGGAAAGTGAGAATCTGCTCCGCATCGGTGGCCATGTCATGCCGATCCCCCGCACTCCTTCATGAACAGGTATCAGAGCGGAAATTCCGGACCGGCCTCAAGCCTGGGTCGATCTAAAGAATAATCAGCAAATCATGTTGCACGCGACCCTAGCCACCATGAAGTAGTGAACGCTAAAAAGCCGACGGAAGGACGAAGAAGGATGAGCACCCAGAAGGGGCCCCACAGGGCGGCACCCGGTCCGCCGTAGTCCGCCGCTCCCCCACACAAACAAATAGGTCTGTCCGGGACCCGCACACCCGGAACATCAGATTTGAGGCGAGGGTGTGCACAATGTGCACACGAAAAACACCCAAAAAGCCCCTGACCTGCGGAACCACTGTGCCCGAGGTGGGACTCGAACCGGACTCCAGCCCCTGAGTTTCCGCCACTCCCCCGAAAACATCCGCAATCCGGCCCAGTCCGGCACCAGTACGACCCGATCCGAAGCCCAGGGTGTGCACAATGTGCACAGCCCGCTTCGGCCTTCGAACTCCCCCACCGACTGCTCATCGAGAATTCCGAGCCATCAGCCTGAGCCCCCTCCGCAGCACTAGCCGCCGCATCAGGTGCTCCTCGGCCAGGACGGCGCTGCGATTCAAATCGATGTCGCCGGCCGCCACGCCAACCACCAGCCCGAAGCCCTCCGATGCGTTGAAGTAGCGCCGGTGGCCGTGGACCCAGAGCAGCAGAACCATGAGCGTTCAGACGGTGCGTTTGTCGTCCGCAAACAATGGGCACAATCCGATTGGGCGTCCGGGTCCACGAACTGGAGGTCTAGGCTGTTCGGCGGCTGTGGAGGGATTCGAGTCGCTCGGCGGAGAGCGCGTGTTCGATGGCGAGGATACTGGCACCGATGACGCCGGCCTGGGGCCCGGAGCGTGACTGTGCGATGGTCAAGTGGTGTGTGGCTATGGGTGTGGACCGGCTATAAACGGCTTCGCGGATTCCGGCGATTAGGTGTTCGCCGGCTTCGGCCATCGAGCCCCCGATGGTTATGACGGAGGGGTTGATGATGCTGACGCACATGTTCAGGACCTCACCGATGTCCCGGCCCGCCTGTCGGACGGCCTGTATGGCGGGGAGGTCTCCGGCGCGCACCAGTGCAATGACATCCGCCACCGTACGGACATCCGCGCCGTTTTTTCTGAGGCCGGCAGCTACTGCCGGACCGCTGGCGAGGGCTTCGAGGCAGCCCATATTGCCGCAGCTGCAGGGGACGAGGGCGCCACGGGAGATGGGTATATGGCCGATATCCCCGGCGGTTCCGTCGGCCCCGCGTTGAAGCTGTCCGCTGCTGATGATCCCTGCTCCGATGCCGGTGGCGACCTTGACGAAGATCATATGGTCCGTGTCGGGCCATTGGGCTGAGCGTTCACCCAGGGCCATGATGTTCACATCATTGTCGACCAGGACGGGCACCTGGAATTTTTTTCGCATGGCTTCCGGAACGTCGAATCCGTCCCAGCCCGGCATGAGGGGCGGTTTGGAGGGTTTCCCGGTGCCGTGTTCAACCGGGCCGGGCAGTCCGATGCCGATGGCTATAAGTTCGCGGGAATCGCGGTCGATCTGCTTCAGGAGTGCCGTGATGTTCTCGGCCAGGGAGGTGAGCACATCGTCGGGCCTGTCGGCAATTTCAAGTCTCGTATGTGTTTCAGCGATTCTGTTCCCGGCGAGATCGGTGATGGCGATAGCGGCGTGCGTGGCACCGAGGTCAGCGGCCGCGACAATTCCGGCGCCGGCGTTGAAGGCAATTTGAGACGACGGCCGCCCGCCGGTTGAAGAGGCATAAGAGACCGGCTTGACCAGCCCAAGCTCCGAGAGGGTGTCGATCCGCGCGCCGATGGTCGACCGTGAAAGTCCCGTTTGAGCAGTCAGCTCGGCCCGGGTCCTCGGTTTGCCGTCGCGCATGAGTTGAAAGACCTCGAATGCGCCGAATCCGGGCGTTTGGGTGGTCACTGAAACTGTCTCCCTCCGGTAGGACTGCGAAGCCCCGCTTTGTCTCATCTGTTGATTATTACACGCCAATGGGTAGGCGTCGATGATCTAATGGGCATGCTTAGGCATCTTTTGCCTATCTCTTGACATAAGACAGGTGATCAATGTCATACTGATGCAATGAACGAGAACGGAACTGATGCGGTGTCCGCCCCGCTGCGGGCAGGCTTTATTGGGGGCGGGTTCATGGCCGCCGTTCACGGGAGGGCTGTCCGATCTGCCGGTGTCATCCCCGCCGGGGTGGCCTCCTCGACGCTGGCGAGTGCTGTGCGGGCCGGTTCCCGTTTGGGTCTTGGCCGTGCTTATCGTTCTGTCGAGCAGTTACTCGACGATGATTCGATCGATGTGGTGCATGTCTGCACGCCGAACGTCACCCACGCGGAGCTCGCTACGGCGGCGCTGCAGGCTGGCAAACACGTGGTCTGTGAAAAGCCGCTTGCCACCTCCGTGGAGGACGCTGCGGCAGTGACCGCACTGGCCCGCACCACGGGCCGCACCGCTGCCGTGCCCTTTATCTACCGGTTTCATCCCATGGTCCGGGAGGCCCGGGCCAGGGTCCGCCATGGCCAGGTCGGACGTGTCCTGACCATCCAGGGTTCATTTCTTCAGGATTGGCTTCTGTCCAGCGAAGACGACGACTGGAGGGTCGATGAAAGCCTCGGAGGACCCTCACGGGCCTTCGCCGATATCGGCTCCCATCTGTGCGACGTCATCGAATTCATTCTTGATGACCGGATCAGCCGGCTGGCCGCCCTGACCCGGAAGGCCTTCAGCCAACGGGGCGGCCGGGACGTCCGGACCGAAGACATTGTCTCCGTTGTCTTCGAGACCCGCGGCGGCGCCGTAGGGACGCTCCTCATCAGCCAGGTCGCCCCGGGACGTAAGAACCGTCTCGCGCTGGAAATTTCGGGAACGACGGAAACACTGGCCTTTGATCAGGAGCAACCGGAAACTCTGTGGGTCGGGCGCCGCTCGGGCTCCCATCTGATGGTCCGCGATCCGGCCGTCCTTGATCCGTCGGCTGCCCGATACTGCAGCCTGCCGGCAGGCCATCCGCAGGGCTATCAGGATGCCTTTAACTCATTCATATCCGACGTTTACCTCGCGGTGAGATCCGGTATGGCTCCGGATGGCCTGCCCCTGTTCGATGACGGCCTGCGGGCGGCCCGGCTCACCTCCGCTGTTCAACGCTCCGCCCGGGAGGGCGGCTGGCAAGACGTTCCCCCGAACTACCCGACACCGACCGGCCACAAAACCCCTTTATTAACCTTTAAGGAAAGGCAGTAAGATGATCCGATCTCTCGATCGCGTCAAGCGATCCCGCATCGTAGCGGGCTTGGGAGCCGCGCTCACCGTAGCCCTGTTGGCAACCGCATGCACGGGCGGGTCATCAGCACCCAACACCGCCGCGGCCAAACCGGCAGAGCTGCGGATGCTCTACACCACCGATGAGGCCAACAGCGCCGCGGTCGCAGCGCTCGTGCCGCAATTCAAGGAAAAGTTCGGCATCGATCTGAAGATCGACAACCAGCCCTACGACGCGTTGCAGCAGAAGGTCTTCTCCGAGTTCGCTTCGGGCAGCAATTACTACGACATCGTCGTCGTCGACACCCCGTGGGCGCCGGCGTTGGTGCAGAACCTCGAACCCCTGACCCAGTACCTCCAGAACGGCGCCCAAAACCCTGACAGCCCGCAGTCCAACGTGGGCGACTTCATCCCCAAGGTGTTCTACGACACGGCCGTCTATAATGCTGATTCCCCGATCAAACGCTACCCGGATTCCACGGCAAAGCCCGACGCCTCCGCGATCAAGAATGCCGGATTCGACGTGTACGGGATGCCGATCCAGTCGAACGTGGCCGTCATGGCCTACCGCAGCGACCTGTTCAACGACCCGGCCCAGAAGGCGAACTTCAAAGCCAAGTACGGCAAGGACCTTACGGTCCCGAAGACATGGGACGACTACGCCCAGGTGGCAGAGTTCTTCACCCAGCCCGACAAGAAGCTCTACGGCACCACGGTCATGGCAGGGGTAGGCGACTGGGCCACTGATGACTTCAAGACCCTGCTCGCCTCCCAGGGCGGAGACGGGACCCTGGCGGACCAGAACGGCAAGCCCACGTTCAACACCCCCGAAGGAACCCAGGCACTGGACTACTACGCCAAGCTGGCGCAAAGCGGGCACGTGCCCCCGGGCAGCACGTCAGCGGACTGGGGTACAACCGCCGAATCGTTCGGCAGCGGGCTGACCGCCATGACGATCAACTACCACGACCTGAAGCTCGGTGACAACGTCAAGGGCGGCACCATCGGCTACGCCCCGGTGCCCAGCGCGAAGGCCGCCGGACCCCACTTCGGGACCTGGATGCTGAGCGTCAACAAGAATTCCAAGAACAAAGAATGGGCCTACCAGGGGATCAGCTGGCTGACCGCCGCCGAGCAGCAAACGACGATGACCGCCAAGTCCCTGCACCCCAGCCGGACCTCCGTCTTTGCCGGCATCAAGAGCGATAACCCCCTCGCACCCTTCTACGACACCCTCGGAAAATCCCTCGCAGAAGGCGTGGGCCGTGCACGGTTGACCAACTACACCGAAGTCAGCCACGAGGTGGCCGTCGCGGTGAACAACGCCGCAACCGGCGCTTCCTCGCCATCGGACGCCCTCAAGTCCGCGTCGGAGAAGGTCTCGGCCCTCCTTAAATCGGCCGGCTACTAACCCATCGGACCGCTCAAGGTCGCCCAAGGAGTATCGATTATGAAAGCAACCGCCGCACCATTGGATGCGACCTTGACGGTTGACGCTTCGAGCCGCGCGGCCGGCCGTGCCACGGCCGGCCCGCACGGCAGGAAGCCGCTGACCTGGAAAAAACGTTCGACCCCGTGGGTCTACATGGCCCCGGCCATGTTTGTCCTGCTGCTGATGACGGTGGCCCCGGCCATTTTTATCTTCTACTCGGCCTTCCGCAACGACAAGATCCTCGGGGGCGTGGGCAAATTCGTCGGACTGGACAACTTCATCACGGCGGTCACCAATGCCTCGGTCCAGCACGCATTCCTGATCACGTTCGGCTTCGTCGCGGTCGCGGTAATCCTGGAGATGATCCTGGGCTTCGCCCTGGCACTCCCGCTAGCGGCCCAGACCCGCGCCAACAAAGTCGGGGCCGCGCTCATGCTGCTGCCGTTCGCCGTCACGCCGGCGGTCGCGGCCATGGTCTTCAAGCAGCTGCTGAACCCCAACTACGGGTGGGTAGGCTACTACCTCGGCGTCTTCGGATTCCCCAAAGGCATCGACCTGCTGGGGGATCCGACATCGGCATGGATCGTCCTGGTCATTCTCGACATGTGGCAGTGGACCCCGTTCATCGCCCTGATCCTGATGGCGGGGCTTCAGTCCCTGCCCGGGGAACCCCGGGAAGCAGCCATGGTCGACGGAGCGACCCCATGGCAGATGTTCCGGTACATCACCTTTCCGGCAATGGTTCCGTTCATTGCCATCGCGGCCGTGCTGCGGACCATCCAGGCCTTCAAAACCTTCGATTCCTTCAAGATCCTGACCGGCGGCGGTCCCGGGGAATCCACCGAAATCATCAACCTGGGCATATTCCGCGTCGGCCTTCAAAGCTTCAACGTCGGTCTCGCCTGCGCCCTGGGCGTGGTCTTCCTGATCATCCTCTCCCTCCTTATCCCCTTCATGCTGCGCATCATCGGCCGCCGGTCAGACCCTGAGGAAATGTAATGACAACGACATCATCAACCAGCCGCGGCGGTGCCGTGGCACGCGTCATCGTCGGACGCACCTTTCTGTGGGCATGGCTCCTGGTCGGCCTTGTGCCGCTGCTGTTCATGTTCATCACCTCCATCAAGCCGGCCGGGATCGCCAACCAGATCCCCCCGGCATGGATCTTCCAGCCCACTCTGGACAACTACGCCTCCGTACTGTCAGCCGGCGGCGGCAAATCTGAGAGCTTCGGTCAGCTGCTCACCAACAGTGCAATCGTCAGTCTCGGTGCCACCGCGCTGGCCATCGTCGTGGGGGTCCCGGCCGCATATGCCCTGACCATGAGGGATTTCCGCGCCGGCAAGGGGCTCTCATCCTGGATCCTGTCGACCTACATGTTTCCGCCCATCGTCGCCGTCATCCCGGTCTTCGTCTTCGCCGGCAAGCTCGGGCTCATGGACACCTACCCGGCCCTGATCATCCCGTACGCTGCCTTCAACCTGCCCATCGTGGTCTGGATCCTGCGCAGTTCGATCCTGCAGCTGCCCTATGAGATCCAGGAAGCCGCCATGGTCGACGGGGCCTCGACATGGGACGTGCTCCGCCGGATCATCTGGCCCCTGCTCGTGCCGTCCGTCGCGACGGCCGCCGTACTGACCATCGTCCTGTCCTGGAACGAATTCCTGTTCGCCCTGTCCCTGACCCGCAGCGGAGCGAAGACCGCTCCGGTGGGCCTGCAGCAGTTCACCGGTATGTACGGCACGGACTGGGGCAACATCACCGCCGCCGCGACCCTGATCGTCGCGCCCATCCTGGTCCTCATGGTCGTGCTGCGCCGCCAGATGGTCGCAGGGCTCACCTTCGGTGCAGTCAAATAAATGAGTATTGGAGAAGAAAAGATGAAAGCAGTCATCCTCCCCGGTGACAAACGAGTCACCGTCGTAGAACGCGACGTCCCGGAGCCGGGACCGCATGAGGTGCTGGTACGGACCCGTGCCTCCGCGATCTGCCGCAGCGACATGAGCATCTACTACGGCACCCCGATCGTCGGCGGCGAAGGCGCCGGCCACGGTTCGGTGATACCCGGGCACGAGGCAGCCGGCGAAGTCGTCAAGGTCGGAAACGCCGTGACCCACGTCAAAGAAGGCGACCGCGTCGCCGGCTACCTCGCCCTGGGCTGCGGATTCTGCGAATACTGCCTCAGCGGCTACATGATGCTGTGTGATCAGTGGAAATGCTTCGGTTTCGACGTCCACGGCGGTGACGCCGACTACTTCGTGCTGCCCGAACGCAACTGTCTTCAGCTCCCCGACGAACTCAGCTTCCGCGCCGGGGCGGTGATGACCGACATGGTCGGCAGCCAGTACCACGTGCAGAAGCAGCTCGGCGTGGCCGGCGGAAAAACCCTCGCCGTCTTCGGCATGGGACCAATGGGATCCGCCGCAGTACTCATCGGCAAGGCCTTCGGCGCCCGCGTCATCGCGGTCGACGTCATCGACCACCGGCTCGAACAAGCCAGCTCACTCGGCGCGGACGCCGTCATCAACAGCACAACAGCCGACGCCGTCCAGCAGATCCGGGACCTCACCCAGGGCCGCGGAGCGGACGTCTGCATCGATTGTTCCGGCAACCCCGCCGGGCAGAACTCTGCCCTGGACGCCGCCGCCAAGCTCGGAGCCGTCGCGTTCGTCGGTGAGTCGCGGGCCACGCAAATCAACCCCAGCGACCAGCTGCTAAGAAAACTGCTCACCGTCGTCGGCGGCTGGTACTTCCCCATCAGCGACTGGGAAGAAATCGTCCGCCTCGTCATCGACCAGAAAATCCCGGTCGAAAAACTCATCAGTCACGACTTTCCCATCGACCAGGCCGAGGAAGCCTTCCGCGCCTTCGACCAGCGCGAAACCGAAAAAGCCGTCTTCGTCTGGTAGACCTCCAACCCGTCACACCCTCCGAAGGAGAGAACCCATGTTCAGATACGCCGCCGAGCTCGTCCCCTACCACGACCACGGCTTCGAAGACTCGATCCGCGACCTTGCCGACATCGGCTTCAAGGAAGTCAACCTCTGGTCCTCCGCCGCACCGCTGGCCCACCACGTCAACCCGGGAGATGACCCCGGCAAAATCCTCGGAGTGCTGGACAAATACGGGGTCAAACCCTGCGGCCTCACCGTCTACGGAAAGACCCAGGACGAAATCCTCGAACGCGTCGATTTCGCCGCAGACCTCGGAATCGACACCCTCATCTTCGACTGCGAAGCCAACTACCCCGACTTCGTCTCCACCTTCCTGCCACCCATCGTCGAAGCAGGAGCGCGCCGCGGAGTCCGGATCGCGGTCGAAAACCATCTCACCGTGCCGTTCGCCGCCGATTTCGAATCCGGTGCCAACGAAGACCAGCGCTGGGACGAAGGCGTGGACACTCTCGCGCAGATGAAACGGCTCATCCGCGACAT
The DNA here is from genome assembly GCF_040547265.1 of Arthrobacter sp. UYCo732. Lineage (NCBI taxonomy): Bacteria > Bacillati > Actinomycetota > Actinomycetes > Micrococcales > Micrococcaceae > Arthrobacter > Arthrobacter sp. UYCo732. The sequence goes on along the minus strand of NZ_JBEPPJ010000024.1, from coordinate 43,163 downwards.
CGACGACCCCTACCTCGGCGTCTGCATCGCCCCCCCGCACCTGTGGGTGATGCAGGACACCATCAGCGAAGCGATCACGTTCCTCGCCGAACGCAAACGGCTCTTCTACTACTACATCTGGGACATCGACCGCGCCTAGCGCCACGGTACCGACGGGCTGAACTTCGGCCCCGCAGACCAGCAACTTCCTCGCCCTGACGGAACACTTGACCATTCCGTGATGCTGGGAACACTGCGCCGTGTCGGGTACGAAGGCGTCGCCAGCCTCAAATGCCACGGAACGCAGGGATGGAGCTTCGAAAAAATCGGCGAACACCTTCGCGCGTCCGACGTCTACGTCAGGGAGTGCATGAAAAATGCCCAAGCCCTCTGAGCCCCCCGACCTGACGAACGGAAATCCGACATGGCAGCAAGCACTGCCACAGCCGGACCGACAACGTTTGATCCGAACGCACCGGCCCGAAACCGAGGATCCGACCAAAACCGAACAATCCAGTAGCCAAGGAGCCTGACATGCCCCGCCCGTATACCCTCTTCACCGGCCAGTGGGCCGACCTCCCCTTCGAGGAAGTCGCACGCCTGGCCTCCGGCTGGGGCTACGACGGCCTGGAAATCGCTGTCTCCGGCAACCACCTGGACGCATGGCGCTGGGACGAGCCCGGCTATGTCGAGTCCAAACTCGCGGTGCTGGAGAAGTACAACCTCAACGTCTGGGCCATCTCCAACCACCTCAAGGGCCAGGCCGTCTGCGATGACCCCATCGATTTCAGGCACGAGGCCATCGTCGGGTCCAAGGTCTGGGGCGACGGGGACCCCGAAGGTGTCCGCCAGCGGGCCGCGGAGGAAATGAAACACACCGCCCGGCTCGCGCGCGCGTTGGGCGTGGACACCGTGGTCGGATTCACCGGCTCCTCCATCTGGCAGTACGTCGCGATGTTCCCGCCCGTCCCGGAGAAGGTGATCGAGGCCGGCTACCAGGACTTCGCGGACCGGTGGAATCCCATCCTTGACGTCTTCGACGAATGCGGCGTCCGCTTCGCCCACGAAGTCCACCCCTCCGAAATCGCCTACGACTACTGGACCACCGTCCGCACCCTCGAGGCGATCGGCCACCGCGAGGCCTTCGGGCTGAACTGGGACCCGTCCCACTTCATGTGGCAGGGCATCGACCCGGTCTCCTTCATCTGGGACTTCAAGAACCGGATCTACCACGTGGACTGCAAGGACACGAAGCTGCGCCCCACCGGCCGGAACACCGTCATGGGCTCGCACCTGCCCTGGGGCGATCCGCGCCGTGGCTGGGACTTCGTCTCCGCCGGCCGCGGCGACGTGCCCTGGGAATCGTCCTTCCGCGCCCTCAACGCCATCGGCTACGACGGACCCATCTCCGTCGAATGGGAAGACGCCGGCATGGACCGCCTCCACGGCGCCCCCGAGGCCCTCGCCGCGCTCAAAAGGTTCGACTTCCCGGCGTCGAACACCTCCTTCGACGCCGCGTTCAAGCAGTAGCTCGCCGGGCCGGGACGCGCTGTGACCAATACGGCGGGGCGAAGGCGACATCGGAAACCAGAAAGGACTCCGCAGATGGATCCAGAAGAAGCACCGCTGCGCATCGGCATCCTGGGAGCGTCCCGAGTCAGCCCGACATCCATCATTGAACCTGCCAGGCTGACAGGTGCGCGGCTGGTGGCCGTCGCAGCCCGGGACCGGGACCGGGCACAGGACTTTGCCGACCGGTACGGCGTCGAACGGGTACTCGGCTCCTACGAAGATCTTGTCAATGACCCGGAGATCGAAGCGGTCTACAACCCGCTGGCCAACTCGTTGCACGCACGATGGAACCTGGCGGCCATCGCCGCGGGAAAAAACGTCCTGTCAGAGAAACCGTTCGCCGCAAACGCAGCAGAAGCCAGAGAAGTGCGGGACGCAGGCAAGCGCGCGGGCGTCAAGGTCGTCGACGGCTTCCACTATCTTTACCACCCTGTCACGAAGAGACTCCACGAACTGGTCGCCTCCGGGGAACTCGGCGAGCTCCAGCGTGTGGAAACTATGGTGATGATTCCGCCCCCGCCGCCCGAAGACCCCCGGTGGTCACTGCCACTCGCGGGCGGTGCACTCATGGACCTGGGCTGCTACAGCCTCCACGCTATTCGGGCGATGGCCTCCCTGGCAGGCGGGAATCCCACCCTCGTCAACGCCCGGGGAGCCGAACGGACCGGCCTGCCCGGTATGGACGAATGGGTTGACGCTAACCTGGTCTACCCCTCCGGAATCACCGCAACGGCACGATGCAATATGAACGGGACCCACGCCCAAATGAGCTACCGCGCCATCGGAAGCGAGGGACAAGCCACCGTGGCAAATTTCATCCTCCCTCATACCGATGACAGCCTCGAGGTGAGAACAACTGACGGCCAACGGATCGAGCGCATGGGCACAAGATCCTCGTACACCTATCAGCTGGACGCTTTCGCCGCCCTGATCCGGCACGGAATCCCTATGCCCACAGACAGCGACGACGCCGTCCAAACCATGGAACTAATCGACCAATGCTACGAAGCCATCGGGTTGGAACCCCGCGCCGGCGCCCGAAACGAGGCAAACACCCACGAACGCTAGAGAGTACCTTAACGGTCCGCGGCGATCACGCAATTGATGTCGCAAGCGGGAGCTGGCATGACGAGCGATTAACGTCCTCATACATCATGGCGGAAATTTCTGGACGAGCCGCAACCTTGGGCCGATCTACGAATACTCAGCAAGTCGTGTTGTAAGCGGCCCCGGCCATCATGAAGTGGTGACCGCGAAAACCCAACGGAAGGACGAACGAGGATGAACTCCCAGCAGAGACCCCGCGGGGCGGTACCCGGTCCGCCGTAGGCAGCCGCTCCCCTAGACAACCAAATAGGTCTTTCCGGGACCCCACACACCCGCATCGGATCAGAGGCCAGAGTGTGCACAATGTGCACACGGAAAAACACCAATAAACCCCTGACCAGGGGACGCACTGTGCCCGAGGTGGGACTCGAACTACCTTCCCGGCCTTGCAAACACAGGGAACTCCCAAAAACATAATCAATCCGAGACCGTCCGGCGCCAGTACGACCCAGTCTGATGCCGGAGGTGTTGACACTGTCAACAGCAGTTGAATTCATGGACTAGGCAAAATCCGAGCCCCTCACAGCAGACTTGGGAATACAGCGCTCCATCTTCCCGGATAAGCGCTCTTCCATTGTTCCAGTTCCAAGACATGTCGGACGAGCTAATTAGGCTGGTTGCATGACCTCTCAACCCCGAATACTCGACACTGCCTCGGAGTGGCTGCACTCAGCCCTTTCGGATCCCGACGGGGACGTCGTCCTCACGAGCCCTTACCTTTCCTATATCGTCTGCAGGAGCATCGCGGACGCGGCGATGGGATCATCCCGCTCGTGGACCCTCTGCACGGTTCTGGATCCGCTCGCCGTGGCGAGCGGATTCCTCTCCGTCCAGGGAATGGCGCTCATGCTCGACGCGGGAGTCGAGGTTCGCAACGTCGACCGCCTTCACGCTAAGTGCTTCATCTTGGGGAGCCGAGGGATGCTCGGTTCCGCCAATCTCACAGGTACTGGGCTGGGCAGCTCGGTGAATGCGAACCGTGAGCTTGGTGTCGAGCTGGATCGGGATCAGCTTGAGGAAGCACGGACGATGATCAATGCTTGGCCTTCCCGATCAGTATCGAAGGGCGATCTCGACGATTTGGCAGTGCAAGCCGCGGGGCTCCCGAAGCCCACTCCGGGGATGCTGGACCGGGACGAAGACTCGGCGCTTTTCGACGTCGAACGGCTCCTTGCCGACGCTCGGGATCCGGAGCGATCTCTCTGGGTAAAGGTTGAGGGCGGCGCTCCGGTCTTGGACCAGTGGCGGCAAGAGTGGAGATTTGCGAACCCCGGTTCAAAACGGGGCGACAGATGGATCGGAGAACCCGCTATCAAGACCGGCGATCTCGTCTTCATCTGCGCGACAGGGACTAAGGACTGCTATGTCGTAGTCGAAGTGACAACAGATCCGGAGCTTCTGCCTGAGGACTACGTCGAATGGGCTGCGTACCGGGAGGGCGAGGATTCGGAGCGATGGCCCTGGGTCAACCGCACTAGGCCACGCCTCGTTCCTTCGAGTCTCATCGGATTCAAGTATGAAGACCTCCGTGGAGGAAAGAAGCTACCTCGTGGAAGCCGTTTCCGGCTGAGCCCTGAGGAGTTCGTCGCCGGTGTCCGAGTACTCGCTCAAGGAGCGACGGAGTGATCCACTCGCCATAAGGCGGCCTTCCGATCCGCATGGCAGGGCCCCTTCATGTCTGAGGGTTGGGGCGGTCCGCATTGAGCACCGTGCCAGTTCGTCAAGGCGCGACGGCCGCATAAACGTTCCGTCTGTTATCTCGTCAGCTCGATGTTTCTAATCCGCCGTCTAATGCCCTTCGCTGGGGAGGCCACGCACCCAAGGACTGGAAGTATTCGGTCGCCTCAGCCTCTTCGGTGAACTCGAGGAGATTACCGACCTTGCCTGCTAGGACGTCCCGCACCTCGGCCGGTGTGGCGAAGAAGAACTCCTTCCGGGTGTTCGCCTGATTCACAGCGCGGGGTGCGAAGTGACGGTGTAGATCGGCTTCGAGGGTGACAGCATCTTCGGAGAAGTAGATGGTGTGGATGTCGAAGCGGAAGGGGACAGAGGCTCCGCTGAGCTCGCTGACACGGTCCGTGGGGTCGAGCCGACGGGTCAGGCCGATCTTGACGACTCCCTTGCCGAACGCCCCTCGGTTGGAGATGACGTAGACGTAGCCTGCGCGGATGTTGGCTGCACGGTAGTCGTTCTCCGCGATCGCCTGGTCGATTTCGGCGAGCCGCCGGACGAGGTCGTCGTTCGTGGTTCCGGCAGCGGAGAGAGTCTCGAGCGTCTGCATGAGCAGCGCACGTTCCTTGTCGAGCCTGGCACGTTCCTCCTCGAGCTCTTTCTCCACGCGCCGTTCCTCGCGGAGCCGGGCCCGCTCTTCGCGCTCCCGCTCCTTCTCCTCCTGCTTCATCATCAGCCAGTCAGTCGTCAGCTCGATCTCCTCAACGCGGAGACAATGGTACGCATCGCTGATGCGCATCTGCATTATCGTTCCCAATCGGGCGATCGCGACGCGGGAGGCTTCCAGCCGCCGCTTGGCCGTCTGGACGTTGCCGGCCTTCAGCGTGCGGATGCTGTTGTCGGCTTCGGCGTTGTAGGCGCGGAGCATTAGCTTGGCCAGGTCGGCGGACATCTTCCGACCCTTGGCCAGCGAGTTGTCGAAAGTGAACATGTTCGATGTCTCGATCGCATGGCCGTCGCGGATCAACGCCGCCGCGCGGGACTCGACGTCTTGGAGGCGTGGCAGGTATGCCGCGGCGTTCTCAAGAGGGTGGTGGTACCGGTAAATGCCGACTTCCTGCAGCACCCTCTGGTCATCGAGCTGAACAACGGCTGCAGACGCCACGGACACGTCCTCGAGCAGTCGGCGGAGTCGCGAGTTCTCTGCCTCGAGTGCTTCGAGCCTCCCCGTTGACGTCTCACCCCCGGAACCAAGGGCGCCCGCCTGCGTTGTCTCTTGCGCGAGCTCGGAACAGTCAGGATCCGGCATACCGGTGGGCTCGTCGGCCGCTGTCTCCTCGCCGTCTGGGACCCAAAGCTGCCAGCCCGGCGGAGGTGGAGGCCAGGAGATAGGCGGCCTCCAGCCCGCAGGGGGCGTCCACCCGGCCCGTGCATGCGGCCATCCAGGGGCGGGGTTGAACCGCAGGCGCTCCAGGCTCATGAACGACGTACGCCGACGGGATCCACCGCTGACAGCGCCGAGGGGTTTTTCGACACGGCAGCGCCGAGGTGCTGGAGCGTCGCAGCAGGGACCACACCAGAGAGGTCGAACTCCAGGAACGTCTCCCGGGGTGAGGTCACCGCGACGAGCGGAATGAACGTGCTTCGCCCTGTCGCGGGGTCCCTCGTCTGCGGGCCGACCTGCAGGGAGACAGCTTGGATGAGGCCCTGGCGGTCAGACTCGAAGATCTCGTGGAGTGATCTAATCGCGACCTGGTGCACTGCGGAAGCGTAGCGATTGTTCGCTTCCGTCTTCGACAGCTGGGCCTCGGTAATCTCGTCGCTGGCCTTGACATACCTATAGGCCTTCACGGTGCGGACTTGGTCCGGTGCTGGCACAGCGACAGTGAGCTTCAACTCAGCCGTATCCGGGTTGAACTTAGCCTCGTGCTGAAAGGGAAAGTGGTTGGGATAGAGGGAGTTCGCCAGAACGATCCCGACGTACTCCTCGACCGCGTCGGCCACCCCATATCCAAGGGCGGCCTCAAGGTCGTCGATGGATGCGTTGTGCTCGGCGACCTCCTTCTCGCGCTCCTTGCAGTCCCCCTCATAACGGGAAATCTCAGTCTTGAGCTGCTCGAGCCTCTTCTTCTCCAATGCAGCGTGCGTCGCTTTAAGCGCAGCATCCTTCGACGGGATCGAGTCCCGGTACGCTGTCCACTCCCGCATGGCCTGCTCATACTCGGCCGCGGCCTCTTGGCGAGCCGCCTCGAACTTCTTCTTCCGGCCGAAGAGTCCCGTCGGAGGCTCTGGTTCGCGCAGGACCGGAGGTTGGGGCACCTCGATGGGTCCAGGAACTGGGTTCGGACGTTCCAGTTCGGGATGAGGGAACGACGGGTGCTGCACGGTCCGCTTCAGCGACTGCAGGTCAACCCAGTCGTCTGACTCTAGGGTGGCAGCAAGGAGTCCGTCGATCTGCGCGTACTCGTTGGCTAGGTCCTCGTTGAGCTGCTCGGCCAAGGCCTGCTGCGCCTCGACGTGCGCGGCCTTGGCCTCCTTCTCGAGCTGCTTGCGCTCGGCCTCAGACGCCCGTTCCGCTGCCGCCGCTGCCCGAACCGCGGCAGCCCGCGCCCTTTCGGCCCTTGCCTGCGCAGCCGCTGCAGCCCGTTGAGCAGCGTTCTGCCGCTGCTGAGCCAACCGCTGCTGACGTTGAATTTCTGCAAGAAACCCTCGACTTCGAGCCATTCCGACCACCCCCATAGAAAAACGGACCAAAGACTACTTTAGACGTCGAAGCGCGGAACTGATGAAAGCTGAACGCTTCTTCCAGCGGCGTTTCCTGCCCAGGGCTGAACGTGAGGATGAAGCTCAGTTAGCTGCTCTTTCGTAGTTAAAGTTCTGCCCAGCGAAGCCGGAAAGGTCCGGGTACATAGTTCTGTGGGAACGGTTGAAACTATTTTCCAGGATGGGAAGAATCACTTTCTTAACCTCGGGTGGGATGATGAGTCCCAGCATCCCGAAGGAAGGCCAACGGCTTCCCTGAATATCGACATCCATTTCCTTCATCTCCCTCACCAGACTCAGCAGGAGCCAATTTCCCTTGTACGGGAAGCCCCACATGGGTGTTGCTGCCGACTGCTCGGGCACGGATGCAGTGATGAATAGCCCCTCTTGGGCTGTCATGCGCGCGTCACGAACGACAGGCTGAACCAAGAAAGGCATTTGGTTCGCTGCTGACTTTTCGAGCGCGTAGGAGTAGTCAAATCCAAGGGGATCTTCCATCCCTCCCCATGTCTGCTTGGGCAGGAACGGGACTGTTTCGATGACAGGGACATCACTGACCGCCATGCCGATAAGCACCGCTGGCTCATCAATCAGGCTCTCATCTGAACAGGCGAACCATAACGCTGTCAGCGGGTTGTATGTGACATCGATAAGTCGAGTCGGGATTCCGTGGTGCTGCATAAGGGCCAACATGTGCAGGTCAGAAGCATAACCATACTGCGAGTGCCCTAAGCCCCATTCTCTGGCCGCTTGGATGGCTCGCACCTCGTTGAAACGCAGGTTTTCTTCGGTCGGTACCACCCCGCTTGCGGCGAGTTTTCGGGCGAGTGCTGACTTGACCTCATATTGCGCGCTGGGAAGGCCACGCCATACAAATTTGGTCTCAATGCCCAAGGAGAAGCTCAAAAAGCCAATCTCGGCCCAGAGTTCCTCAGGAGTCTCAACGCTTCGGGCCCATGCTGAGTGCCAGGTTGGGATTTCCTTATCCTCATTCTGAATGTTGGCCGCAGGCTGGCTGTCGCCTGCGCTCTTGTCATTGCTCATGTCCTGCTCCGTGTTCCTCACCGTTCTCGACCCACCCTGGGTGCATACCCTTCGTCGCCCATGATCGCGCGTCACCTCCGGATGTTGTGCGCGAGCACTTCCTCCTCCTTGAAGACATCCCGCCCTGACACATGTCGCCAGATCACGTGGTCAAGCCGGCGTGGCTCCGTGGGATAGAGCTCCGCAACCCGCTTGATCAGTACCGCAGCATCCTCCTCGCTGAGCCGCCGGTCCCCCAGCTCGGCGTGCTCCTTGATGAACCGGATCACCATACGATCCGGTTTCACCGACTGGAAGCCAGCAAGGATAAGAAGGTAGTTGTACGTCACGCCGGAACGCTGGCTTGGCAGGTCCAGCCAGACGTTCTTCAGCCCGGTGAGGTGCTCGTCCTCGGCGTAAGCCCGATGCAGGTCATTCCGTGTCCTGTAGTTCAGCTCATGGAGTTTTTCAGCCGCCTGCCGGATCACCTCGGCCTTCAGAGGGGCGTTCTTCTTGGTGTGCGCCGGCTTGCGGTTGTCCACGACCTCGTCGGCCCAGACAGCCGCACTATTGCCCACGGCAGCAAAGGTCGCCAGGAGCTCCTTGGTGCCGTCCTGGTCCGCGTCACCGCCCTCGGCGCGCCGATAGGCCCGGTACTCATTCACGACGTTGATGACGCTGTTGTAGTGAGAACCCGTCGAGAAGATGGAGTCAATGATGCAGAGCGCCAGGCTGTGCGGGTAGCCATCGGCGGCAATCCACTTGCTCTCGTCCCCAAAAATGCCTCGGCATACCTCTGTCAGCTTTTCCGCTTCGGCGGTGAAGTCAGTCGTCATCCTCGGACTCTAGCAAGCATCACCAAGATCTTCGGATTCAGGTATTGCGTACCAGCTCAGCCCGTTGAGGGTGGATAGATTCAGTGTGGAGCCTGCCGCCTTTATGCAACGAGCAAATTGACTCCTCCCTCGTTTGATAAAGAAGGCACCGCCGTCCGTCGACTCGTATCAGCGCTTCCCAATGCCTGCCAGCCTGTTGCTCAACCACAGCTGCCACTGGGCTGGCGATGAACGGAACGGGATGACGAACTCATGGAAGATCACCGGCCACATTGCGGCTCCACCTTCAAGGAACGAGTCGTCACGGCCACACGACAGAAATGTGTTGACCGTCGTGGACTGGCGAGTCGCCCTAATGCTTTCTAGAGCCGACCGCGGGCTGTCTGTGGCGAAAAATGGGCGCGTCCCCACTACAGACGTGCTGCCGCCGTTCTCGAACGTGCCGACACCTTCCATGTTGTGCATGAAGACGAACGATTGGTAGGCCGAGGGCCTGCCGAAATAAGTGCGTTCTGCGTAGGCATAGCTGACCGAGCCAACCTCTTCGATCACGCCTGACGGCTGCTCTACGACATCGGAGAAGCGGGACCGACCAAGTTTTCCCTTGACTAAACCAAACGTCAGATTCCTGAGGTCTACTTTGAAGCGCTTGTCCGTGACTGTTACCGACCAAGCCAGGACCTCGCCGCGCTGGATGCGAGCGACGATCCAGGCGTGCTCGGTCGTGAAGATGTAGTCCACGGCGTCAGCGACGTTATAGGCGTCCTTCTGCATGAGAGGCGTACCAAAAAGCGACTTCGCGTAGTCGAGAGTGACGCCCACGGCCATCTTGCTCAGGCGCCTACTGAGCTGCCTGCGGCTGCCGAAGCTGCGCATCCACCAGTTCCGGGTAGACACTCCGAACGGAATAGCAGCAGCCACCGCGGCAAACACGGTGGCGAAGAGTCCTATTAAACTAGCCGCGTCCACCACCCAATTGTGCCCTAAACGGGCACAGCTACTTGTGTAAATGGGGGGGTATGCCCGAACGTGTGCTGCCTCGTCAAAGAACAGCACCCCGCTGGGGTGCCGGTTACCTCCAACTGGCCGCCCTCGTAATCCGGGCAGGGACGGCCTCATCGGAACTGGATGACCCGCGCCCAGATTCCAGCACTCAACCGGCGAGGGATGCGGGTTGAGTCTTCAAGGAAATATCTGATCTGCTACTTGCAGAGGACGCTGCGCGATCTAGAGCCTGTTGCGCGAGACGCGACGCATCGTCGCCATGAAGACTTCCGGAAAGTCAAGCTCTGTCAACAGAAAAAAGACAAAAACCCTCTGACCTGCGGAAACACTGTGCCCGAGGTGGGACTCGAACTGCATTCCTGCCCTTGAAAACACTGGCAAACCGCGAAAACATGCGGAATCCTGGCCAGTCCGAAGGCTGTTTGGCCCAGTACGAGACGAAAAGTGTGGACATTGTCCACACCCTCTTTCGGGGGCGCTGGAGGACTACCGGGGCACCAGATGCCTGGAAATCTATGCGGCAGAGTCAAGCAAGTCGATAGTGCCCGCGGCGACTCCGAGCGACTCACCCGAGCAGGGCCGCGGTGTCTTGGAAAGCTCTGTTGTTTTTCAAGACGCTAGGCTGCTGAACCCAGAAGTGTGTTTACTTCCGGCCTCGCTCTAATCCCCTCGAGCCGACGCCCGCTCACCTGTCTCATAACCAGGTTGAGTACCAGATTTTGGCTACGAAGTTATGAGACATAGTTACGAGAATTGCCCTTGCCATCGCGCGTCCAAGATTCCGTAGAAAATCAGCGACCGTGCAGGTCAGGCGTCTATCCGCTCGATGAGACATCTCGTTTCCCAAGAGGTGTGAGACGCTCGGGGCCGTCGCAGTTGAGGGACCTTCCTCGCACACAGAATCGCGCTGGGTATGCGGTGCGCTCCACGGCCAGCAGTGGCGCGGAAGACCAGAAAGTAGTTTGTGCTGTCCGCTGGGGACCGGTATACGGGCGGCGCGAGCAACTCACGTGAGGCGCTGTTGCTGCCAATGGACCGCCCCTGTTTGCTTCGATTGAAGAATACGAACCATCACGGCCGTCGAAGAGAACGAAGGCCGGGTTGACTGCACCGAAAGCGCGGCCTGAGCCAGGAGACACTTTTCCCGCATTGCCGCCCGCCGGAGGCGGTCCGGAGGGTAGGGACAACACCGGAGGGGACGAGGCAAGGTGCCCCGTCCCCTCCGGTCGTTGCTGCAACGCGGGGATTGGTTATCGGCGGCTGTCGTCGATGCCGTCGGTGTCGATGCGTTCCTTGCGGACTTCCTCCTCAACGGTGGCCTCGCCGGTCACGGTTTCCTTGCCCAGACGGACCCGCTCGACCGGGACGGTTTCCTTTTGGACCACAGGGCGTTCCTCGTGGAGGATGACCTCGTGTTCTTCGTCGCTGATCTCCGGGCCGCTCATGGCCGCCCCGCGGTTCTCCTCGGTGATCGGTTCCCGTTCCAGCCTCACTTCTTCACGCTTCACCGGGACGGTCTGGGTGACGTTTTCGGTGGTCACGTACTTGCGCAACCTCACCCGGGACGCTTCCTGCTTCTCGGTGCCCACGTTGAGGCGTTCCTCCGAACGGGTCATCGCGTCATCCGTGGTGGGACCGGAGGTGTCGTGGCCGACGGTGCCGGTCCTCTCCCGGTCTTCGTAGCGGCCGGTGCCGGCGGTGCCGGTGTCGCGGTCAGTGGTGGCGTCCGTGTCGGTCCGGCCACCGCCGCTGAGCTGGTAGTGCTGGTAGAGCCGGTCTTCCTCGGCGGGCTCCAGGTGCCCGTCAACGTCTACCCGGGGGGCGTCCTTGACCTGGTCCTTGGTGTACGGGACGACGAGGTCATCCCCCCGGACCTGGGCGCCTTCAAGCGGGACGAACGTCTCCGAGGTGCCAAACAGGCCAGTTTTGGCCGTGACCCAGGTGGGCTGGCCGTTGTCGTCGTCGGCGTACACCTGTCCGATGGAGCCGATCTTGTCCCCGTCGGCGGAAAGGATATTGCCCTTGCGGTTGAGCAGGTCATCGATGTGTTCTTTGGCGATCATGGTCACTCCTGGGATGTTGAATCGGTTGTGGTGGATTTTTCGTCATCAGGCCTTCGCGGGGTCGACCCGCTGCCTGGCAACGGGTCAGCATCCGTGCCGACCAGTGTTGAGGACTGTTAGTACTGGTGTGAGCCTCCGGTCTCTTGCGGTTCTTCCGCTGGCACGTGCTGGCCGGCGGCGTCCTTAATCTGTTCCGCAGCCGGCGGAGCTGCCTGGGCCTGGGACTTGATCTTGGGGGCTTCTTCTTCGGCCCGGTTCAGGTATTGCTCCCAGCGGGCGGACATCGGCTTGATCAGCCCGCCGCCAACACCGACGACAACGACGCCGACAATGGCCGCCAGGACCGCGATCAGGATCGGGGTGGTGACTGTGGTGGCGATGTCAACCTGGTTCAGGGCCGCGATGATGCCGATGCCCAGGATGAAGATGCTGGCGATGTTGGCCAGGACCTTCCCGTAGGACAGGCCGCCCAACGATCCCTGGATGAGGGTCTTCACGGCCGCGGCGATCGCGGCGCTGATGATCACGATGATGATCGCGACGACGACCTTGGGCAGGAAAGCGATGATCGACGCGAGCAGCACGCTGACCGGGTTGGGCCCGAAGACCCCGAAGGCGAACTGCAGCACAAACAGGACCAAGGCGTAGTAGACGATCTTGGAGATGATGTCACTGGCATCCAGTGAGGATTTCGCCATGGCATCCTTGAGGGCGCCGCGTTCGACCAGTCGGTCAAAGCCGACTTTGTGCAGCACCTTGGAGAGGGCTTTGGAGATCGCCTTGGCGATCAGCAGCCCCACGATCAGGATGACCAGGAACAGCAGGAACGCAGGGATGAACGTTGCCACCACCGTCAGCCCGGCTTTAAGGGAGTCGAGAATGTCCAAGGGGGAAGCCTTTCGGGTCAGGGAGTCGGGAGGCGGTGGCCTCCCAGCGGTCGAGGCCTTCTTGCGTGGCCTTCATCACAACTAACTAAGCATGCTTACTATCTGCTTGGCTAGGATGCTTTGCATATTTTTTTGTTTTCGGGGGTACGGCGCTTGGCGGGCGTCGGTGGTGATGGTTTCGGTGTCCGCGGTGCTGATCACTGGTCCTTCGCGGGATTGGTGCGGCGCGCTATTGGAGGACGGTGCCGGTGGAGTGCACCACGGTTCCAGTGGTCTGCGCATGCCCGCTGGCGTCGATTTGTAACCGGCGCCGCTGCAGGGGCGACTCTAAGGCCGCGGAAAGGTCCGGCAGCGTGGACCTCTCCAGCCGACGAAGCAGGTCCTGGATGTCGGCCCTGTCGTTGACGGTGACTTTCAGGGTCAAGTCCGGCTCGTCGGCGGTCCCGCGCAGGATGGCTGAAGAGCCGACTACGCCGGGCAGGGTGTTGACCTGGTTCTCGACCGCAGTGGCCAGGACGGACGGCTCGCAGATAGTGCGGCCTTGGCCGCCGTCGGTGTGTAGGCGGTAGGCGTCGGCCGGGTTTTTCCGCGGAATTTGAGCGATGACCCACAGCAACCCCAGCCCACCGATAATGGCGCCGATGAGTAGTAGAAGAACCACCGCCCATGATTGGGCAAAGAACGGGCGCGGATCACCCGTAACGACCTTCGCTCCCGCGGGTGCGGTGTTGGCGAGGCTTTGCAGTACCCCGGCGGACTGCAGGAGCAGCCCGATGCCGGCGGCCAGGAAAAGGATTCCCAGAATCGTCAGCCACGTGCGGTTCAAGGTTCCGGCCGTCTGTCGCATTAGTAGCCTTCCTTCGGTAAATGGAGCGCTGAAGCGGACGTGGGTCTCAACTCTTGGATTCGACGGTGGCGGTAACACGCGGTACCGGGTCAAGCCCGATCGCGTTCAAGCGGTCGCGGACACCATCGGTGACGCGGGTACGCAGATCACCGGTGTCCCGCAGGGACGTCTTTACACGCAAGTGCACGCGCTTGTTGGTGGCGGTTGCTGAAGCCGAACTGACACCGTCGGTTTCCACACACTGTGCCTTCGCCAGATGGGCCACGGCACTGCGGGTTATCACGGTCTCCCGTTCTTGCGCCCGGACCCGCCCGTCGGCATCATCGGCACTGGCGCTCCGAACCGTCAAGGCGTTAAACCTGCCCGGGATGAGGGCGCACAACAGCAGAATCAAACCCACCACGCCGGCGGCCGTCCCCACACCCCACACATCCGGAGCGTTCCATGCCAGCCCCGTGAGCCAGTCACGGGGTCCGTGCAGGAGCGAGGACCAGGTGCCGCCAACTAACCGGGCGACAGTCAGCCACACCAGGGCGACGCCGGCGGTAAGCAGCAGGATCCCCACGATCAACGCCGGAACCGTCCGGCTGGGCCGGCGCCGAAGCCGGGTCGACTGTCCGTTGTTGCGGCTCATAGCAGCCTCCTGCGGCCGCCGGTGTCGCCACCGGTGCTGGTCAGCCAGGAAACCTTGATATCGATCTGTCGGACTTCAACGCCGGTAAGCTCCGTCACCTTGGCCCGGATTCTCCGCCGCAAGGCCTCGGTTGCCTGCCGTAACGGGACGGGGTAGAGCATCCCGACTTCGACGCTGAGGGTGGCGATGTTCCCGCTCAGCTCCACCGAGGCCTTGGGCCGGGCAGAGAGGTCCGCGTGGGTTCCGATGCCCAGGAAGCCCCCGGAGGAGCCACCGGCGACCGATTCCTCACGGACGACCTGGCTGGCAATCTTCTCGATCACTTTGTCCGCCAGCACGGTCTGCCCCCGTGAGTCGATGCCGGCGTCAAGGCGATCATCGACTCCGGGGGTGGACTGCGCGTGTGCGCCTGGCGGGGTCATCGGCTCGATGCTTTACCGAACAGGGCCGCCAGGTCCAGCTTCCCCTCCGCGACCCGGCCGACCACCAAACCGATGAAGCCCAGGACCACCGCGGACACCAGCGCCCACCAGCCGCCGAAACCCAGAACAATTCCCAGTAAAAGTCCTATCGCCAGGCACCACCGTGTAGTAGACATAGCCATCCTTTTCCTTTTCGGTTTTACGCGCGCACCGGTCGGGGTTGCCGCCCGGTGCTAGTGGACTTACTGAAGTTCGGTCTTTTGGTCCTTCTGGCCTTGCTGGTCCTGCTGGTCCTCATCGGGCAGGTGCACATCGGTGACGTTGACGTTCACCTCCAGCACCTCCAGCCCGGTGGCATGCTCGACGGACTGGATGACGTTTCGGCGGATGCCCTGGCTGACATCCACGATCGAGATGCCGTAGTCCACGACGATCGAGACGTCGATGGCTGTCTGGCGTTCGCCTTTTTCAACGCTGACGCCGCCGCTGACGTTGGTCTGCGAACCCGGGATACGTTCGGCCAGGGCGCTGAACGCCCGCCGCCCTGCACTGCCCATGGCGTACACGCCCGGTACTTCGCGGGTGGCCATGCCGGCCAGCTTTTGCACCACGGTTTCCTCGATCGTGGTGTCGCCCCGGTCCGTGTGCAGCGCATCGTGCCTTTTGGGCTGTTCCACCGATGCGTTGCGTTTCTGCTCCTCGGGGGTGGCCACAACGCCGCTGGAAGCGCCGGGGGTATTGGGTGACTCTGCCATGAAAAACAGCTCCTTTGAGGGGATCGTGATCGTGCTTACATAGATAAAGACGTAGCCGATCCTGAAACGTCACGCCGTGGCGCAAAGTATTTTTCTCCAGAGACGACGCACCAGGGACGGTTCCCAGCTGATGCCCGGCTATGGCATATTGGGGCCAAGCGCCGGTACAGCACCGGATGGACGGACAGCGCATGGACGATCACGGACCCGCCTTCGACGCCGAACCCGACCTCGATGAAGGAAGTATCGTCGCGCGCGCCCAGGACGGCGACCTGGCGGCATTCGAACACCTGGTGATCACCTATCAGGACAGACTTTTCCGGCTGGCGTATCGGATGCTCAACGACCGTGGACAGGCCGAAGACATCGTGCAGGAGACCCTGACCAGCAGCTGGCGCGGCCTGCACATGCTCGCTGACGTCAACGCCTTTGGCGGCTGGATCTACCGGCTGGCGACCAACAAATGCCTTGACCTCCTGCGCAAACGATCCACCCGTGCCGAGAACCTCACTAACCCCGACGACATCCGCTCTATCACCGAAACCGGCACCAACCAGGCGCCCGCCGGAACGGACCCGGCTCATGAGGCCCAATGGTCCGCCCAACAAAACGGCCTGACCGAGGTGCTCAACACGCTCCCCCCAACACACCGGGCCTGCTGGCTGCTACGGGAAATGCACGGCCGCACCTACGCCGAAATTGGTGCCACACTGAAGATCAGCCCGACAGCGGTCCGCGGCACACTCGCCCGGGCACGGCACCAAATAGCAGAAGGGATGAGCCAATGGCGTTAGAAGACATCCCCCGCCTGGGCTGCGGGCGCAGCATCGACGGGATGTGGGACACCATCAACGAGCCCCCCACCGCGCACGAAGCGCAGTGCGATCAATGCCAAACGGCCAGGACCCGGCTCAAGGGACTCCGCGAGGCAACGACTTCACTACGCGAACACGACCTGGACAACCCCGCCCTCAAACCCCGCCCCGGACTCACGAACGCCATCATGGACGTCGCCCGCGCCGAGATCCGCCGCAGCAAAAGAATCGTCCTGCGCAACACAGAGACCGGCACCACCGAGATCAGCGAGCAAGCCCTAAGCTCCCTCATCCGGTTCGCAGCAACGACGATCCCCGGCATTCACGCACGGCGCTGCCGCATCGAAATACGCTCCGCCGCCGACAGCCTGACCGCTGAGGACAACCCGACCGGTAACATCCACATGACCACCGCTGACGGCCCTCAGCTGATAGTCAATCTCAGGGTTGCCGCCGCCACGGGCATCGACATCCCCCGAACCGTTGCCGCGCTGCGGCACGAGATCGGCAACGCCATTCCGGCCGGTGTCGGCATCAGTGCCGGAACCATCAACATCACAGTCGAGGACCTCTACGATGTCTGACCAAACCCTCCACGGCGAAATAATCACCAGCCAGCTGATCGCCTCCCTCGCCGCCCGCACCGCCCTGGAAACACGCGGAGTCCTCAGACTCGAACCCACCATCAAAGGTTTCCTGGCCCGCCTCGGGCCCGCAGCGCTGCAAAACCTCCGCAACCCCGGAAGCCAAAACGGCACCTACCGACACGACGGCGTCGCCGCCACAATAAGGGAAGGCACGGCACACGTCCACCTCGATATCGCTACCGACATCGCCTGGACCGCCCTCACCGTCGCCGAAGCAGTACAAAAACGCGTGCGCGAAAGAATCAGCCACACCGGCCTAACCCCAGGCCGCATCGACATCTGCATACTCGCCATAGAACCTCAATCAAGGAAAAGACCCCAATAGCGGTTCACGAGCGTTCCTCGGCCGCCCTCCTGATTGGCACCCGCCAAGCCCCACCCGGCGGTCCCCAGTGCAACACGCCATCGGAGGAGGCTAAGCAGGGCGGGCGGGCGCCGCAGACGACCTTGAAAACAACAACACTGGGCAAAGCCACGCGTGTCCGATGGAAGATCCACAAACGGCACGTTAAACGGCCAAACCGAGCTGTGAGAAAGCCGCCATTCTGAGCTAACAGTCACACTTCAGCTCTCCGCCAAAACCGTTCTCGAAATCCTTCGTTACTGAGATTCTGCCCCGGAGCCTACTTCGACACCAACGGCGCCTCCAACGGGCCCCCGAAGCAATCAACGGCGTTATCGAAACCACCCGCAGGATCGCCCGCGGCTTCCGCAACTTCACCAACTACAGAATCAGATGCCTACTCGCGGCCGGCGGTGGCCGCCTCTGGGGCTTCTCCGTCGCTCTACGAAGAAGTAAGCGTCAACTCGATGCTGGAATTGTTGCCCTGATCCGCCGGCTGGAGAATACCGCGAGTACATCGGCATCGCGAACAGCCAGCGAAAACCCGGCCATTGGAACTCGTCCGGGAGGATCGCGCTCTTCCATTGTTTGAGTGTGCGGCCAAGCCGTGCCACTTCCGGGGTCGGGCACGTCGGGAACGAGACGATAACTTCGGTGACAAGTTCCCTGCCCCGTTTCGGTCGCACGTTGTAGATGTTGCGGAGTTTTTGGTGGCACTGCCAGGCCAGAGTGACTTCGTGGTCCGGGTCCCCGACGATGGGTGGCGCAGGGGACGCTAGAGCCATTTGACCGGGAGCGCCTGGGCGCAGATGACGGCGCTGTTTTCGTGTCCTGGGGTCGTTACCCTGCATAACGGCGGGGTCCGGAAACGGCACCGGAACGGTTACGGAGGGCGGCAAAAAACCCTTCGGATGTACGTGGGCGTGATACGGCTGGGGTGTTATTCACGGTTCCGCGCCGAAGCGGCCACAACCCTCGTTTCCAGCATCCGGCGCCCCTACTCTTGAGCTATCCAACCGCACCACTTCCTCTGGATGGCACCCACAATGAAAAGATTCCTCCTCTGGCTCACGGCGCTTCTCGCGGCCGTTGGGCTGGGCATCCTGACACCGGGACCCGTCTCGGCAGCCACTTCGTATTGCGGGCTCGACTGGGGATCTCTGGCTAAAACCGCGCCTGAGATGAGCACCGCATCCGTCACCAACGTCCGGACAGGGCAGCAGTCCTGCTTCGACCGGATGGTGGTTGACCGCAACGGCCCCGCAAAGGGCTACACGGTCCGGTACGTCCCGGAGATAATCCAGGACGCCACCGGCTTCAACATTCCGGTGCAGGGCAACGCACGCCTGCAGGTCACCGTGAACGCACCCTCCCATGACAGCAATGGCAACGTCACCTACAACCCGGCCGCCAAGGCCGAGCTGTCCAACGTGGCCGGCTACCAAACCTTCCGGCAAGTGGTTTACGCCGGAAGCTTCGAGGGCTCCACCAGCATTGGCCTGGGCGTCCGTGCCCGGCTGCCCTTCCGGGTCTTCACCCTGGACGGGCCAGGGTCCGGTTCCCGGCTGATAGTGGACGTGGCCCACTCCTGGTGATGAAACCCAAAAGGTGCCGTACCCCGCTGATCCGGGGTGCGGCACCTTTTGAGTGTGTGCTGCACGAAGTCCACTCCGTGACCATCAGGGCCGGGCTGTCTTGCTTCAGGGTCTCTCCGCGGAAGAACCCGGGCCGGCACACCGCCTTCACACCCCAGGTATGAACGCCTCACCAGCCGAAAGGCTGCCCAGCCCTAGAATGAGTTATGGATACGATCTCGTCGCTGGCCCTGATTTTCGGTGCGGCTTTCGCTTGGATCGGCTTGACGGTATTCGTACTCGTGCGGCTGCGCCGTCGCCGCCGCCGGAACGGGTCCTCGCTGGTAGCGTCGGCTTCCCCTCCCGCTGAACCCGTCAGTAAACACCCCCACAGGCCCTGGCGGCGCATCCGCCCTGTAACAGGCCAGGCCCCGGCGCGACGCAGGTTACGCCGCCGGAAGGTCCGCAGCTGAAGGCCGCAGTTGGGCCTGTGCGCCCGACAGCTCCTGACCTCGGCAGGCGAAGTCCGTGTCCCCCCACAGGGTTCTTCCGGTATCTTCGGGGTGGAAAAGCAGGTATCGACCACTCGGGCATCTCCCAGGGATGAGCCCTACGGTGGTGAAAGGAGCCGGCGACGAGGGTGCGCTTCTGAGATCGGGTGCACCTCCCCCAGCCGCCGCCGGCTCCTCCTGTCCCGACCCTAACCTGAGGCCTGAAGCTCCGGAGAGTACGCCCGGGCAGGACTACACGAAGGCAGCATGAACACGGCCATCACTGGTGACTGAGACTTGGCCACCTATTCCAGACGGCCGGGGCCGCCCCGGAAGCGGGCTGCGTACCCGGTCCGACGCCATGGGGCCGAACCTCTCGCTCTACACGCGCGAACAAGGGATCCGCAACAAGTTCGGGAAGAGCCCGTCCAGGATCTGGCTGAGGGCGATCAAAGTAAGGGGGAAACGTCCTGGGCGGCACTGCCGGCTTGTCGTCACAAAATGCCGCCACATAGCGATCAAATTCACAATTCGGTGGCCTCGAAATCATCGACAGTTTGCTCGTGCCGTCTTACTAAAGAACCCTCTATTTTGACGAACGGCCACGCTGTTCAGGGGTGGTCGAGCATTGTAAATCGCAGCGGCAAGGGACTTCGACTCGCCGCTAAGCAGGTCGGTGGCCTCTCTGTTAAACAGTGGAAGCGGCCGACGCCAGGCAGGAAGTCCGGCTCTCCAGCGGCGCGGCTTCGCTGCCAGCGAAGCAGCCCGCGAGGGCTTTTACTAAAGGATTAGGTTTACCGCGGGAAAGTTTGGGAATGTTCTGCGAGGGAAGGTCGTCCTGCCACCCGCCGCCCGGTGGAGGACCGCCGCATCTTAAGCCGCCACGCCGCCAGAAGCGCCCCGGTGAGAACTGCCACGCCAAGCAGCGCCCATAGCCATAGATCCATTGCTGTCCCCAATTACTCCAGAACCATGAGGCGGTGAAAGTATTCCCACGGCTCGGCCTGAGTGCAGTACATCAGGGCGGCCCGTATTCCTCACAATTGCCGGCTTTTATGACAAAGGTAGGGTCAAAGCCCGGCCACCGCCTATAAATCGCCTCAAGATTTGCACAATAAAGCTCGTCGATGAACGGATCTTCTTCCGCTCCGGCATGACTGCTGGTATTCGCTGACGTATCTGCCGACGCTGGAAACGATGAAACCGTGCAACAGGAAACCATTCCTGCACCGCCGCAAACAGGGCACGGGCCAATCGATTGGTACGGCGATGTCTTGCTGGCTTCTCGACAGTCAAATCACTTCAAAATTTCGGACTGGCCTTGATCATGGCCCGAAAAGAACCCGGACAGACCTACGCCAGGGAACGTGTGATGGAACGAGTAATCTTTTTTGATCAGCGTGCAGTCAACAAGCCGCGATCCGCGCAATCCATGGGCCCGGCCCCGGTTCCCGCTCCTCCCAACAAACCCACCACACCTCTAGCAGAACCTTCCAAGGGGCGTGAACGGGAGGTCCAACAGCTCATTCACGACCTCGCCGTCCTTGCCGCCACACACCGTTCTCCGTACTCGTAACAAGCTGCCCAGAAGCCAAGCAACCTGCTGGAGTCTTTACCGAACAGTGACCCATGAGGCGCATGTTACCTATTGTTACGCGTGTGACTTGCAATTACTCTAGCTTATGTGGTGCTAGCCCTGCGCAGAGACCCGATCTTCCCTGCCACCGGGCCCGGCACCCATATCAGAAGGAGAATTCCAATGGGGGAAATTCAGGCCGGCGCACCGGCATCCAGCGGGCAAGTCCGGCGATTGTCCGCGTTAGTCCACCAAACCCTGGCCCGCGCATCCACGGTGCCTGTTCCCTACAAAATCGGAGAAGTAGTCATCGGCGACGATCCCTTCAACGGCCGCAACGAAGGAGTCGTGGCCTCCAAAAACGGCACGTTCGTAGGGCTGCAGACCGCAGACCACATCGTCTTCTACGACTATCGGCAACTAAGGCGCCCCGACTAGCCACGAGCCCAAACGAGATCCGAACCCGCGAGAGTCGGAAAGTCATGTCCATTGCAAACGTCCCAACCCAGTACCTGACCATCGCCGAGGTGGCCTCGATACTGCGCGTGTCCAAGATGACCGTATATCGACTGGCCCAGGCCCGCGCCCTGGCCTCTGTGCGCTTCGGCAACTCCTACCGCATTCCTGAAAAAGCCGTCGAAGAGTACATCAAGAAGGCTGGCACCTCCGGTACCAACGTGTAGGGGAAGCCCGGATCCTGAAGGAGCTGGTCGAATTGCCCGGTTGGAACCGCCACCAGCTTTGCGACGGCGAACACGACGGCCGGAGCGGAAGTTTCCCGGCTTAGGGCTTGTCTAACCGGTGCTCAATTGGGTGTTCTCCACCTACCGAAAATGGTCCTGTATTTTGTCTTGACAGGTTGCGGAACCTCTTGTACGCGAGGGTGGAAAGGTGTCTTATGGGATAGTCGGGACGCGGAGCTGCGGTTCCTTGACAAGCAACTGTTTGGGCTGGCTGAGGGCCCTTTTCCCGTCCATGGGCGGGGCCAAGTCACCACCCTTTGTCGCAGGAGAAACCATGTACAAGCGCTTTTTTGCAATCCTCGCCGCCGTCATTACGGCACTCTTCCTGTTCGGAAGCCCGGCAACAGCCGCCAGCGGAAATCCGCACTTCATCAAGAACGCCACCAGCGCCACCCTGTCCGGGCCGAACCTCAAAGTTAGCTTCAAGGAAGTAGGTCTACCCTCCGGCTCCACGGAGACCGTAACGATTACGGCTACGGCTACCACGACCTACGAGTGCGTCAACAACGGCGGCAAGAACCCGTCCGCGTCGAATAAGACGACAACGCAAACGGACGTCAGTACGAGCGGAACGTTTACCGCGGACCGTAGCGGCAACATCACCGGAACACTGACACTGACGCCGCCCACCGCCAGCGAACTTGGCTTCACCTGCCCGCCAGGTCAGACTGTGACCTTCGTCAGCGTTGTCTATTCGAACGTGGTCATTACCGACACAACCTCCGGTGCCAGCACGAGCTTCCCCGGTACGTTCACGTACACCGACCCCACGGCTCCATAACCTGGGACTTCCACGAAGGGAATTGTCCAACGGCCCGGCTCTGACTCTCAGGGCCGGGCCTTCCTTTCACGGCTGGGAAGCTTGGAGCGGCGTTCACGGTTCTGCGGATCTTGGCAAACAGCTCATTCAACCCTGCGAGAACGCCTGGCTATTTACCGCTACGATTCACATGCCACCAGAGGTCACGGAAAGCTCAATTTGGTATGTTAGCTTCCCTTGCTGAATACGAACGGTTCCGACTTCCCAAATGGACGAGGGCGGATTGAAGGCGGCGAATTCTGGGCGTCGTTGCAACACCGTTGGTGGTTAGTTCGTCAAGAGTAGATCACGCAGGCGCTCGGCTGGGGTAGCCCAGTCGAGCGTTTTGCGTGGGCGGCCGTTGAGTTCCTGGGCGACATGTTCGAGGTCTTCGGGCGCGTAGGCGGACAGGTCGGTGCCTTTGGGGAAGTATTGGCGCAGCAGCCCGTTGGTGTTCTCATTTGAGCCGCGTTGCCAGGGGCTGGCAGGGTCGCAGAAGTATACGTCCATGTCGGTAGCCATGGTGAATGTTTTGTGGGCTGCCATTTCCGCGCCCTGGTCCCAGGTCAGTGAGCCGCGCAGATGTGCTGGCAGGGCACTCATGGTCGCTACGAGCCCTTTGCCGACAGCTTCTGCGGTGTGATCGCCGGGCAGGTGAACGAGCATGACGTAGCGGGTGGTGCGTTCCACGAGGGTCGCGATCGCGGACTGGTTGGAGGCCCCGGTGATCAGGTCTCCTTCCCAGTGTCCGGGGCCGGCGCGGACCTCTATTTCGGGTGGGCGTTCGGAGATCATCACCATGGGGTCCGCGAACCGGGAGGTGCGCTGCTCGCCGGTGTTGCGGGGCTTACGCCGGGTTCGGCCGGTGCGCAGGGCCGCCTGGACCTCGCGGCGCAGTCCGCCACGGGCCTGGACGTAGAGGCCCTGGTAGATCGTCTCTGGACTCACTCGCATCTCCGGATCATCGGGGAATTCCTTGATCAGGGTGTTGCCGATCTGTTCCGGAGACCAGCGTAGGCGCAGTTTCTCTGTCACATACTCGCGCAGGCGCCCTTCCCTGGAGAGTTTGCTGGTCTTGGGCCGTGGCCGGCGGACGCAGCCGTCCGCTGTGCAGCGTAGGGCTGGTAGCCGATGGCAGGGGTGTGTTCCTGTTCAGTCCGAGTTGCGCGGCGGCGTCCGTGGCACTTCCAAGCCGGCCAAACAGATCGAAGAAGGCATCTTTCTCTTCCGCGGAGACCTTCCGCTTCCGCAACTGGGTCCCCGCGGCACGGGCCCACTGATAGCCGACCGACTTGTTCAGGCCGAGCTCAGCGGCAACAGACGAGACGGTCCCGCCCCGGCCAAGCGCCTCAAAGAACCGGTCCTTATCGAACTGTGTGTATTTCCTGTTGGAACGCGATCTTTCCGTTAAAGACGGCACGGTCGTTGCAACTCCCAAAAAATCTCGGGGTGTTGCAACTGCTAGAACTCAAGGGCTTGGAACTCCGCGGCCCCGAGTGTCTTGCCACCGGGCATCGAGGCCGGCATTCAATAGGGCGCTGGAAGCACTGCACGAGGGGGACACACTGGTGATCACCACGTTGGATCGGTTGGGAAGGTCCACGGTGAATATGCTCGGCCTTGCCGAAGAGCTGCGGGCAAGGGGCATCAACCTTCGGGTGCTGAACCTGGGCGGCGGGAATGTGGACACCGGCACCCCGATGGGATCCATGGTCTTCACTGTTATGGCGGCCCTGGCCCAGATGGAACTCGAGATTAGGCGCGAACGCATCAACGACTCTGTCTCCAAACGCCGGGCCGCGGGGAAGGATCTGGGCGGACGGCGGCCGCAGTTCAGCGACAGCCAAATCAACAATGGCCGCCGACTGATCGAGGCTGGGGAGGCAGCCACCCACGTCGCCCGTGACCTGGGTATGTCGCGGGCGACCCTGTACCGGCGGATCGGAGAGCTGGATGCCCGGCAATGGATAACCTCTCAGACGCCCTGAGGCAGACCTGCAGCAGCAACCCAGCATCGGCCGGTTCACCCTTCGGCACTCTCAGGTCCCCAACTGATGCCAGGCCGCCTTGGCGACTTCGGCTTTTGCAAGCCAATTGTTGCCCCCGCAAACGATCCCCCATAGGCTCATCCGTGTGAGTGGCGGGGACGGTATTCCGAGAAGCGGAACCGCCCAGCGACGCGTGAAGGAAATCAAGCATGACAACAGGTACTGTCAAGTGGTTTAACTCCGAAAAGGGCTTTGGTTTCATTGCCCCTGACGACGGAAGCGCTGACGTGTTCGCACACTATTCGGCAATCGCATCCAGCGGTTACAAGTCCCTGGACGAGAACCAGAAGGTTCAGTTCGACATCACCCAGGGCCCCAAGGGCCCCCAGGCTGAGAACATCCAGCCGCTCTAGCAATTCCCGAGAGACTGGTCAGCCGTTGCGGCCGGCCAGTCTCTCGCTGCGTCCGGGGTGAGAGTAAACATGCGGCACGATGACGTTAATCCGGGCGGTGGCCACCGCACAGCCTTTGGACCCGCTGCTCTGGCCCCTCGTGCTCATCTTCGGGGGCGATCTGCACACCCTGATCGCCTAGTGTACTCAAGACGGCAGCGAATACCCCCTCCTGCAATCTCGGCCCGGATCCTCCGGACGGCAACGACCCCCGGTGAGGCCCCGGACAACCGGATATTCGGGTTGTCTATGGCACCCATTCGTGACGCTTTCGTCCCTACAATTAGTTGTCGGCCTCTGCGGCATTCACGTCGCGGGAGCGGCCAAATAAGGAGGATCGCGATGAGTTTGGGAGACAAGATCCACAACGCTGCCGAGAAGCTCCACGGTAAGGGCAAAGAAGCCGCCGGCGACGCCACCGGCAACGACCGGCTGAAGGCCGAGGGCAAAGGCCATCAGGTCAAAGCCGACCTCAAGCAGGCCGGCGAGAAAGTCAAAGACGCCTTCAAGAAGCACTAACACAAACAGCCGGACGACAGTGCGGCGGACGGATCACACCGCCGCCGCGCAAACGACTGTCGGCCAAACATCAGCGCAGCGCCTTTCACACTCCAGGCCACGGCGGCCGCGGTGCTCCCGGAACCGAGGCAGCGACCCCGACGTTCGCCGACCACCAAGGTTCGTGCCGCCTTAGCCTGAGTCCAGGCCTGTATTGCCGGGTTTGATCTGGCTGGCGCCATGGTAGCGCTAGATGCGTTCGCATCCGACGGCCTCCAGGTGCCCGGATCTGCCGCGCGGTGTCCTGCTCCGCCGAGCTCACGCGGGCATATCCGAGGCGCGTCAAATATAACCTTCCACCTGTCGCGTCAAAGGACGACTTTCGTCGGTTCAGAGAATATTAGGGTGAGACACATTGCTGAGACGCAGCGGAGGTCGAAAAGCCCAAGGTCGCCAGAAAGCAGATCGGGCGGGTGGGCCCGGTCCCGGCAAAGGATCCTCTGCTGAGATGGGAGGAACCGCTCGTCAAAAATTCTTCCGAGCCCTGTCTTGTGACTTTCGGCGCTCTTTGGCGGCGATTTGAGATCGCTAAATGGCGCGCAGAACCGGGGATCGAGGGCCTGGCCGTCTCGTATCCCTAGAGATTCGAGACGTCTCACCGAGCGGATTAGACGTTTCAACGATATCAGTTCGATTTCCATTGCAACCGGAGATTCTCGTAAATATGTCTCGCAACCTTCTGGAGAAAACGACGTGTCCATCGTTAGTTACGAGACAAGTGACGCCTTCTCGGCGCCCCCAAAAGACGATCCGTCAGCGTGCAGAGGGAGGCGAGTCGTGTCGCGGAACGAGGCCCATCCCGGAACTTGAAAAGGCTATTGAGGCCAACCACAAATTTGCAATCCCCACGGCGCGGCAGCGTCCCTGGACCGCTAACTCCCGTTCGTACCGGTGGGCTTGAAAAATTCCCACCCGATCCGATGGTTGCTGATCCACAACCTTGATGAAAGTCTGAGCACTATGAGTCGCTCACCCACGGTTCCAGTGGAGAAGAAGATCCGGGCCCTGCGAATCGGGGTCATCGCCTCCATCGCGCACCGGACGCCTCCGCGAGACTATGGGCCTTGGGAGCAGGTGGCGTCGACGTTGACCGAGGGCCTAGTGGCACAAGGTCATGACGTCACGCTGTTCGCGACTGGCGATTCGATCACGTCCGCGCGCCTGCACGCCGAGGCGCCGAGCGGATATGAAGAGGACCCGAATGCCGACGCCAAGGTGTATGAAGGGTTGCACATTGCAGCCGCCTTCGAGCGCGCCGACGAGTTCGACGTCCTGTCCAACCAGTTCGACTTCCTGCCGCTGACTTACTCCCGTCTGGTGGCCACACCCGTAGTGACGACCATCCACGGATTCTCCTCCGACCGTATCCTCCCGGTGTACCGCGCGTACGACGACATGGCTCGCTATGTCGCCATCAGCGACGCCGACCGGCACCCCGACCTGACCTACGAGGCGACGATCTACCACGGCATCGACCTGTCCGGTTTCACCTTCCGACCCGACCCGGGCACTTACCTGCTCTTCCTCGGTCGCATCCACCCGGATAAAGGGGCGCACCGGGCCATCGAGGTAGCACGCCGCTCGGGGCTGCCGCTGATCCTGGCGGGCATCGTGCAGGACCAGGCGTACTTTCGCGATCAGATCCAGCCCCACTTGGGCAAGCCTGGCGTCACCTACGTGGGTCCGGTCGGACCGGCTGAGCGTGACACGCTTCTCGGGGGAGCCCTGGCGCTCCTGCACCTGATCGACTTCGCCGAACCATTCGGTCTGTCGGTGGTCGAGGCCCTCGCTACGGGCACCCCGGTGATCGCGCACGCTCTGGGCTCGCTGCCCGAGCTTGTTCGTCACGGTGAAACCGGTTTCCTGGTCACTGACGTACCCGCGGCGGTCGCGGCCGTCGGCATGGTCAAGGGGCTGCATCGCAGGGACTGTCGGGATGACGTCGAGAGGCGCTTCACGGCGGACCGAATGGTGGTCGACTACGCCGATCTGTTCGCCCGGGTCATTTCCAGGGGCCGTCCACGGTGAGCCGGTCCAGCAGCAGTGGAATGTCCACGAAGGCAAAGCGGACCGACGAGTCGCTGACCCCATAGGGCAGCAGCAACTGGTCCCCATATACGAGCGCTCCGCACGAGTAGACGACGTTGGGAACGTACCCGTCCTGTTCGCTCGGTGCCGGGCGGATGAGGGGCTCGCGCAACGCACCGATGACCCGGCTTGGGTCATGCAGGTCGAGCAGGATGGCCCCTAGGGAGTACTCGTGCATCGGACCGACACCGTGGGTGAGGACCAGCCACCCGGAGTCGGTCTCGACGGGCGAACCAGCGTTGCCGAGCTGGATAAGCTCCCACGGTTGTTCCGGGGTCTGCAGCGTCGTCGGGCTGCCCCACGCCCGGCCGTCCGGAGAGGTGGCGATCGCGTTGCTCTCGCGGTCCCAACGCGACAGTGCGACGAAGCGGCCGCCCACCTTGCGAGGGAACAGGGCCATGCCTTTGTTCCTCGCCGCGAGGCCCGAGAGCTGCCTCATCTGGAAGCGTTGGAAGTCCGCCGTCTCGATGAGCTGCGGTGTAACCTGTTTCCCGTCGAAGGCCGTGTAGGTCGCGTAATATGTGGCACTGCCGTCGTCGTCGATGAAGCGTACGAAACGGGCGTCCTCGATGCCCCCGGACTCAGACGGGGAGTGTGGCCTTAGAACCCGCTCCGGCAGCGGGGATGTTGAGTCGAACTCGATGTCATAGTTACACATCGCTATGTGCCGTGCCAGCTGGCCGGTGCGAGCGGCGCCGTGCCGGGTTTCGGGCTGGTCCGCCAGGTCTGACAGCGCCGATTCCAACGCCGCATTCTCGAAGTGGGGTGGGAGCCGGCGCATCAGGAACGAAGAGCTTTCCTCATCGGCGGCCACCTCCGCAAGCTTGCCCAGAAACAGCTCGCGGTCGTACGTCGTGGGTTGGTGTTGCCCGGCGTCGAGGAACCGTCCGGGATCATCGAGCCGGAGGTTGCGGCCCGGACCCACCACCCCCGTGCGGAACTCAAGGCTTGAGATGTGGCCCTCGCCGACGGCCCGCAGGCTCAGGACGAACCGGACGGCTCCCCGCTCAAGGCCCGACTGATCTGGGTGCGCCACGGCCGAGGGGTTGAACAGCGCAGCGGCCTCAACCGAGTATTCCTTTGTGAAGCAGGCACCGATGAGCAACCGCCGCTCGTTCGATAGGGCTGTATCGTCCGTCACACGGTGCGCGACCCGCTCATAGTGTGCCTGCAGGGTCGCGCGCAGGTCCCGGTGCCGTCCAGTGAAGCGAGCGGTCACCGCCTCGAGAGTGGTGTCCACCGCCTCCTCCGGCAGGGCGAGGATACGGTTCAGCACACCGGAGGTGCGGGACGCGCGGTCCCGGACGAGTTCCTGGCCAGGAACGAAAAGCTGGGCCAACACGCGGGACGGGTCGGGATCGAGGCGAACCTCGGCGTGGGCGATCAGCTGCCGGATGGCGGCGCTCATCGGCTCGCCCCGAGAAGCCGACACCCGTGCTGCAGGGTTGAGAGCACGGCCAGCGTCGACTCGGCACCTTGATTCTCGTTGCGCCCGCGGTGTTCCAGGCCATCGCAGCCGCCGCCACTGACCGGGTCGTATAGAGGCGTGCCTGCATCGTTGGCACCGAGGAACCAGGTCACGGCAAGCTCGAGCCCGTCAGCCCATCGGGGTTCGCCGGTGACGGAGTACGCCCGGGCGCAGGCGTCGGCGATGGCCGCGACCTCTATCGGCTGCTGATCGAACGCCGGGGCGACGTCGCCAGGTCCGCGACCCCCAACAGGTGTCACGGACAGGTACCCGCCGCGTGTTTCAACGTCGAGCAGCCACCCCAAGAGCAGCAGGCCATCTGCACGCAGCGACTCGTCGTCTAGTGCGGCTCCGGCAGCCAGCAGGGCTTCGGGCAACACCGCGTTCGCGTACGTGAGGCGGTCCTCGGGCCAGGGCCAGAGCGGGGACGCGCGCGGCCGACCGATCCGGTGCGCGGCGGCGACCAGCAGGGCGCGCGCGTCAGGGTGGTCGGGGAGAACCCGCAGCACCTCCGCAGCGCCGAGAGCGGCGAAGGCCATGGAACGCCGCCAGGGTGACCGCCACCGGGCACCGAGGGTGAAGGCATCGAGGGCTGTGTCGCGTAACTGAGACGTCGGGCATGCGGCTGCGGCCGCTCCCAACCCCCAGAGGGCACGTCCCCAACAGTCCTCGACCGTGGGTTGGTCTTGCCAGCGCCGATCGAGGCCGAGCCGATTGTGGAAGCGCCCGTCGCTTGCTTGCGCCGCGAGCACAAACGACAAGTACACCCGTGCGCGCCCTTGGAGTTCGCAGTTGCCGGAAGGCGCGAGCTCACGACATACCACCACCAGGGCACGCGCCACGTCGTCGACGCAATAGCCGCAGTTGCGGCGGGCCACGACGCCCTCGGCGTGCTCGAACAGGCCCGTGTCGTCGGTGAGTCGACCCAGGTGTGCGAACGAGGGGGTGGGGATCTTCACGAGACGGCCACGAGGCTCGCGGCGACCGACCGGTAGCGCTGCGCGACTGCACTCCAGACCAGGGAGGGGGCCTGGCTCGAAGCGCTGGCAGCCATCTCTTCGGCGAGTCCGGGCTCGGTCAGCACGCGACGCAGGGACAGAGCCAGCGCGCCCGGGTCCCGCTGCGGGACGATCAGGCCGGAACCGCCCGCCAACAGCTCCACCGCGTGCGGGAAAGCCGTCGAAACGACGGGTTTGCCGGCGGCAACCGCCTCGATGAGGACGCCCGAGGTGACTTGGTCGGGGGAGTCGTATGGCAGCAGCACCACGTCAGCGGACTCGACGAGGTTACCCAACGCGGGAAGGTCGAGGTAGCTGGCGTCGAACTCCACAATGTCGGCGACCCCACGCTCGCGTGCGCGCACCGCGAGGCTGCGTCGGTACTCCTCACCGTCGCGTTTGAGCACTTTGGGGTGGGTCTTGCCGATGACCAGGTACCGTGGCTGCAAATCGCGCAGGCCCTGCATTGCGTCGATCGCCCACTCGATGCCCTTCCCCGGACCGAGCAGACCCCATGTGAGGATCAACGGCCGGGGGCCGGCGAAGTGGGTCCCCCGCAAACTGCGGTGGTCGATGGCCCCATGGGAGATCACCACGATGCGACCCGGGTCCACGCCGTAGTGCTCCACCAGCCGGTGTCGCGCGATCTCGGCCATCGTCACGATGACGTCGGCAGCGAAAACAAGCCTTTCCAGGATCCAGCGCTGTTGAGGAGTTGGGTTCTCCAGCACGGTGTGCAGGACCACCATTGTCGGCACGGTGAGGGCCTCGACGACCTCAAGCACGTCGGCGCCGTCGAACCCGCCGTAGATGCCGTACTCATGCTGCACGACCACGACGTCGTAACCGTTCAGGGTGTGCGCGGCGGCGGCGGCGCCAGCACGGGAACCGTTCACCAGGTCGGCGACGACTTCCGATGCCTGCGCCCCCTCGTGGGGGTCGTCCAGAACTCTGACAACCCCGACGTGTCCTGGCAACCGGCTCAGGTGCTCGTACAGGGCAGCGGTGAACGTCGCCAGCCCGCACTCCGTCGGAGGATAGGTGCTCAACAAGGCGATGGTGGGCGTCGACGGCGATGTCAGTGTTCGGAATCGAGAACCTTGTCGGTGCGCAGACCTCACGTCAGGCTGCGCGAATTGGAATTGTTCGTATTCCAGCGTCATGGGCAACGCTCCCGTCTTGACCGCGAACCGACCGCATCGTCTCTCATCGTTGGCGACGCGATCTTGGGTTGTCCGCAAGCGAAATAGCTCCGATACCCCCGCACTCTACTCCACTCACTGGCGCCCCCGCCCAGAAGAACATCCGAGGACCAAGGCAGGCCAGGCCTGAAGGAGCCATTTCATGGCCTCTGATCTGGAGTTGAAGAACCGGGACGGAGAGCCAGCCCTTCGCTTTTGCCACGTTCATCCCCTCTCGGGTCCTAACGCGGATCGGGTCTGCTTCGAAATCTCAACTCACAGCGAAGGGAGTGCCCCGGTACGGGTCGGCGTCGGTGGTACAACTTCACCCGCGGACCTTCCTAATGCGCAGTCTGCGCCCCGGCGCCGGCGTCTTGACCATATCTGGGCGGATGAGGCGCCAGGGCCTGTGGGACGACTGCTGCTCGGGTCAGTGGGAGGGGAAGCGGAAGCCACTAGTGATGACCCGTTCCTGCGGCGCCGCAACCGGAGGAGTACGATATCGTCAAGCCCATCCAGACGAAAGCCGCACCGAAAATCAGGATCACCAACGGGATCGTCTCCATGACTGAGTTTAGGCCCGGAACAGCCCATATGCCTTACGCGTTTCCAGAGGTGGCTACCACGTGGTTGCCGGCATTCCGAGCGGGGAGTACCTGCTTCGGAGGTCTGGTCGGTGAAGGGACCCTGTTCTTCTTTTGACCTGAGACGTACTCTTAGCGAAATCCCAAGGCCGGGCGGCCGGTTGTTGGGGAAACGGGAAAGGGCGAATGCACGAGATGGTACTGAAGGACGAGTGGGACCGACTTGATTCACAGACGCGCCAGTGGCTTTTAGATAATCCGGGATGTGTGACTGTGCCGCGCACTGTGGCCGCCATGATTAAGCAGAATTCCGCGGGGCACGTCGAAGTTGACGGACACGGACAGATGCTGCTTTCCCGTGAGGATCAGGATTTTATCCGCGAGAAAGGAACGGGCGTGGGCGCTTAGAAGCCCGCCTAGCCTCGGGCGTACCCAATCTCCTTGTCTCGCAACTAATGATGGCTATCGATGGTCCCAAGCCTGCTGGACAAGGACGCTGTGACCGAAAACGTCCGGTCGACGAGGAAGTCCGCAAGGAAAACATCGACACAGATGGAACCGGCGGCACGCGCCACTAAAGCGGAGGTCTATGTGATGGGCCCGGGTCAGTACTCGGGCCCATTGACATGTTCCGGTCTTACGGCCCCGTTCCCCAGGTTATGACCGAGACCGGGACCGCCCCGGGGAGGCAGGGGTGGGGTCAGGTCCGGGAGTCGTTTACCAGCAGCCAGGTGATTGCCTCCGTGCCGGAGGTGATGAGCGTGTGGGGCAGGGGAGTTTTTGTACGGTCAGGGACCAGTTCGCGAGCATCCGGTCAACGGGGCTGCTGCCGAGCAGCGCGATGCGGGAGGCCGCGGAGCGGATGGTGAATACGGAGCGTGCTTGGCGGTGGATGGGCACAGCAAAGAGGTCCGTCTCCGGGAAGGAGACAGACCTCTGTAAACGCGCTGGGCGTTTTAGGCGTTACCGCCTGGTGTGCAGAGGAGGAAACACCATGGGACTAGGCGACAAGATTGAGAACGCTGCCGAGAAGGCTGGCGGCAAGGGCAAGGAAGCTGCCGGGAAGGCCACGGGCGATGAAAGCCTGCGCGCTGAAGGCAAGACTGACCAGGCCAAGAGCGATCTGAAGCAGGCCGGCGAGAAGGTCAAGGACGCTTTCAAAAAGGACTGACCCGAACGCAGACGAAGGGCGCACCCAGCGAACGGGGTGCGCCCTTCGTTGTGAACGGACGGCAATGGCTTACCGCGGACCGGGACTGGAAATAGATCAGGCACCTACCAGTGGGGGCTGCCACCGGCCGTAAGCAAGTACCGACTATTCGTTCCCCGGGCGAACGGGGTCTTAGGATTCCCCTGAGGCGCCGGCTTGCCTGATGTACTCTTCCACTGCGGTCTCAGGAATGCTGTAGGAGTTACTAGAGAGGCTAATGCGTGGGCCCGGAACAGCCGATAGGCGGTCTTCATGGACACGCGCAGGATGGTGCCACCTCCGCAATGGTAGGTAACGGCTAGGCAGAGCTGCAAGGGACATGCGCTTCGGCCTCTCGTCCGGTCGAATCTGGTTTGCCGGAGGCAAGCTTGGTGCGGACACGGCTGCTAGTCCGGCCGCCTAAGTTGTCGACAGTCATAAAAGAAAATTTGGTCTTCGGCCCGCACCCCAACGAACGTGGCCGTTCTTGACGGTCACTCCAGATCGTCTCGCAACCCATGTGTTTCGAGACAGAAAAGTTTCCAGACACCCCTAAAGTGGTCGCTTCTGGCTCTCTCGGGTCACCAATGGTCCTGAATAGTTGTGAGTGCGTCATCGCCGTGCCGTTGCAACGGCACGGAGCGACGGTCCTCCTGCCGCCTCCCCAGCACGTGCTCCTACATCCGGCCCGCGGCAAGATCCGGGTCAGCATCAAAATCCGTGCCGCCGGTCTCCTGCACAGCTAACCAGGGCACGGGCTCTTCCCCGACCGCCTGCAAGGAGCGCCACACGACAACACCGGTCCCGGCCATGGCCAACAGCGCCCCGATCCACCACCACTTCATGGACCCCGTCCGTCCAGCCTCAACCGGTTCCACGACCTCCGCCGCAGCTTTCGGCCCCACCCGCCTCAAACGTTCCTGGACCCGCGGAGTGAGTGTATCCACCCCGCCGGCCAGGTCGTCAGCGAGGTGGCGCAAAACCGTCTGGAGGCGAGGGGATGCAGTCTCAATGCCGGTATCCAGCCCGGCCACCGCTCTTTGCAGTGCAGCCTGCACCCCAGGGGTGGCCCATTCCCTGCCCTTGGCCAAATGGGCCATGACGTTTTCGGAAGGACGGTGGACCTGCTCGGTTTCAGTCATGGGTTCTGCCGTGCGCATGCGGTGCCTCCTGTGTGCAGTGGATGCCCATAGCCTACGGCCCGCAGCACCCCAAAAACAGGTCGCATCGATACCGTTCCAGTTCCTTGTTATTGAAGCGCTGGTCCCGTAGTGACAACAGGCAGGCAGGCCGCCAACCAATCTGGCCAGCAGGACATGAGTGCCCCAAAAATTTCACGCAGCGCCACACGTTCCCTGATCCATGCCCACCCTCAGGCCGGTGCCTTCGCTGGGTTCGCCAGAGACTATTTCACGCAAATCATCAGCCAGCACCCCACCCGCGCTCTTCGCCCACGTTTGAACGCTCATCACAGCACGAACTTCAGCTGCTTGTGGGGCCGGAAGCTAAGCGTCGAAGTGCGTCCGGACACTCGGGTCGGTGGTCAGTGATGTGACTACCGACGCTGCGATATCCCGCAGCTTTACGTTGCGCGAACTGGAAGCAATTTTCAGGATCTTCGTCGCAGCTTCCTGGCTGCACCGGTTTTGCGCCATGATGGCGCCGGCTGCCAGATCGATGACGGTGCGCGACTCCAGCGCAGCTGTGAGATTGGTCTTGGCCTCGGCCAGCTGGCTGATCCGCACCGCCAGCCGGAGGGCCTTGGACGCGTGATAGGCATAGGATTCGACGTTTCCGATATCCTCGCCGGTGAATCCGTGGGAGCGGGTGGAATACATGTTCAGGCCCGCTTCGGCTTCCCCTTCCAGGACCAGAGGTACGGACAGGCTGGAACCTACTCCCTCAACCCGCGCGGCCGCGGTGTAGTCAGGCCAGCGGCGTTCACTGACCAGGTCCGGCACATGTATGACAGCCTCCTCACGGATGGCGGTCAGGCATGGCCCGTCGCCGGCACGGTATTGGGTTTCGTCCAGCCGGAGTGCGCCCTTTTCGCTGCTGGCTACCGTCACTGGCTTCTTTCGGCGCATCAAGGTGATGCTGCAGAAGACCAAAGCAGGGTCAGAAAGTGTCAGCGCCGTAAAGTCAGCGAGTTCGTCCAGCATCACCTTCACGTCCTGGGTCTTCAGGACGAGGTCCTGCAGATGATCGATGACGAGCTCCGGCGGCAGTTGGTGTGACTCCCTGGCCATGATGGGCCTCATTCCTCTTATGCCCAAACAACAACCCCTTGGCAGGGGGCACCAGAGGACTGCGAAGCCGCACACGCGGCACTCCCCTGAGTATGCCCGCCCACACCACTAATAGATAGCAACCCGCGGATCTGCTCTGGCCCGCGAAGCGCGCCGAAGATGGTCAACCGGCTGTCAGAGCAAATCGTGGCGGCCCTGGATGAACGGCACGTCGTGGCTATTAGAACCAAGGCCGCTGGATTCGTACTGCCGGAGCCGGCGGCCAGGCTGGCCGGGACCCCGAGGCAAAGGCAAAAGTCATGATCCGGGTCAAGGCCTTTGTCGAGGCTAACCCTCTTTACTCCTTCCTGACATCCATGCCGGCGGTGGAAGTCAGGACAGCCGAACGGAACCCCCACCGACGTCGTCGGCAAGACGGGTCCTCACTCCGCGGGCGACCACGCCTCGCGCAGGGACGGAGCCTGCAGGCGCGCTGCACCTCAGGGCTGCGAGGCTACGGACTTGCGGGCGGACGGCCTCCCCCGGATCAACTGAGGCTCCCTATTCGCATCCCGGACCGGTCGGATCCGGAAGGGTCCTGCGATGAAAAGAGAGGTCCGTCCCTGCCTCAAGCGCTAATATTGCCCGCCAGCTCTTCCGCAGCCTCAACCGCATCATGGCCTGACCAGCCCAAGCCGGACCAGTCGCCGCCGACACCACCTTGACACGGAGTACAGAAGGGTCAGCGGTCGGGTGGTTGCGGAAGTGGCGAACCTATTGTCGCCCAACATCGAGAATCCTCCAGCCTTCAGCGGGCGTGTAGATCGCGAGGACAGGACCCTCGCCAAAAGCCGGATTTGATCCCGGGATATGCCGCAGGACAGCAGAGGTGCAATGCAAACCCAGCAGAGCATCCTTCGCCTCTGATAGAGCGTCGGCAAACTTCACGCAATAGATAACGGAATGGCCAACAGCCTGGTCCGTCACGTATTCCACGAAGTACGGCATGCGCGGTAGCATGACACGCTCATCAGCTCCGGCACAGGGCCCTAAGTCACATCGTTCCCACTCGAAAGCAGAGCGATGACAGCTCTCACCAGGCTTACAACCGAAGTCGTGATGCACCCCTAATCAAAACGGGAATTTAAAGCATACGGAGCACCCTCGTAGACAAGACAGGTCATGACGGGCAGGAGCTCTGCGACGGACCGGCATCACCAAACAGCCAGCGCGCCACCGGACGCCCCGCAGGAGTGCGAGCCCTGCGAGCATGCCGTCCCCTCGCGCGGTTCGGCCACCAGTAAGCAGCGCCCGGGTGACCACTCCAGGACCCGCGGCACCTTTCGGAATTGGTGTTGTCGGCTGCCGCCGATGTCATTTTGAGGGTTTGGATTTTAGGATGAGTGCGGGAGTGCTCCTTGGCCCGGGATGGGTCAAGGAGCACTGCATTGGGAAAATGTCTGCATGGGTCAACCGGGAGCGTTGATTTCCTCCGCAGCCAACTGCAGAAGCTTCCGCTCAAGTTGCGGCAGGGACATCAGCCCATTCACGTGTGCTTCGACTTCACCCTGGGTGGCCATTCCCCCGATGCTGTAATAATGCAACCACAACTCTCCGACTCTGATGTGAGAGCGACTCAAAACAGTGTTCAGAACCTGAATGTCTTGTTGTTCTTCAAAATCCAGGGCCATCGGCGCTACTCCCCGCGATGCACGTATCGAACAGGGGCTCCTTGCTGAACCGGTGGCAGCCGAACCGCGGGCAGCGTCTGGCAAACATTTTACGCCGGTGACGATAGCCCCAACTGCCAGCTCCGGTCGCCCAACAACGATCTGACTCGGAACGTAAAGCAGGGGCCCGCCACTGTAAACTGAGAGTTCCCTCCGTCATCGGCCACTCCCCCCAGTTGGCCGGTGACGGCGGGCCCTTAAGCCGACAGCGCGAACCTGTCGGCTGGGGTGCAGCGTCGCGCTACCGGGACTAGAAGGCGCACCGCGCCGAGCGCAGGGGGCGACGCGGGGCTTCATCGCACCGTGGATCATGGATCATGCTCATACACTAAGGGCAGGCGGACAACTCCGTTGCCGTGGGCAGATCCCCGGGCGGTGAGTTGACATCCAGCCAGCCCCTGGAGAGCCGGGTGGCCCCCTCCTGCTGTCAGTCAGAGAGTAGGAGCGAATCATTGCTGCAGCGGATATGGAGATTTCCGCGGCAAAGGCGTGGAGTACGCCTTGCTGGCGGCGAAGTGGGCATTGGGCGGAGACCGTTCATTGACCTTCCCGGCGTCCTAGACCAACCCTGCCGAGCGGCAGGGCGCGGGCGAGAAAAGACCATCACCGGATGCGAGAACCAGAAACAACGGCCCGGAACCTCGGACACCCGGCAGGGAGCCGCCTGGCGCGTACGGACTCTGCCCTTGTGGTTCCCCTATGGGCCGTGGATAACACCGGTACTTTCACTTTCTCAAGCGGAGCCAGCGCCGCACTGCTCGGTTACGAAACCTCCGAGCTGGTCGGCCAGCCGTTCAGCCTTGTTATAGATGGCGATGACTTGTTCAGTGCCCGCGAAGCAGTCGCCGAGGCAACGAACGACGCTCATGGCTGGACCGCTGCCACCGTCTCCTGCCGGCACCGCAACGGCTCCCCCGTCCCGATGGAAATGTCGGGCAAGTCCCACCCGTCGTTCGATGGGCGCGGCCTACGGTTTGAGGGCACCAGCCGGCTGCTGCCCACCCCCGACGCGGAGACACAAGAGGCACAGCGGATGAAGGAGTGGATCGGCCGCATCATCGACGGCGGGATGATCCTCACCGCGTTCCAGCCCATCCATGACCTCACCAGCGGGCACATGACCGGTGTCGAAGCGCTGGCACGTTTCCCCAGCGACGACGGCAGAAGCCCGGAGCACTGGTTCATTGAGGCGGTCTGTGTGGGCCTTGGTGGGGAACTTGAATTCGCCGCACGGGCCGCAGCCCTGGGCAAGAACGCCAGACTGCCCGGCCACCTGTACGTTTCTTTCAACGTCTCA
Source organism: Arthrobacter sp. UYCo732 (assembly GCF_040547265.1). Classification (NCBI taxonomy): domain Bacteria; kingdom Bacillati; phylum Actinomycetota; class Actinomycetes; order Micrococcales; family Micrococcaceae; genus Arthrobacter; species Arthrobacter sp. UYCo732. The sequence continues at coordinate 4,850 of NZ_JBEPPJ010000024.1, read as the reverse complement.
CCCGAGACGTGCTGGATCCCCGGCTGCCCGGCTTGCTGCGCCGCTCGGGTGTGGCCCTTGCGCGTGTGGTGCTGGAACTCACCGAACGGCTCGCCGTCAATGACTACGCGCTGCTCCTGGCGTCCTTGGAGCCCCTGCGCCGGGATGGTGTGCGGATAGCGGTCGACGATGCAGGATCGGGCTTCGCCTCGATGCGCCATATCCTGCAACTCCGGCCCGACATCATCAAGCTTGACCGGATCCTCATCGCCGGCATCGACCACGATCAGGGACAACGGGCTCTGGGTACAGCAATGACGAGTTTCGCCCAACAGACCGGCGCCCACATCGTAGCCGAAGGAATCGAAACCTTGGCCGAACTCCTCACGGTCACTCAGATCGGCATGACATCAGCCCAGGGATACTTCCTCGGGCGCCCCACGCTTCACCCGTCCGATTGGACCGACTGGCACAAAGAACCCGAATCCTGATCCCCTGACGGCCCGACAATGCCACTTCGCATTCCTGCCGGAAATGGCCCAGTCAATTCGCTATTTACAGCTCGCCTGCCTAAAGTTCTTATGGAAACCCGCCCCGTCCCCCATGGGCGTTTTTTTCGTATCGTCCCGCTTCGCCTGGCTCAGCCACCCAGTGTTGCGTCGATGGTTAGAATCCGATGCCCCGCATGGGCCGGCCACGATCAGTCCGAAACCTCCGCGCGGTGCCGCCTTCGAAAAAGCTATACGGGTGGAGCAATCCGGTTGCGGGAGAAAGTATGGTTACTGCATGAATCCACTGTCCGGGTCCCAAGAGGTTGCGCTCGTCGGCGGCAGATACCGGCTTTTGGAACAGATCGGGGCCGGTGCGGCAGCCACCGTGCACAGAGCCGCGGACGTTTTCCTGGATCGCGACGTGGCGGTAAAGATCATCCGGAATCCGGAGCGGGGGAGGAAAACGGGCGTGCCGGACCAGGATGAGGTGAAGGTTCTGGCACGGATGAACCATCACGGCCTCGTCAGTCTTCTTGACGCCGGTGTTGACCAGGCAGGCGGGGAAATGTCCCGCATCTACCTTGTCATGGAACTCATTGCGGGTCCGGATTTGAAACACAGACTGTCCAGGGGCCCGCTCACGCCCAGACACACGGCACAGATCGGCCAGGATCTGGCGGACGCCCTCGCCTACATCCACCGCAACGAAGTGATCCACCGGGACGTAAAACCGGGCAACATCATGATCTTTGATTACCACAAGGACGATGCGAGAATGCGGGCGAAACTTGCCGATTTCGGCATCGCTCTGATGACCGGCTCACCGGCCGGGGATAACGGTAACTTCCTGGGAACCGCCGCCTATCTCAGCCCGGAACAGGCCCGGGCCGAGCCGGCGGGCCCTGCCAGCGACGTATATTCGCTCGGACTCGTCCTCCTGGAGTGCCTCACCGGAGACGTCGCCTTTCCCGGTGAACCCATCCCGAGCGCCCTCGCCCGCCTCATCACTGACCCGCCCATCCCGGACAGCCTGGACCCAATGTGGAGGAGACTGCTCACGGCAATGACAGCAGCTGACCCCCTGGCCCGGCCCTCCCCCCGGGAAGTCAGCATGAGCCTCCACGAGCACGTCCTCGCCGGCCGGGGTCGGCGAAAAGTCGACCCCGACGTCATTCCCGTCAACGAAGCCGCCAGGATGGATGCCGTTCACCGCTACGGGATTCTCGATACTCCCCCAGACGGGGCATTCGACAGAATCACCGCCCTCGCAGCACGGCTTTTCTCCGTCCCGATCGCGATCGTGTCGGTAGTGGACCACGACCGTATCTGGTTCAAATCCCACCACGGAACACCAGTGGAACAAATCGACCGGGATCCTGGCCTCTGCGCATCGGCCATCCTCCAAGGCAACCCCTGGGTTGTGAAGGACGCCTCTGCGGACCCGCGGACACTTTCAAACCCCCTGGTCGCGGACGGGTTCGGCCTGCGCTTCTACGCCGGCGCCCCCCCTGCGCACACGAGACGGCTACAACCTCGGGACCTTGTGCATACTCGACTACAAACCCCGCACGCTGACCGACGAGGAAACCTTAACACTGCAGGACCTCGCCTCCGTCGTCATGAACGATCTCGAACTACGGCTCGACAGCCGCACCGCCGCCAACGGACCCTCATCCTGACCACAATCCAATACCGGCGCATGAAGAAAAGACCGCTGCCGTTTCAGTCCCGGAAGTTGCCAAGGTGTATCAGTGCCCGCGACCCTTAAGCAATCCATCCTTGCCCGGCCGGTGCCGGGCACCGGCCATCAGATCGCGGCGCTGCTGGGGTTCCTTGTCCTCTCCCACACCGTGTCATTCCTGGGCTCACTGGCGATCATCACAAACTCCGATCCGCTGGCCGCCAGCCGAGAGGCCTGCCTCGTACTCCGCCCCGTGCCAGGTTCGGACTGAAGTGGAACCAGCCCATAGAGCCTCTGACTTAGCCGATCGAAAAAGATCTTTGCCCCCCATATTGCTAAGTATACTTAGCATATCCAGGCGCTTTGGACACGGCATTCCGGTGTCATTGGGGAAGGCCTTCTGCAAAGAGCAAAGGGGAGATCAGGAGTAACAACCCGGAGTGGTTTCCCAGCATTCGGGAGGAAGCCCCGGAGCTGCAGGTCCAGCTGGAACTGCAGCTGCAGGCCCTGGAAATCAACGGCGAGAGTCCCTCTGCGATAGGGGATGACGAAGTGGGCGGGTACCTCGCGGTACGCCACCTCATCGACCTGGGACACAGCGGCATCGCCGTCGTCACCGGACCGAACTTCACCTCCACCGGAACAGCACATCTGGCAGGTGCCCGCGAAGCTCTGGGTGAAGCAGGTATCAAACCGCGGGAAGAGTGGCTGATCGCCGCCGGCTACGGCATCGAAAACTGCTACGCGGCCGGCGAAACCCTCCTCGCTGGGACACCACATCCGCGTCCCACAGCCATGTTCGCCGCGAACGACAACATCGCCATGGGTGTCTGGCAGCGGCTCACCGCAACGGGATCACCATTCCCGATGACCTCGCGCTGGTCGGATATAACGACACCCCCCTCTCTGCACTGTCCCCACCCCATTGAGCTCCGTGCGCGTCCCGCTGGACCAGATCGCTACCACCGCCATCGACCTCATCGTCAACCCAGGGGGAACCCCATATTCGGCGGTTTATGCCGACACTCATACCGCGCCAGTCCAGCGGGGCACGCAAGCACTTTGCCAGTTAGACCGGTGCGTAGACGAACACGGTCACACCCTCCCTTACCAGGCACCTAGAACTAGCTGTCGGACGGGCGACTCCTTCTCCTAATCTGACTCGGTGTCTCGAAACCTCTGTGTGTCGAAACCCTAGCGTTTCGAGGCAACCGGGCGGCAGGCGGGAGCTGGCCTGAGTGCCTCTTACACCAAGGTTTCCATGGCGTGTGCTCGTGCGTGAGCCAGACCATTGCGGGGTTCAGAGAGCGAATCAGTAGCTGACCCTGGGTGCGGGGGTGATCAAGTTCGTCGAACCAGACCGCCGTGTCACCCCCGACGGTGGTCGGGCCTCCTGCTCCGTCAACGACGACAACCTGTGCGCCTCGGCTGTGACCAGGTGCCGGAAGGAGCCGCGGCCCGGGAAGCAATTCGAGCTCACCCTCGACCGTGTTGTAGTGCATCCCTGGAAGGTCTACCCATTCGGGGATGGTGTAGTCGTCTCCCGGATTTCGCCGGAGGCCCGAACGGGCGCGGCATTGGTTCCGTCAGCCTCACCGACTCGATCGACACCGCCGCGGCTTCAAACGCTTCTTTAATGTGATGGCCACCCTTTGCACTCCACACCCTCCGCTCCTGGATGTTCGCCGGAGTGTGCGTCCTGGTCACTTCGATGACGCTCCTGTTGTTCGGTTGGTGCGGTGCGATGCTGAATACCCGGGCAGGACACATTTATCGTGCGCGCACCTAAACTGAATCATGGAGACGATTCCTGCGGTGATGCTGGTTTTGGCGGGGGCTTTCGCGTGGATCGGCTTGACGCTATTCGTACTCCGGAGGCTGCGGCGCCGCAGGAAGGGATCATCGGTGACGGCTTCGGCTCCGACTCCTGCCCCCATCAGCTATCGTCCCCACAGGCCCTGGCGCCGTGTCCTACTGATAACGGGTCAAGCCCCGACACGGTGGCGCCGCCTGGGACGCAGGAAGGTCCGCGGCTGACGGCGTTACCCCTGAGGCAGCTACTGAACGGCCCAGGAAAGCCGGGCAACCCAATAATTCGACAGGCATCACCCGTGATGAGGGCGATCAGTTCTTGGGAGCAGACATGGATACCGGGACGATTCTCGGGTTTATCTTCGGGTACGTTGCCGCGGTCGCCGGGGTTTTCCTCCTGTACCTACCGGACATCGTCCTTTTCGTTGCGCTGCTGATCGCAGGCGGTGTCCTGCAATTGCTGCTGCTGCCGTTCATCTTCCTGGTCCGAAGGCTTCGACGGCGGCCACAGCTGGACACGGATGCATCATGGCTCTTGGATCGGTCCAACCGCTAGCCGGATTGGGTCCTACCCCCGTCGGCGCGTGAACCAGCAACAGCCGTCGCCGATCAGGCCACGCTCCGTGAGCCGGTCCTAGCAACAGGCCAAGTGAGATCCATCAGGTCATGGGTAGCCTCCTCCACCGTCGGAGCCGTCAAAATTCATGGGCTCTCCGTGCGCCGACAAGATGCCGAACCCTTCCTCATGTCCCGAAGGCATAGCTGAGGCGCAGCGCAAGTTCAGTCGAACAACCCTACGTGTCAGGGTTGGGTGAGGCCAGTACCTCATAGCAACTTCGTCTAATTCGTAGGGCGAGAATCAGGATCATCACCAATGTCTGTCTCCA
>NZ_JBEPPJ010000023.1:0-67318 GCF_040547265.1 Arthrobacter sp. UYCo732 | reverse complement strand
TCGGCCAACACCTTCTGCTTCGCGCTCAGCCGGGCATAGCTCATGGCCTTGTGCCGGGAGGCGTTGGCCCGGACCTTCGTCCCGTCCAGTGCCACGTGGCCCAGCGAGACCATGCCCGCGGCCCGGCAGAGTTCCAGGGCCTGGAGGAACACGTTGGCCAGGGCCGCGAGGTGGCGTTCGCGGAACCGGGCGATCGAGCGGAAGTCCGGGGCCTGCTGGGCGGCCAGCCAGCGGAACGCGACCACGTCCGTGCAGGCCTTTTCCAGTTCCCGCGAGGACCGCACCCCCACGCAGTACCCGTAAAGCACGATCCGCAGCATCAACCGCGGATCATACGGCGGCTGGCCCTTGGCCTTGGCGTAGGAGGCATGGAACCGGGTCAGATCCAGCTCCCCGTCAACAAGCTCACCAATGAACCGGGCCAGATGGCCCTGGGGCAACCACTCCTCCAGCGACGGCGGGACCAGCATCACCGCATCGGGCTCGAACGCCTTGAAGCGTTTCCTGGCCCCGGCGTTGGCATCCATGGGCACATCGGAGGGCTGCTCGACCCGCTCCACCAGAGACTCGTCGAACAAACCATCCTGCGCGGAAGAACCGGTATCCATACCCCCGATTCTCCCAGCCACCCCCATCCGGACCCGGTCAATCCGCCGGCGTTTTAAAAACCGGCACCCTCACTACTGACCCACGCACCTAGGTGTTAGGGATGGCCCGAACGCTGTTGTTCCGCTTGTCGTGCGTGAGTTCCACGAGGCCGAGCGCTTCCATGAGAGGCGGCAGATACATGCCAAAACGTCCGCGGTAGCCCTTTCGCAAGCCATACCAGCCCGCCACGGGGTTGGCCGGGTCCCTCCCCCACGCTTCAACCGTTCCCTCCGGTGCGGGCTTATTTTCGTCGGCGGCTCCGAGCGGCACCCAGTCGCCCTGCTCCAGCAGCCAGGCGTGGAGATCCTCAATAGCCTGGGCGTGGTACTTGAGGGTGGTGGAACCCACCTGGCAGACCAATGCGGGCGGATCGGCGTCAAGATCCCGGTACATGGTGTATTCGGACGATCCCGGCGCCGTCACCAGTAACCATGGATCGGACCGTGTTCCTTCAGCCATGATGTCTCTTTTCAGAAGAGCCCGACGACGGGCTGGGACGTTCAGACTATGGCAAACCGCAGAGCCGCAACAGGCACTACCTCAGAGCCTAATGAGGAGGCGTGCAGGTGGTCTCGGGACCGTACGTGAGCCACGCGGGCAGGGCTGCGGTGAAGCTGTCCCGAATTCCCGGCGTATTGGTTACTGTCCAGTCGACGCGGCCCTTCACCTCCGCTTCCTCTTTGTGCCATTCGAACCAGTTGATCATTTTCAGCTGCGGCAACGTGGCCGCGACGTCCACAGCGAATATCTGCTCCCACCAAGCGCGCTTAATGGCCAGTTCGTCCGCGCCACCGGCGCCGGGAGCGTACAGGGCGGCGGTTTCCGGGATGGCCACCGGCTTTTCGTGGCCGTCCCCGTAGACGTGATAGAAGTCGGGGAGCAGGCTGTCGTCACCGTTGGCGCCCACGTAATTTCCGGTGAGCTGCTCGGCGAACTTCCCCTTTTCCGGGAGTTCATTCTCGCCCCACGGATAGCGCGCACCCCAGTGGTACAGCGACATGCCCACCCAGTCCACCGCCGCATCCCCGGGGTAATACGGGGCGTAAGAATCGTCGGCCATGGTGAGGGCGCCGTCGTCGTCCGTGTCCAGCGCCGCGAAGTCGGCGGTACCGGGCTTGGCCTCAAACTGGCCGCCCGCGAAGGGATAGCCGCCCCCGTAGTTCGGCGCCCACATCATCGCCGACCCCGGAGCGCGGGTGTGGACGGCGTCCGCCACCCGGGTGAACGCGTCCACATACGCGGCAGGCTGTTGGGACCAGGGATACCAGGATCCGTTCATTTCGTGGGCGAACCGGACAATCACCGGCACGCCATCGTTGTTGAACGTGGCGAGGTCCGCAGCCAGCGCGGCAATGGCGTCGTCGGTTACCGCGGCCAGGCCGTTCATGGGTTCGAGGGTCAGCAGCATCATCTGCCCGCCGGTACGGATCTGGTCCACCGCCTGCTGGAGGTGCACCCGCTCCTCGGCGGTGTAGGGGAACCCGGCGAAGGACACACTGACCGCGGGTTTGTGGCCCAGATCGGCGGCGAAGCTGGCCAGCGGCTTGGCATTCAGGTCCAGGTTGACGCCAAACCAAGCGCCCGACGGCGGGACAAGACTGCTCCGGTCCAGCACCTCGCAGGTGGGCAGGGAAGGTGCAGCCTGGCTTGGCGGCTGGTTCAGCGGCTGTTCCCTGGCGGCGAGGCCACCAGCGATACCGGCCGCGCCAATGCCGGCAGCAGCAAGGCAGACGATCACGGGGACAACAAAGTCCGTCAGTGCCATGCGAGTAGAGACCTTCCTGACCTGCGGCTATGTCCCACAATCCTATGCGGCGCCACAGGTAGCGCTGGACCGGGACTTCTGCTCTCCGGTAGTTGAGGCTGTCGAAACCCCGGCCCGGTAGTTGAGGCTGTCGAAACCCCGACCGCAAGGAGGTAGCCGTAGGATGCGGTACATGGACATTGCCGTTGCAGGGGGTACCGGAACCGTTGGCCGCTACGTTGTGGCCCTGGCGAGGGACCGCGGACACCGGGTGACAAGCCTGTCCCGGTCCGAGGGTGTGGACCTGGTGACTGGCCAGGGCCTGACCGAAGCCCTGCAGGGAGTAAACACCGTTATTGACGTCTCCGGCATCCAGACCCTTTCCACCCGCAAGGCCGTTGGCTTCTTCATTGGCGCGGCCCGGAATTTGCTCGCCGCGGAGAAGGCGGCCGGCGTCCGGCATCATGTGGCGCTCTCGATCGTGGGCATCGATCATGCCGCTTCGGGGCTGTATGCCGGGAAACTCGCCCAGGAGGCAGCGGTCCGGAAGGGAGACGTGCCTTGGACCATCTTGCGCTCCACCCAGTTCCACGAGTTCGTGCCACTAACCATCAGCCTCGCATCCGTGGGCCCCGTGGTCGTGGTGCCGCAGATGACCACCCAGCCGGTCGCAGCACGGGAAGTCGCCGAGGCGTTGGTTGGCGCAGCAGAGGCGGGGCCGCAGGGACGGGTCGCGGATCTTGGCGGTCCACGGCGGGAACAGCTGGCGGACCTGGCCCGGGAGTGCGTGCGCCGGTCCGGGCACCGCAAGCTGGTCCTGGCCATCCCGGCGCCGGGCGCCATGGGCCGCGCCATGCGACACGGTGACCTGATCCCGGCGGCGAGTGCCGCCGTCGGACGCCAGACGTTCCGGGAGTGGCTGGAAGCCCGGCCCTAGTGGCTCCGCCTGTGATGCATAACGCCGGCGACGAGGCCCATGGTGCCCACCAGGGATCCGAGGATGATGCTGAGGCCTGAGACGTATTCAAGAATGGTCATCGTTGACGCACCTTTCATATGGCTGGTCCGCTGACGCTAACGGTCAATGCTCAGGATCAGCGCAAGACAGGCCCGCGTGTCGGATCACAATTCAGCCCCACGCCCCAAGTGACTCGCAGTTGACGTCGTGAAAACCCCGAATGACGACGTTAAGTGCGAGTCAGTTGGGAAGGGGGGAAGCTACCGGTAGCCGTCCACGATCGCCGCCGCGATCTCCTTGTACGCCCGCCTGGTTTCGGGGCGAAGGACGTCCAGGGTGACGAGGTCGCCGTCGGCCACGCCGCGGTCGTGCGGGACGGCGATGAGCTGGCGGCAGATCCCGGCGAGGTGCTCCTCGATGGCGTCCTTGTCCACGCGGGAGGAGACCTCGTCCTTGTCCGTGATGACCACCACGGCGTTCCGGGCCAGGTCCTCATACCCGTGGCTGGCCAGCCAGTGCAGGGTGCTGCGGGCACGCTTGGCGCCACTGACCGCATACCCGGCCGCGATGACCAGGTTGTCGGCCGACTGCAGGATCCCGCTCATGGCATTGTGGGTGACGCCGGTGCCGCAGTCGGTCAGGGCCACCGAATAGTAGTTGGAGATCAGCTTGCGGATCCGCAGGTACTCCTCCGCAGTGAGCGAGTCCGAAACCTCCGGGTCCTGCTCCCCCGCGATCAGGTGCAGCCGGCCGGCGTGGTGCATGTAGCGGGCCAGCGCGGTGAGCGAGTCCACGGATTCGATGTTCTTAAGCAGGTCCGTGATGGTGCGCGGGCTGGCCTGCTGGTAGATCCCCTCGCCCAGGGCACGCTCCACAAGGTCGCCCGAGTCCGGGTTGGCGTCGATGGCGCAGGGCGCATCGCCCCGGAATTCGGCCAGGGTCAGGCCCACGCCCACCGTGGTGGAGGTCTTCCCGATCCCGCCCTTCAGGCTCAGCACGGCCGTGTTGTAGGACCCCTGCAGCTGCCGGGCGATGCGCCGTGCCAGTTCGTCCTCGTCGCGCTGCTTGGCGCTGGGCCCCATGTTCCAGGCCCCGCGGGTCATGGCGTAGATGGCGCCGCGGACCCCGCCCACCGGCCGGGGCTTCTGCTCTTTCACAAACAGGCCCGGGGAGCTGATGAAGTCCGGCATGGGGCTGTCGGCGATGACATCCGCGGCAGTGGGCCGTATGCGGCGGAACGCGGGGGTTTCGGGAACGTACGACGACGGCGGCGCGGGTGTGTCGCCGTCGTCCGCCACCGCAGTGGTGAGGGAGTGGTGCTCGCCCGGGTGCGCGGCGCCGGAAGCCTGCGCAGGCTGCTGCGTCGCCCGGGGCTGCGCCGTGACCGGCGGACGGGCGGGCCGGCGGGTGGGCGCCGGAACATGCGCTGCGGGCTTGGCCTGGTCGGCGGCGGCCGCTGCCTCCGCCCAGGAGGTGCGGCGCGGAACGGGGGTGCCGGCGTCGGGCGTACTGGAAGGCTCGGGAGTTATGGCTGGCATGGTTCCTGTCTGGGCGTCCGCGAGCGCACCGTCGGCGCGGCGGAGGTCGCGGCGTCGTCGGGACGGTTGCGGTTGCCCTGCATCCTCTGCGATGGGTCGTGCGTTCTGATCCGCCGGATCGGGCATGTCTGTCCCCCCAGGACGTTCGGCACAAGGTTCTGCGGCACTTTACGGACTGATTCAGTCACCCAGTCTAGGTGCTGGGCCAGAAAGGCGAGGTCAGTGGCGGGTGAGGGCGGCAACCACAACGCAGGCGGTGAGCGCCAGAAGGACGCCCAGGATGGCATAAGCCTGCCATTTGGGCCGGGCCTTATGGGGGTTGATGTCTACGTAGGGCATCTAGCTGCGGTCTCTCCTAGTGGCGGTCACCCGTATGGCGCGCCGCTTGAGGCGCAGCACCTGGTACATCGCACAGAAAGGAACCAGCAGTGTGCCCAACAGCGCACACAGCGCCAGGGCATAGTCAGTGAGAGCCACAGCGGCCTCCATCGGTTTAGCAGTGATCCCCCATGCGATCACGGGTCACGCTAGCCGGAAGTCGCGGCGATTTTCAAGTTACCGAAACCCGGGCGCGGAGGGGTGGCCGCGCCGGCTCCTCAGAATGGGTCAGGAAAGTGGACCCTGACAGCCTGCCCGGATACCGGTTGACCGCCATCAGCACCACTGTCACCGTGGCACTGCCAGGCCGGCCAGCAGCACGTACGAAACCGCTTTGAACCTGCGACGACGGTGCTCCCGCCGGGACTCGCGCGCTGTCCACGTGAGCCGGCTGGACCGCACGGGACGCTGAGACTCATCGCGTCGGCCAAGGACCGGATGGTGCTGGTGGTGGCTCTGGCGATCCTGAGCGCCGTCAGCCCCATGGCCACGGACATGTACCTGGCGTCCATGCCGCGGATGGGCGAGTTCTTCGCAACGCCCGCGTCCGTCGTCCAGCACAGTGCGGTCCCCATGGCCGTGTGCTCGGCCCTCGCCGTGGCAGCGGTGATGGCTGGAAGCCGGGCGGACGCGCCCCATACCCTGACTCCCCGGACCGGAACCACCGGCCTCTCCACGATATGATCAAGCTACTTGATCAAGTTGCTTGTATAATCGAAGAATGACCGATGACCCAGCGACAGACCCGGTGCTCACGCACTCCCTTTTCGACGCCCTGCACCCGCTGCTGCGGAAGCTCAACGCCGAACGGACCATCTCCCCCGGCAAGGTCGGCGTCCTCCGCCACCTCGCGGAGCACGGGAGGGCGACGACGTCGGAACTCGCCACCGTGGTCCGCGTCAGCCCGCAGGCCATTTCCCTGTCCGCGCGGGAACTGGAAGGGCTGGGTTACGTGGTGCGCGTCGCCGATCCGGCGGACCGGCGCCGGGCCTGGCTGGAGCTCACCGAAGCAGGGCGGCAGAAGCTGCATTTGGAGTTGTCCGCCGGCCGCGGCTGGCTTGACCGGGCCATCAAAGAGCGCCTGACTCCGGCGGAGCGGAAGGCCCTGGCTGCTGCCATCCCCGCGCTCCGGAACCTTGCAACGGAGGCGCCGAATGACTGAAACCCGCTCCCCCCTGGTGCCGGCACTGATCTACGCTGCGCTCTCCACTGCGATCGTCAGCTCGCTGGGCATGCTGCTGGTGCCCACCATCTCCCGGGAGATGGACGTGCCCGTGGGTACGGCGCAGTGGATGCTCACCATTAACCTCCTGGTGGGGGCTGTGGCCACCCCCGTGATGGGCCGCCTCAGCGACGGTCCACACAAGAAGCGGCTGCTGCTCTGGGCGCTGCTGGTCATCTTGCTCGGGTCCGTCATCGCCGCACTGGCGCCAAACTTCATGGTCTTCCTGATCGGCCGGGCCCTGCAGGGCCTGACCTATGGGATTGTTCCAGTGACCATCGCCCTGGCCCGCCGCTATGTCGCCGCCGGCAAGGTCCGGTTCGCCATCTCAAGCCTGTCGGTGACCGTGGCAACAGGCCTGGGAATCGGTTATCCCCTGACCGGGCTGATCGCAGGGCTGTTCGAGTTCCGGTTTGCCTTCTGGTTTGCCGCCCTGTTCGTGGTCACCGCCATCATTGTGGTCTTCCGCACCGTGCCCGCCGGGCCTGATGAAAACGCCCCGAGGCTCCCGTTCGCCTACACCGGTGCGGGGCTGCTGGGTCTTGGCCTGGGCGTCCTGCTCCTCGGCATCAGCGAAGGGCCCAACTGGGGCTGGGGCGCGCCACTGACCATCGGAGCGTTCATCCTGGCAGCGGTCCTGCTGGGGGCCTGGGTCCGGGCTGAGCTGCGCAGCCGGCACCCCCTGATCAACCTCCGGGTCCTCCGGAACGGGGAGGTGCTGCTGGCCAATAGCACCGCCGTCGGGCTGGGCGCCGCGATGTACATCGGTCTCTCCATTTCCAGCCTGATCGCCCAGACCCCGGCGTCCACCGGCTACGGCGTGGCACTGCCCGTGTTCTGGGCCGGTTTTGTGATGTTCCCGTTGTCGGTGGGCAGTTTCAGCGCGAACCGGCTGGTCCGCCGGCTCTCGCACCGTATCCGGCTGACCACGCTGTTGCCCATCGGGGCCGGCATGATGGCAGCAGCCGGCATGCTGCTCTGGTTTGCGCACACCCAGTTGTGGGAAATCCTGGTGGGAATGCTGGCCTTGGGCCTTGGCATGGGGGCGAGCTACGCGGCCATGCCGGCGCTGATCGCCCGCAGCGTGGCCAGTGCGGAGCTGGGCAGTTCCGTGAGCTTCAACCAGGTCCTGCGGACCGTGGGAAGCTCGTTCGGCACTGCCGTTTCCGGCGCGGTACTGGCTGCCAACATGGCACCGGACCTCCACCCGACCGCGCGCGGCATCAGCGCGACACTCGAAATCGGAGCATTGCTTTGCGCCGCGGTATTCGCCGCCCTGCTCGCCCACGCGCTGGTAACGCGGTCCCAGAACCTAGCGGGCGCCCGGAAGACCGGGTAAGGCAGGGGAACAATAGTCTGCCACCAGCAGCCCTTGGAGAATAAATACCCACCCGCCCACTGTCAACGCATTTTTTCCACGTCTCTAAAACGGATTGTAATGTGATATGTTCCTCGATGTATTGCCTTCTTGGGGGGAGGCCAAACTGGGCTTTAGCCTGGCAATAAGTATTTCCCTCTGGGATCCGTAAAAATCATCTGAGAGGGATTTCCTTGTCCAACAATCTTCAGTTTGCCCCGGGCGAATCAAATGTCCACGTGGCAAAGTTCAGCCCGTCCGTCATCCTCTTCTGGCTCAAGACAGAGCTGGGAGTCACCAACACCCGAATTCTTTCGAAGCGCGCCAACTCGCTGCTCGGCGTGATTCCCTTGGGCTATGCAGAGGAAACCTTCCCGCTGGCTAATACAGCTAGCGTGGGCGTGGAAGTTAAGTTCTCCCTGGGGCGGGCCATTTTCGGCCTCATCCTTCTTATTGCGGGCCTGAGCAACCTCAATGCGTTCATTGGCTGGCTCGTTTTGCTGCTCGCCATCTCCCTCATCCTCAACGCAGTGAGCGCTGTGATGAAGATCAAGAATAACGGCGGCGGCGAAACCAAGCTCCAGGTCTCAATTCTGGAAAAGGCCAAGCTCGAGCAGTTCCGCAACGAAGTGAACGCGCGCCTGTTCGCAGACCACCAGGGGCTCCGGCACCAGGAAACCATGGGAATGCACACCATGGGCCTCCTGAACCAGCAGGCCCAAATTAACCTGCAGGAACAGATGAACCGCAACATCTCGGAAAAGTAGCCAGAGCATTTCGCTGCGCAGCCAGGTGTGAGGGCGCGGACGGCTATGCCGTCCGCGCCCTCACTTTTTGTCGAAGCAAAACGTCAGTGCAGCGGACGCGTCTCCTGAAGGCGCTTGATGAACCAGCGGGACTGTTCCGGGCCGTACGGCAGGACGGGGATGGCCTTGGTGGCATCTGAGGGGGCTTCGCGGATGGAAAGCTGGGCCTGGCGCACGGCCGTAGTCATGGTGTTGGCCATGGTCTTCACGAACTGGTCGCTGCAGGGCTGGCCGTGACCGGGAATGAGGAACTCGTAGCGGTGGCGCAGGGCGGAGATGTGGCGCAGGCTGTCGGCCCAATCCTCCGGGTAGGAGTCCTCGAAGGACGGGTGCGCGCCCTGCTCCACCAGGTCGCCCACAAAGAGGGTGGTGGGGCTGCCCACCAGGAGGTCGCCGTCGGTATGGCCGCGGCCCAGGTAGAAGAGGGTGACGGTGAGCCCGCCCAGATCCACCAGTACGGGCCGGTCCCGGACGATCGCGTTGGGCACCACCAGGTCCACGTTCTCGCCTTCGCCGGTGGACATTTCGGGCTCCAGCGTTCCTACGAACCGGCGCTGCAGGTCTCCGTGGCTGTCGATTTCCCCCGCACAGTTTTCGTGCGCCCAAAACTCCGTGACGCCGTCGGACGCGAACACGGCGTTGCCGAAGAAATGGTCGTAGTGCGCGTGGGTGTTGACGACGACGAGCGGCAGCTGGGTTTTCTCCCGCACCGCGGCCAGGATCTCGCGCCCCTGCCGCGGCCCGCAGCCGGTATCCACCACCATGGCCCGCTCTGAGCCCACAATCAGTCCCGTATTCAGCAGCGAACCTTCGGTGACCAGCACGTAGGTGTCCGCGCCGACGTCGAGCCATTCTGACATTGTTTCTCCGTACCTCCGCAAAGCCGTGTGGTTCTTCTTGGCCTCGATTCTACCCACGGGCCCTTGGGGTTCCGGGGAGGCCGGGACGCGGTTCCGGCTCTTGTGGAGGCATCTGCCCGGTGATCAGAGCAGCAGGATCACCGGCGTCCTGGCCGCTGAAGAGTCCCGCTGCTCGTCGTGCTGCTGCGCATGGGTGGCTACCGGACCAGCGTGGCCCAGGACTCCAGGAACTTTTCGGCAAGGTAGGCGTGGCCGGCGGTGTTCGGGTGTGCTCCGTCAAAATTGAAGCGCGGGCTGTTGGTGCCCGTGAACCAGCCGGCCCCGACGGCGTCAATGAACGGAGCGCCGGCAGCTTCGGCGCCGGCGCGGACCGCGCTATTCGCGGCGCCCAGTTGCCCGGCGAACGGCTGCGGGGCCGAGGGCCCCAGGACCACCACCTGGACACCCGGCCAGAACCTGCGGGCCGATTCGATGGTCTGCGTTGTGGCCGTGGTGATTTGGTCGGGGTTGGTGATCAGGGCGTCATTCTGTCCGCCCTGCAGAATGAGGATGTTGGGGACGAAGGCCTTGTTGCCGGCTATTTTCTGCAACCGGACACCGTATTCAAGGTTGCGATCACCCTGCGGACCGCCGCCCCAGGCGAAACCGGTGCCGGGCACACCGTCGATGTTGGTGGGGTATCCCAGCGACCCGGCCACGAGGTACGCCCACCCCTGGTCGGCCGGACTTGCGCCCACGCCGGCGGTGTAGGAGTCGCCAAGGACCAGGAGTACGGGCTTGGCCGGAAGCTTGATCCCCAGCCGCGAAGCCGATGCTGTGGCAGTAGCCGAAGCCGTTGCCGTGGCCGTAGCCGTAGCCGTAGGGGCAGACGACGGAGTCGCCGTAGCTGCCGCGGTAGCAGTCGGCGGGCTGACCCTCAGCGCGGCCGAAGGTTCGTTTGGACTCCGCGGGCCCATCAGGGCGATGCCCGCCACGCCAAAGGCCACAACAGCCAGCAGGAAGAGTGCTCCGTACTTGATCCATTCCTGCCTGGTCACGCGCAGTCCCCCACCGTTTCTGGTCACCCGGCACATCTTACCGGCAGGCGTCGTGCGCACCGGTGTCCGGGGTTTCGACCGGCTCAACCCCCAGGTATCGACAAGCTCAACCACCGGGGCCGGGTCTAGGCTAAGTGCATGAGCAGCGACCACCCCGTTTTGGCAGGCCTCGAGGCAGAACTCGGCTGGATCCGGGACACCTATACGGACCTGCACCGGCATCCCGAACTCAGCCTCGAGGAGCACCGGACCTCGGAACTCGTTGCGGAGAAACTCACCTCCTTCGGCTACGAGGTCACGCGCATGGGCGGCACCGGCGTCGTGGGCGTCCTTGCCAACGGTGCGGGGCCCACGGTCCTGGCGCGCGCGGACATGGACGCGCTCCCCGTCACCGAGGCCACGGGGCTGGCCTACGCCTCGGAGGTGGCAGGGGTGATGCACGCCTGCGGGCACGATGTGCACGTCAGCACGCTGCTCGGCGCCGCCAAGCTGATGGCGGACCGGCGCGGGGCGTGGTCGGGGACCTATATCGCACTGTTCCAGCCGGCGGAGGAGATCGGTGCCGGGTCGCAGGCAATGGTCGACGACGGCCTTGTCACCAAGGTGCCGCGGCCGGACGTCGCACTCTCCCAGCACGTGATGCCCATCGCCGCCGGCACGCTGTCCACCACGGCCGGTCCAGTGCTTTCCGCCGGGGATTCGCTGAAGATCACGGTCTACGGCAAGGGCGCGCACGGGTCCATGCCGCACATGGCCGTGGACCCGGTGGTGCTGGCAGCCTCGATCGTGCTCCGGCTGCAGACCATCGTTTCGCGCGAGACCAAACCGGGCGATTTCGCGGTGGTCACCGTCGGGGCGCTGAATGCGGGTACGAAATCGAACATCATCCCGGACCGCGCCACGCTGCTGCTGAACATCCGCACCTACGACAAACAGGTCCGGTCCGCGCTGCTCGCCGCGATCGAACGGATCGTCAGGGGTGAGTGCGTCACCGCCGGCTCGCCGCAGGAACCCGAGTTCGAGTTCTACGACCAGTCCCCGCTGACCAGTAACGACGCCGCAGTGACAGACAAAGTCACGGCGGCGTTCGTCCGTCACTTCGATGCTGGCGCCGTGTTCCGTGCCACGCCGCAGACCGCGTCGGAGGACTTCAGCCGCATCCCGGATGCCTTCGGCGTTCCGTACACGTTCTGGTTCCTGGGCGGCGCGGACCCGGAAACGTACCGGGCCGCCGTCGCCAACGGGACCGTGGCACAGGACATCCCGGGGAACCACTCCCCCTTCTTCGCGCCGGTCATCGACCCGACGCTTTCCTTGGGTGTGCAGACCCAGATCATCGCAGCACTGTCCTACCTTTCACAGGATGCGTAAGCCCTTGGTAGCTGAATCGACGGTACGAATGCCAGAATTTATAGACCCAGCAGAAAAATCCAAAGAAAGGTAGGGCGTCGTCATGAGCGAACAGTCCGGACAGAAAAAGATCAACGAGGAAGTCGAAGCACTCGAGGACGAGCAGCCCACCCAGGAGTTCAAACACCAGATCAGCGGCGAAGAGTGGCACGGTGACGCCGCGGACCAGGCCAACGACCTGCGCGAATACGAAGAGGAAGCGGAAATCCGGGCGCAGTCAGGCCACCACGGGGACGCGGACAAGTAGCAAAGACTACCCCGGCGGCTCCGCGTCAGAATCCAAGGCCGTCGCCGGAAAACTGGGCGGGGTCACTTGCCCTACGCCTGCGGTCCGCGTATCGGCTGATTCCCCCTGCCCCGCGAGGGTGGAGCACGCCTCACAGCGCCCGACGAACTGGTGCGAGCAATCCGGCGGATCCGCGGTTTCCCCGTTCGGCACCCTGATCCGCATGTGATCACTCCCGTCCTTGTCCACGTCGCGATCGGCGGGTCACTTCGATGGCGCCGGCGGTAACCGTGGTGGGCACCAACCCTGAGTCCCGCCGGCAGCACCATTTAACCGAATGACCCGGCGCAAGGCACGAGTAGCCTGTACTCGAATTTCCAGCCACGGGTACGGGGTACGACGGCCCCGCACCGTGGGCTATGAAAAGCCGTCTAGCGCATATCTTGCGTGCGCCAGGATGTCTTCTTCATCGAGGCGGGACAGTTCCGGGTTCGGATCGTCACTGACGACGTTCTCCCGGACGAGTCGGCGAACAGCTTCAACCAAGCGCTTCATTCGCTGAAGGTAGGTCCCGGCGCGGGCCCGTCAACAGCGTAGGAGGTACCTCATTCTGCGGCGACGAATACTTGGCCTGGTCCAGCCAAGGGTGACCGGTGAAGATCCCACCCGTAGGCCACGCACTACAAGTCCGCTAGCACCCCTGCCGGGTTTTCCATGCAGTCGGCAACGAACCGGAGGAACCCGGCTGCTGTGCCGCCGTCGCATACGCGGTGATCGAAGGTCAGCGTGAGTTCGGTGACCTTGCGGACCGCGAGTTCCCCGTCCACCACCCATGGCTTGTCCATGATCCGTCCCACGCCCAGGATCGCCACCTCGGGGTGGTTGATGATGGCTGCGGAACCGTCCACGCCGAACACACCGTAGTTGTTCAGCGTGAAGGTGCCGCTGCCCAGCTCCTCTGGGGCTGCCTTGCCGTCGCGTGCGACGGCGGTGAGCCGGCGGATCTCCGTGTCCAGTTCGCGGGCGCTGAGTTTGTCGGCGTTCCGGATGGAGGGGACCATCAGGCCGCGGTCCGTTTGGGCCGCGAAACCGAGGTTGACGCCTGCGAAGGCCACAATCTCCTGGGATCCCTCCGCAGAGGTCTCGATGCGCGTGTTCAACTCGGGGAATCGTTTTAACCCAGCCGTGACAAAACGGGCGACGAAGGCCAGGAGGCCCGGCGTTGAAGCCTCCGGATCAGACTTCTTGAGCCCGGCCCTAAGCTCCACCAGGGCAGTCGCATCAACGTCAACCCAGACGGTGGCCTCCGGAATCTCCGCCCGGCTGCGGGACATGTTCGCGGCAACGGCTTTGCGGACCCCCTTGACGGGCGTCCGGGAGGAAATGCCCAGGCCGGTGCGGGCGTCGGTGATTGCCGGCTCCGATGATGGAGCCTCGGTGGCTGAGCCGGGGGCCACGACCGCAGGTTTCCCTGACCGAGCCTGCGAGGTTAGGGGGCGGGTGGGGAGGATCACCGCTTCAACATCCCGGCGCATGATCAGTCCGCTGTCGCCGGAGCCGTGAAGGTCGCCGAGGTCCACGCCGTGTTCCCGGGCCATCCGCCGGACAAGCGGCGAGATGACGGCGCCCAGTTTCCCAGGCACCCTGGTACGGAGCAGCGAGAGATCGTCGGCGGAAGCTTCGGAAGGCGCCGCCACCGAAACCGGCTTGCGCGGAGCCCTGCTCCGCCGCGACTGGCCGTCGCCGCCGGGGGTCCCGTAACCGATCAGCACATTGCCGGACCCGGCCTTCTCCTCCTCGCGGTAGGCGTTGGCTGCCGCGGTTTCGACCACCGGTTCTTCCTGAGGTTCGGCGGGGGCGGCATCATCCGCGCTGGCCCCAAAAACCACCGAGCCCGCCGGAGCCACCGAGATCAGCGGCTTCCCCACGTCCAGTGTCTGCCCGGGTTCGCCGTGGAGCACCGTGACAGTGCCGGCATAGGGCGACGGCACTTCCACCACGGACTTCGCCGTCTCCACCTCGGCGATGGGCTGGTCCACCCGGATCTCATCGCCCACAGAAACCAGCCAGTTGACGAGCTCGGCTTCGGTCAGGCCTTCGCCAAGATCGGGCAGCATAAATACTTGCAGTGCAGAGGTCATTGGTCAGTCTTCCCACTGGAGGTCGTCAACGGCGTCGAGGATACGGTCCACGCCGGGCAGGTAGTAGTGCTCGAGCTTCGGCGCCGGGTACGGGACGTCGAACCCGGTGACCCGGCGGATCGGCGCCGCGAGGTAGTGGAAGCAGCGCTCCTGGACCCGCGCCACGATCTCGGAGGACACGGACGCGAACCCGTGCGCTTCGGCGATCACCACGGCCCGGCCGGTCTTGCGGACGGACGCGCACACCGTCTCGTCGTCGAACGGAACAATCGAGCGGACGTCGATGACCTCCAGCGAGCGGCCCTCCTCTGCAGCGGCAGCAGCCGCGGCGAGCGCCGTGGGCACGGACGGTCCGTAGGCGATGAGGGTTGCTTCGGTGCCGGAACGCGCGACGGCGGCCCGGCCTTCCGACGAGGAACCCGACTCACGATTCGCGCTGTGAGCAGCCCGGAGGTCCTCCAGGTCCACCATGTCCTTGGACCAGTACAGCTTCTTGGGCTCCATGAACATGACGGGATCGTCCGAGTCGATGGCCTCCCGCAGCATCCGGTAGGAATCAGCCACGGTGGCGGGCGTGAACACCTTCAGGCCGGCCGTGTGGGCGTAGTAGGCCTCGGAGGAGTCGCAGTGGTGCTCCACTCCCCCGATGCCGCCGCCATACGGAACCCGGATGACCATGGGCAGCTTCAGCGCTCCCTTGGTGCGGTTGTGCATCTTGGCCACGTGGCTGACGATCTGCTCAAAGGCCGGGTAGGCGAAGGCATCAAACTGCATCTCCACCACCGGCCGCATCCCGTTGATGGCCATCCCCACGGCCATGCCCACAATGCCTGACTCGGCCAGGGGCGTATCGAAGCAGCGCTGCTCGCCGAACGTGCGGGTCAGGCCGTCCGTGATGCGGAAGACCCCGCCCAGCTGGCCAACGTCCTCGCCGAACACCAGGACGGAGGGATCGGCATGCATCGCGTCGGCCAGGGCCGTGTTGAGGGCTTTGGCCATGGTGATGGACTGCGGGCCGGCAGCCTCAGCCGCAGAAGCGGCCGCAGCGGCGGCCCGGGCGGTGGCTGCGCTGACGTTGCCGTTCGCCTCGGAGGACGTGGTGACTGTCGGGCTCATTTTGCGGCCTCCCCGGTGGATGCGTCGCGGGCAAGTTCGTCGGCCAGCATGGCGGCCTGCTCCTTCAGTTGGGGTGTGGGTTCGGAGAACACATGGCGGAACAGCTCCTGCGGATCCACCGGAACATCCTCACCCAGCCCTTCACGAAGCTGCGTGGCCACCTCCTCAGCATGAGCGGCAATCCGGGACGCGCCGTCGTCGTCCAGTAATCCCCGGCCGGTGAGGTACGTCCGCATCCGGTTCACCGGATCCTTGGCCAGCCACTCGGCAACTTCACTGTCCTGCCGGTAGCGGGTGGCGTCGTCGGCGTTCGTGTGCGCCTGCATCCGGTAGGTGTTCGCCTCCACCAGCAGCGGGCCCGAGCCGCCCCGGGCGAGCGCAACCGCGCGGTCCAGCACGGCGAGGAGGGCCACCACATCGTTGCCGTCCACGCGTTCGCCGGCCATGCCGTAACCCACGGCCTTGTGCGCCAAAGAAGGCGCCACGGACTGGTGCGCCAGCGGAACCGAGATGGCGTACTTGTTGTTCTGCACGAAGAAAATGACCGGCAGGTGGAAGACGGCGGCGAAGTTCAGGGCCTCGTGGAAGTCGCCTTCACTGGTGGCGCCGTCCCCGCACATCGCCATGACCACCGTGTCCTCGCCGCGCAGCTTGGCCGCATGCGCCACCCCGACGGCGTGCAGCAGCTGCGTGGTCAGGGGCGTGCACTGGATGCCCACCTTGTGCTGGGCGGGGTCGTAACCGCTGTGCCAGTCGCCGCGGAAGATGGTCATGGTCTGCACGGGATCAACGCCGCGGGTCATGACCGCCACGGCGTCCCGGTAGGTGGGGAACAGCCAGTCGCCCTCGGCGAGGCAGAGCGCCGCCGCCACCTGGCAGGCTTCCTGCCCGTGGCTGGACGGGTACACGGCCATGCGTCCCTGCCGGACGAGTGCCGAGTTCTGGTCGTTGACGCGGCGTCCGACGACGAGCTGCTCGTACGCGGCCAGCAGCTCCTCGTCGCCGGGCAACGGATACTCGTGGCCGGGTTCTGTGCCCTGCTCACCTTCGGCCAGGAGCTGCCCCTCCGGGTCCACCATCTGGATCTGGTGCCGGGCCGGGAGCATGTAGTCCTCCACCGTGATGCCGAACTTGCGGACGGCTTCGGTGACAGCATTTTCAGCCGCCCGGTGTTGGTCCGGGTCCGGCGCAGAGCCGGGGGCGGTGCGGGGCGCAGAGTGGTCCGCGGAGATCGTCATTGGTCAGTCCTTCTGTAGCCACTATTCCTTCCCAGTATTGACCTAACAGCTGTTTCGTATCCAGAGCTGCCGTTAATCGTGGAGAAGTCGGCAGGAGATGGATATTCTGGGAGACGAATCGCAATCAAGGGCAGCACTACGGCAGGGAGCTGTGGACATATTGGCAGATACACCAGACCGGGTTGAGGCGGCGTCGCTGGACGACGTGGACCGCCACATCATCGCCGAGCTGACCCGGGACGGCAGGATGTCCGTGACGCAGGTGGCGCAGAACGTCCATATCTCCCGCGCCCACGCCTATACCCGGATCGCGCGGCTCACCAGCGAAGGGGTGCTGACCAAGTTCACCGCCCTGGTGGACCCCATCAAAGCGGGACTCAAGTCCTCCGCCTACGTCACCCTCAAGGTCAGCCAGCACTCCTGGCGGGAACTGCGCGAACAGCTCCGCGCCATTCCGGAGGTCCACCACATTGCCCTGGTGGGCGGCGACTTCGACGTCATCCTGCTGGTGCGCGCCATCGACAACACCGACCTCCGCCGGGTGATCTTCGACCAGCTGCAGTCCATGCCCGGCGTCCTGGACACGCAGACGTTCCTGGTGTTCGAGGACGTGGATACGCGCTGACCACGCCCAACGCGCATGGCCCGGCCGGCAGAACACGGCTTATCCGATCCCGCGAGACGAAGCTGCACGGGTACCGGTAAACCGATTTGAGAAAACATTTGTTCTCTAAAAGTCTCGACTATATGAATTCATCGGCGTAACTTTGCATCTGGAACAAGCGTCCGTGATCTGTATCACATCAGTGGGGCTCGGATTAGAGCCGGACTGATGGGGCAGACTGAAAGGAGAAAGCCATGATTCTTAGGGAAATTTCGTTCGACCGGTTCATGTTCACCTGCACTGGTTGCGACCACGCCTGGGGTGCCGACTATGACGTCCAGCATGTTGAGGACGGTCACGGGCACGAACGGGACTACTTCTTCCGTAGCGGACTGCACTGCTCCGATCCCACCGGTCTGGGCGAAACGACGTGTCCCCACTGCGGCCGGACCGCGGTCATTGCCCACCACAGCGCCCAGCAGGCTGGTCCCGCAGCTACTGACGAGGCCCCTGAAGTGCCAGTCCAAACGCCCGCCCCGGCCCCGGAGCTGCCGGCGGAAATACCTGCACCGGCCCGCAACGTCGATTGGGATACGGCGCCGCTGCTCTCAGGCACTCGGTAGGCCCTACCCGCCTGGCACTCAACCCCACCCTGGCCCTGATGCCGGGGTGAGGTTGAAGGCCGGAGGGTCCTGTTTATAGTGGGTGGCAGATCGCCCTTGTGGCCTGCCAGCACCTTGGTTACCGTGAACCCCATGGATCGGTAACTGGAGTGCTGGGGCAGCGACCACTTACGGGGAAGGAAGCCCAATGTTCACAGCCCGGCTGCGAATCGCCCGCTTTGCACCATCACTTGCAGTCCTGTTTCTGGCCACAGCCTGCATGCCACCTCAGCCAGCACCCACTAATACCGGGCCGGCCACTGCTCCCCCACCCCTCGCGGTGACCCCTTCCTCAGCGGCTCCCCCCACGCCCACCGGCACGCAAACCACCAGCGGTAACGCCGGGCCCACCGGGAGCGCGGCGCCAAAAGACTGGGCAGAAACGGTTCAACTGGTCAATTCCGGCGTGGCACGCCTTGCCGTCACTTTGTGCGACGGCGGCGGTGTGGGCACGGGATTCCTGGTGGGAAACGATCTCATCATTACTGCCGCCCACGTGGCCAAGAATGAGGCGGCCATCAATGTCTCGGTCGGCGGCCAGTACACGTCGGCGCAGGTCCTGGGAATAAACGACAATCTGGACTTGGCACTGCTGAGGACACCAACACCGCTCACAGGGCACAAGTTCGGCTTTGCTCCGGACCTTCCCGCTCAGGGTGTTGAAGTCGCCGCACTCGGGTTTCCCCTCGACAGGGGCCTCGCTTTTACATCGGGACGGGTCAGCGCACTGAACCAGGAGGTCCGCCTCCCGGCAGGGACCGTCCGGGGCCTCATCCAAACCGACACGGCCATCAACCCGGGCAACAGTGGCGGCCCGTTGCTCCTGATGAACGGCAGCGTGGTGGGCGTGGTCAGTTCAAAACGGGCGTGGGTTCTGGGCACCCATGACCAGAATGACTACGGCGCCGAGGGCACGGGATATGCCGCACCAGCGGCGGCGGCAGCCGCAGCCATGGCCGACTGGGGCCGGCGGACCACGCCGCTGCCGCAGGCCAGCTGCGACAGTCAGGCGCAAACTTCCAGCAGCAACATCATCACCACCAACAACTCGGACCACGAACAGGCGCCCAAAGTCATCCAGAGCCTGCTGACTCATGGCCAGGCGATCAACCGGGCAGCCTACGACACAGCCTTTGCGGTTCTGACGCCGGAGCTTCAGGCAAGCGAGGGCGGATTCGCCAAATGGAGTTCCGGCCTCGGAACGTCATTCTGGCGAGCCCTGACCGTCAACAGCATCCGGGGTTCAGGCACAGAATTGACCGTGGACACGGTCCTCCGCACTGAGCAGTCAGCGGCTCACGGACCGGGAGGCCAAACCTGTTCGGACTGGGGTCTCCGCTACCGGATGAAGTGGGACGGAACCATCTGGCGCATAGCGGAGGCAACCACTCCCGGAGGGCCGCCGAAGGCCTGCTGAAGCAGTGCCGTCGGCGTCACTTGCGCCCAGAGAACCAAAGAATTCCTGACGGTGGCTTTAAGATTCGATCAAGACGCCCGCCCCTGCCCTATCGCGTCCCGGCCGGCTCTAGCTCCCGGACGCGCTCCGGAAGGGAACGGACGAGGTCGGGCTCCAACTTTTTGTTGGCCCAGCGGCGGATGGGGCGCTCCACAAAGCGGAACGACAGGTAAGCCAGCAGTACGGTCAGCGCGGCGGCCGCCGGGACGCGGAGCCAGAGTGACGGGACCAGCGGTATCAGCAGGAGGTAGACGGGCAGGTGCCAGAGGTAGGCGGCGTAGGAGAGGTCACGGCCGGGGTTGGCGAGCCAGGGGTGGCTCAGGATCCGTGAGGCGAGGCCAGCCGGCCGGAGGACCAGCGATCCGATGATCACGCCGGCGAGCAGTGCCAGTGCGGTGGGGCCGGCGGTCCAGAAGACACTGAACCAGGGGCCGGTCTCGTTCGGCTCCTTGAGCGCGAACACGGCGGCCACCAAGGCGAGCCCGGCGAGCGGCCCGGCCCAGCGGGCACCGGACTGCAGCGAGGCGTGGACCCTGGATTCGGGCTTGACGGAGGTGAACAGCAAGGCGAGGGTGCACCCGAGCAGCAGCTGGTCGGCCCTGGTGTCGGGTCCGTTGTAGAGCCGGGCCAGCGGCGCCCCGTCCATGACCAGATGGAATCGAGAAACCAGGAACCCTGCGGCCAGGACGGCGGTCAGCCAGGCGACGGTGCGGACCTTCCAGAACCTCAGCATCACCAGAAGGAGCAGCGGCCAGACCAGGTAGAACTGTTCCTCGACGGCGAGCGTCCAGGTGGGGCTCAGCGCGTTGCCGCCGGTGGAGGAACCGAACATGCCGAAGTTGGAGAGGTTCATGACGTAGCCGGCCGCCGGGATGGCGTTGGCTTCCTGGCCGCCCCATCCGGACAGGGGAAAGATCAGTCCGCCCAGAACCACCACGGCGCAGACAGCCAGCAACGCCGGCCAGAGCCGGGCCAGCCGCTTGGCGTAGAAGACGCCCAGGCGGAGCCGGCCCGTGGCCTGATACTCCTTCATGATCAGGAGGGTGATCACGAAGCCGCTGAGCGTGAAGAACACGTCCACGCCGATCGAGCCGCCGGGGACGAGCTCCGTCACGGTATGGAAGAGGAAGACGCCAATCACGGCAATGGTGCGCAGCCCGTCTAGGGCGTGCTTCCGCCCTGAAATCAGCCCGTTTTCGGGCGCGAACGGACGTTTCTCCAAGGTCGGGGTTGCCCCGTTTCGGTTAAGAACCACTAAGCAAGCATATATAACGTTTCTATAACCACGCCAAGTGGGGGCTGGCAGAACCCTACAAGAGCGCGCGCCACGGCCGTTGGAATCACGCATCCGGCGTTGGCCATGCGCCCGAAACGCAATGGTCACTTACCCTGCCCTTGATCCCCACACAATCTCAGTATGGGGACAAAACAGCACACCACTTTCTGCCCGACGTGCGGGAAGAGCACCAACCACGTAACCCGGTATCAGAAGACCGACGGCGGCGGCTGACCGCCACCGTCAACTGCACGGAGCACGCTGAGGCTGCCGCCTAGATCCCGACCTGCCGGGGCGTGCAGTCGATCGGCGCCGATGCCGGCCAGCCAGCTGGCGAACAGGCTGAAACCCGCTACAAATGCCATGCCTCGCGCCCAGTAAGTTGAACCATCTGCCACGTATGGGAAGCGCCGTTTCATGGATGTTGAGGACTTCCGAAAACCTAACGGGAACCGACGCTTCGGATGACGTTTTGCATCCAGAAGGCAATCGCCTGCGCCGCCGCAAACGTCATCCCCGTCGTCAACCTGACTCCCAGAGCGTATACGACGCGCAAACAGATCAATATGGCCTGGATCTACGACGTCACAGTTGAGGGCCTCGGTCATGAGCGGACCATCATCAAGATCATGGCACCCTTGCCGACATCAACATTCCGTTTGGCTGGCGCTTCACACTGGGCGGCTCCAGCGTTGAGAGCGGAACTCTCACGTTCAGGAACTTCACCGTGCAGGGAACCGTGCTCGATGACACCAACGGCATCCCGCGCCGTTCCCACACGCGTTCTGCTGGCGGCGGCCTTGACCAGGCATTTGCCTTCTGGGGGATCTCCAGCCAGCAGCGGGACGGGACGTGGATGCGAGCTTCTTTGTTATCCGCGAGGTCCGAGTAGCCCACGCATCCAGCTCCACGATCATCAACGAAACAACCGGCCAGCGGCTCAATGTCATATGGAGTCAGGATGCTACGGGCGGACGGACTTACGCTTGGGCATCAACGTTCAAATTTGCTAGAGAAGCGTCGCCAGAAGCGTCCACCAGCCGCTGGTGCCGTGATGCTGTCACCTTTGTGCGGGACGGATTCGACTGGGCGGAGTCAGTTGGTCCGTGGTCATCAGATGGGTCGGCAACGTTGATGCTGGCCTTACTGGTGGAAATCGCCCACGCGGCGACGACGGCAGAAAACGCCAGCGTCAACGGTCGCCCGTACGCCCAGGTGGAAAACAGGACATCCCAGATCCCCAGGGCGGATACCAGAATAACCAAGGGCGCCCAGCTTCCTGCGCAGCGCCAAATCGCAGCCAGGAAAAGCAGCAGCAAGAGCATAGGGAGGGCGGCGCCCACTACGCCGCCCTCCGCCCACCCCTCGCCCAACAGGGAATGCACAGAAACCTTGCCGTCAAGTCCCACCCACAGGTGCATGAAGTCTTTCGGGAGCAGGCCCATGCTGTATGCGATGTCAGCGCCTTCGCTAATCGTATGGAAATCGATTGCGTCCAGATTGCCCCAGCCGAAAAGCCACTTCTCCGAGATGGCGGCAATTGACAAAGGCGGCTCAACTCGGCCCGCCAGGAAGGCTGGCCCGTCTTCCCCAAGTTGCGAGGCGGTGCGCAGCCGCACGGCCTCGCCAAACACCCCGGATTCAACCGCGGCGGGAAGTATTCGGTAGAGCGAGTAGAGCGCACCTGCTCCAACGATCAAGCGGAAAAATGGGAATCCCCCCTTACTGCTCCTCCCCTTCGTGATGAGGATGACGGCAGTGAAGAAGCAAACAAGCCCGTGAGACCTGAAGCCGAGGAATAGGCTGGCAGATCCGACGACCAGCAGTGCCACGGCTGGTATCAACCGACGATGAGTCAATGCGCACAGCATCCAGACGCAGACTATGGCGACGTAAGGACCAATGCCATATTTCCAGAGATGCTCGAACGTGTCCGTATTCTTGGGCTTGAATAGCACGAAGAACATGGCGCTACCCATAGCTCCCCAGCCAAGGAGTTGCGCCGCCGATGCCTCTCCGCTGGTCAATTTCACACCTGCCACTATGAACAAGGCGGTAGCTGTGTAGTAAAGGATATTTCCGCTCACGGGCTGCTGTTGGTACATCGCACTTAGCAGCAGGGCGACCACACCAGCGGCGGACCATATAGCAAGCGATTTTGTCCGTGCAGGCCATCCGGCAAGAGGTTTAGCAAACATGATCGCCAGTGCTGGAATGGCGGCGTATGAAAAGGCATAGCCGTATAGCGGAAGTCCGGCAACTGCCGCCACTCCCGTAACGCACCGCAACCATCGTCTGCGCGGGTCGTTACTCACGCCCAGTCGGGCGCTCACGGATGCCTTGAGCTTCGGAATCTTCCATAGACAGAAGGGCAGAAGCAGGATCACGACGATGGCGGCGGTCAGGGCGACGACATAGCCCAGCGCTTCCAGCATAAAATATTCCCCCAACACCCTGAATGAGACTCCCCCATTGTAGAGGTCGAATAAATCCGGTTAAGCACGAACTTATAACCGGCCCGTAACACTCACTGCTACGGGCCGGTCTTTCATACCAAAGAAGGGGCACCATCACGATGACGAAAATTCTGGTGTTCCGAATGCGATGACCTCGACATATCCGATCTGTGGCGCGTAACGGACAGCGGGGATCCGCTGCACATCTCACCGTCAGTGCTCGTGCATCAGCGACAGCGGCTGATCAATAACGATCTGGAACAGGATGCGCTTCTCGCCCCGGAGAACATAACCACTTCCCGCGCTGCAACTTCTTTGTCCGAACCGGGCACATCGAGTTGTTGAGCGACCGCACACACAGCATGGGTGGCCAGACGTTTCCATTGCCGCCACTGCCGGAATGGTTTCGGGCGGAAGCAAGCGTCGGGTTAGCCTGAATTGATGACGCCCGTGGCGGGATCGAAATCGGGTGATGTTGCCGTGAACTTCCGGCACGGCCGCCAGCATGTCCAGCATCCGCGCGCGGTCTCCTCCTGGCTGGAGCCTCCGGCGCCGCCGACCAGGCAACATCGTCGGCAAATACGGCGATCACTGCCTGGCAGACCAGAGCTTCGCCCTTGGGGTTCGGGTACCTTTGCTGGAGTTCGCCGCGGCGCCGGTTGCCGTACCCCGACTGCGGACCGGGCACGGACACCAGCAGCAGGGATACGTGGCCAAGGAGATCCGTCGCCCCTGCCAGCTTTGCTGCTTCGGCTGGATCCAGGACAGGTTCTCGCATGCCGAGGATGGCGTCCTCTTTGGCGGGGGAGGCCGCCTCTTGGCGCTCCGTGGTTCCGGCCGCCAAACCCGGATACGAATATGAGAACCGTGCCTCGAATGGAAGGGAGAGCACATGATCATTCGGCGCCGCCCTCGTTCGTGATCTGACCCGCCAAGGTGACCTGGCGTGGACCATGCTTCAACTGGTGACCTCACACGCCGCTGGGAAATTTTGGACTATGAAATCAAGCAGCTCAGGTCTCAGATTGAAACGCTGGTGACCGACACAGCCCGTAAGCAGCTCCAACTCCGCGGCGTCGCCACGAGATCGCCGGACAGTTCCTGGTCGAATTCGGCGATAACACCGCCGCATCTGCGACGAGACCGCTCGCAAAGCTTTGCGGAGTCGCCCCACAACCTGCGAGCAGCGGACGAAGGCCCGGGCCGCACCGGCCCTTCCGCAGCGGCGATCGCGCCGCCAAAAGTGCGCTCTGCATCATCGCCATCGTCCGAATGCACCGCCACGAGCCCACCCGCAACTAAGCGGACGACTCGCCGCCGAGGGTCTCAAACGCACGATCATGGGCTACCTCAAGCCCTACACCTCCAGAGAGGTTTACTCGCACCTTCCCCAGCCGGGGCCGTGGCGATACAGGAGCATCGAACGGTTTAATCGCACATGCTCAGAAGGGCCTTAAGTCCGGCCCTACGCCTCAGAATGCCGAGCGCGTCACAGCTTTCCCGGCCTGGCCATACCACGTACAGCGGCACCCGGGGACGCCTCACTCGAGGGTCGGCCACCCGCCAGCCGAGTCACCAGCCTCCGTGGGTAATACAAGTAGGCGCGACCCGACATCAGGTATCGCCAAGGTATCGTCATATCTGACAATCAAGGGTACGACCTGCCGGGGGAAATTTTGAGTCAGCCCACTCGACCAAGCAAGAACACACGAAGAGCTGACATCCAGGCGCTCAGGGCGCTAGCCGTTCTACTCGTGATCCTTGATCACATGGGACTATTGCAGCGCTTACCTGGCCACCCGGAAGGGGGTTTCATAGGCGTTGACATATTTTTCGTCATCTCCGGATTTCTGATCACAAGCACGCTCGTTCGTGAGGCCACGGCAAGAGGACGCATCTCGTACCGGGCGTTTTACGCCAGGCGGGCCCGCCGAATCCTTCCGATGGCGGCCCTAGTTGCGATGTCGTCGGTCATCGCGTCGTTTATAGTCTTCTGGCCCGGCCGTGCCTGGTCTTCGCTCCTAGAGGGCCTCTGGTCCATGCTATTCGTCTCCAACGTGCAATTTGCCCTAAAGAATACTGACTATTTTGCGCAGAGCACACCATCAATCTTTCAGCACTATTGGTCACTTTCCGTCGAGGAGCAGTTTTATGTCGCTTGGCCTGTCCTCATAACGCTAACCGTATTGTTATCCATTCGTCTGAGACGACGAAGCGCCCCCTTCGTCGTTGGCATGATGGCCGTCGTTGGCCTTCTGTCCTTCGGGTGGGCCTGCGTCCACACCGCTGTAAGTCCATCCTCGGCATATTTCTCGACACTCACGCGTGGATTCGAGTTTGTTGTCGGCGGATTGGTAGCCGTCGCCGCAGACAAACTTCGATCGGTTCCACAACCCCTCCGGTCAGTACTTAGCCTCGGCGCGGTGCTTGGAATCGCTGCCTCCGTATTCTTAATTACTCCGGATGGAGGATTTCCAGGTCCACTCGCCATTCTGCCTGCGGGTCTCGCTGCCATCTTCATTGCCGCTGGCACAGGTACAGCCGAACGTGTTGCCGTCTGGCCGTTGAACACCAGACCCATTGGTTATGTCGGAGATATCTCATACTCGCTCTACCTTTGGCATTGGCCCGTAATCGTACTGTTTGGCGTTTTGATTCCGCCCAACTCGATGGTTTCGCTGGTCCTGGTCCTTGCAGTGACTGCCGGTCTATCAGCTGCCTCCTATAGGTGGGTTGAACAGAGCGTCCTGAAATCCAATTGGCTCCGCCCTGAATCCAAGGCAGCAAAGCGCTCATCCGAAGTACGGCCCGTCGCCGTCATCGGGCTGATGACAGCAAGCCTTTTACTCGCAACAGCCGCGCTAGCTGGCGCCACTGTTTACACGCAACGCAGCCATCCAACCGTTGGCGAACTGTTGGGCACAAAAACTCCAGCCGCGATTAATTCCGCCGTTGAATCGCTCCAAGTGGAGATGCTAACGGCGTCTGAACGAAACACATGGAACGGCCTAACACCGTCGATTGAGACCGCCCACGAAATAGTAGACGGGGTGCTAACAGACGATTGCTGGAATGACCGAGAATCTGTCCGAAACCACTGCATCATTGGCCCTTCCTCCGCCCCCAACTCCCTCGTCGTCTTTGGAGATTCCATGGCTATGAACTGGGTGCCGGGGCTTTGGGCCGCGCTAAAAGACAACCCCGAGTGGAACCTCTCCGTCTACGCAAAGGTCGGATGTCCCTACGCTGACGTGCCGGTTCTCGACACTGACGGATCTATGTACGAAAACTGCGACGAGTTTCGCGACTGGGCGGTTAGCGAAATCGATGGCGAGCACCCAGAAGCCATTGTGTTGGCGTCTGCGCTTAAGAAGTCTCTTCCTGGCGCGTCAGCGGAGGAGCTTCCAAGACTTTGGGCCGAAGGTGTAACTCGGACTCTGTCGCAAATCGAATACGAATCGCCTATAATCCTCACCGCCCCGCCTGAAGGGCCCTCTCTGCTGTCGTGCGCCAACCGCTTCAGCAATCCGAAGATGTGCGAGTCGTCCATAACAGCCTTGTGGCTCGCCACCACCGAAGCAACGGAGAGTGCAGCAGGAAAGGCTCGGCTGGTTGACGTCCGACCCTGGTTCTGCCTTCCGGATGGTCGGTGTCCAGCAGTCATTGGAACCATTCCAACTCGAAGGGACACTGTGCACATGACTGACGCCTATAGTGCACGCCTGGCGCCGGTATTGCGCGAGGTGCTTTTCCAGCGGGAGGCGGCATTGCTGGGACCGGCCTGATTGCCGAACCACAAGGCAAGGTTTGGTGAACTGCTACGACGGTAAATCTCAAGTACGCCGATCCACTCTAAGTCCGTTACAGCAAGTTGTGCCCGTGCACCTACCGGATGGCCACGACATCACACAAAGATTTGATGCCAAAGCGACAGACATAATCAATCCGAGCAATGCAATCATCCGGTCATGCTCGGGAGTCTTTAAGTTTCGTTTGGCGACGGATTTGCATTCTTCCTGCAAGATCGCGGGCATTTTTCGAGCCCCGCCTCGTGGCTATCGGAAGCCACGGCGTCTCAGCGGCGAGGCTGACGATGACATGACAGCGTTGCCCTGGCATGTAATTAGTAAATAGTCGCGCCGATGGACCGGCATCGGACGCTGGCGTGCAATTCCGCGGCAACCTAGGCAGTCTTAGTGGCTACTAACACGCGGGCGCGCCCGATCTTACACATCAGCCGCGAGGATTTCATCCGGTGTTTCCCGGGAGTTCTTCGACAATAGACCGGTACGCGAAGGCCGGATCGTCGGCCTGGACGTTTAATGCGGCATTGACAAGTCAATTCGGTCCCGCCTCGACACCGGATACGCGCTCCACCAACGGGCCTTGCCAAACGGGGCATAAATCCTTTCAGGTCACCGAGAGGGAAACGCTGTCGGAGGCAAGCACCACGATGCCCCTCCCTAGGTCGCCAGCAGCACGTGCCGAACCTCGTTCTCCGCCTCAAGAGGCTGCTCGACTCCCTAACCTCCCGCACCTTCACCGGCAGAGCCAGCAACCTTGGGTTTAGCAAGGCCATCCAACGCTCAAAGCGTGACCGCCTCGCGATCTGTTCAAACCGCAGCTCGCCCTTGCGGGTCATGTCAATGAAATCTTGGCTGTAGTCCGCCTCATGGGCCGTCAGTGTTCGTGCATCCCCCACGAGTACCTGCTCACTTCGCGCCCACAATACTTGGGGCAGTCCCTAGCGCCCCCCGACAATCCTCGCCTCACAAAGATCACAATTCAGTCAGTGCGCCATTAGGACAATACATTCAACAAGATTTCTTGCCCTGTCTGTGTCGACTAGCCGACAGCGTCTCGACTTGTCTAATCGAAGCAGAACCAATTATTTAACCAATGTGAGGTTGATACTGGACTTCTGGAGCATCGATCAGATCGTTCTAACGACTCATTGGCGGCAGTGCGAAACCTGAGACTGTACAATTTCAGGGACCGCAAGAATAAAGCCGTTCTGGGGACGCGCCTCGCGGGCGGTTCCCGAGGCGTGAGACCAGGGGGCCACGGTTGGACCTGCGTGACTATCTACAGATCATACGCGTCAATTGGATCCTGATCGCGGCCTTAGCGTTGTCAGGTATCTTAGTCGGAGCCGCTACATCGGTCCTGATTCAGCCCACTTATACGGCACATACACAACTCTTCGTTTCCATTCAAAGCTCCGGTTCCGTCCAAGAGCTTCAGCAAGGAAACACATTCAGCCAAGCGCGTGTTCAGTCATACGTACAAACGGTCGCAACCCCAGTGGTGTTGCAGCCGGCAATCGATAGCTTGGGACTGCGGACTACGTCCAGCGAGCTTAGCGCTCGGGTCAAGGCCTCTTCAGACCTGAATACTGTCCTAATCAACATTGAGGTGTCAGACGGTTCGTCGGTTCAAGCCGCAGCCACAGCACAAGCTGTCGCAAATAGTCTCATCAAGGCCGTGGACATGTTAGAACGGCCCAAGATGGGCGGGACATCACCTATAAGCCTGTCCGTGATCACTCCTGCGGCAGCACCAGCAACCCCCTCGGCTCCCAACACAAAACTCAACACGATTCTGGGCCTACTTGCGGGACTGGCGTCAGGACTGGTGTTGGCTGTTTTACGAACTGTCCTGGATACACGGATTAAGACTGAATCGGACCTCGGTCGAGTCAGCAATGCTCCCCTACTCGGCCGGATTGCGTTCGACGCCGACGCCCAAAAAAAGCCACTCCTGACTCAATCTCCTCCGCAAAGCCCTCGGGCGGAATCGTTCAGACAACTTCGTACTAACCTTCAGTTTGCTAATGTCGCTGGACACGCCAAAACCTTGGTCGTCACCTCGTCGTTGCCAGGTGAGGGAAAAAGCACGACGGCAACAAATCTCGCCATTGCTTTGGCTCAGGCCGGACAATCCGTCTGTCTGGTTGACGCTGACCTCAGACGACCAATGGTCGGCGAATATCTCGGCTTGGAACGAAACGCCGGCTTGACGACGGCGCTGGTCGGGGCCGCCGACGTGAACGACCTCCTGCAAGGGTGGGGACAGGGTGGCCTCTATGTCCTTACTTCGGGCCAGATACCGCCCAACCCGAGTGAGCTATTGGGTTCCGCCGAAATGAAACATCTCTTGTCACGTCTCGAGGCTTCCTTCGACGTCATCATCGTTGATGCGCCCCCCCTTCTTCCGGTTACAGACGCCGCGGTCCTTTCACAGCATGCCGGCGGAGTCGTTGTGGTAGTGGGAGCCCATAAAACGCGAGTTCAGGACGTGCAAAAAGCTATGGACACTCTAAACCTGGTCGAAGCCAATGTACTCGGAGTCGTGTTCAATCGCATGCAGGTCAAGTCCCGAGATGCCTACGCATACTCCTATTACACAGTTGATCCCAATCAAGATCCAAGTAGTTTTCTCGAAAATGACGCACCTTCAATTAGTCGATTCTCGCAGGAATCGGCCAGCCAAATCAGCGCTACCAGTCGGGGACAGAGAGTCGCGAGCACTTTCCCCCGGAACAACATCCGCCGGTAACGCCCCTCGCTAGAATGGCATTAAAGAATGCAGCATTTAGAATTCAGATGAAAACTTTTTAGACGCGAAAGACCTCCGTGACCAATGAAATGAAAACCTCAAAAGGCCCCAAACTAATCGTTGTGCCATGGCTTGAAGGCGGGGGCGCACAAGGCGCATTGGAAGGAATCCTTCGCCAATTAGGGAAGGAAAATGTTCGTCTAGTTGTCCTCTTCCGGGGAAGTAGAAACCATGAATCAACAATGGAACTGGCGGAGTTCGTGACCGAGCTCGAATGCAGAAGGAATCCTCTGGGTGTCCTCCAGGCTAGTCGAAGAATTCAGCCCTTCTTAGGAAGCTCAGGCGCAATCTATTCATTGATGCGTGCCAGCCACCTAGTCTTGGGATTAGTTCCCCGACAGCTAGTCGTCAACAAGAGGCTTGCCGCCACTTTTCATCAGCTTCCGTCCCAAGACTCGTCAACGATCTTGGGAAAACTAGAAGATGTGCTAGTCAAAAGAGGAGTTCGTTTCGCCGGCCTAATCACAACGCCCTCAAGTCGGGCGATCGACGAACTTATCAAGGGGGGCTTTGGCACCATCAATAATACGCGCCTCGAGCACAACTTGATACATGTATCCTCCTCGCCAGCTGTCCCGCCTCGAGAAGGCAGAATCCGCGAGCTACGCCTAGTATTCGCAGGTAGAATTACGCGGCAAAAGGGCCTCGATAGAATTCCCAAACTCCTCAAAGCAGCAACAACACCCGTTCACCTAGTATGCCTCGGAGATGGTGAGAAGCGAGAGGAACTAGAACTCATGTCCAAACATGTGGGTTCCCTCCACAAAGTTGAAGTTCTTCCGTATGTGACTGACATTGAGCCCTATCTGGATTGGTCGGATGCCGTTGTAATGCCCAGCCGATGGGAACTGAATCCTCTCGTTGTCTGGGAAGCCCGCGCGCGCGGCCGGGGGACAATAGCCTCCGATATAGACGTCTTCCGAGACTTGTCTGGCTCTGGTCCTATCTGGACCTTTCACAACGAGTCAGCATTTGCTTCGGTCCTCGAGAAACTAGCAACTGATCCTACCGAACGAACAAGGGCTTTCAACTTAGCCCTAGAGTCTTTTAAGCAGCTAAGCACAAGGAGCTCCATTGTCGAATACCTGGACGTCTGAACTTCCTAGGGTCCTCCTCCTGCACGCCTATAGCCCTAGAAATTCCGGTGACGGACTGCTCGTAACCCTCGCTCGCGAAGCCATAGAGCAAGCGCTGGGGCCGTCCGACATCAAGGTTGTCGCTTCCGACGCCGAAGCTTTCCATGGCCAGGAGTTCTACCAATGGCAGGCACATCTGCCGGACTGTCTTTCGCGCCGGTCCCGACGTATTTCTATGCTGGCCACTGCCCTGCTTGGGCCGACCAAGGAAATACGGCACCTCGTTCGCGAGGCTGACTTAGTCGTGGCCGTCGGAGGAGGCTACTTACGGGGCGGAAGTCTAGGCCCTGCCATTAAGAGTTGGGGCGCTCATTTCGGTCAACTTCGTCTTGCTGCCAGCGAAGGGCACAAAAGTGTCTACTTGCCGCAGAGCATCGGTCCTTTCAAAGGCATTTACAAGCGCGCCATCGAGAGGAATCTTGCACAACTCCATACCGTTTACGCCCGGGATGACAGGACAATTGCGGAGTTCAAATCGGTCGCCTCTATGGAGCGTATGCCCGATATGGCCGTTTTGGAGCTCGCTAGGGATCCTAAACAAGACAAAAAGGCTGCAAATCTTGCTGAAAGGCCCATTTTTGTTGCGCGAGAGCTAACCGAGCCTCGCAGCTACTACGACTTGCTGGAGGCAGCCGCGGTTTCAGGAAACTTTGAATGGGCCCTGCAGTCAACAGGTGGCGGTAATGACGATTTTCCTTTGACGCTTCGACTTAACGGAAGATTTCCTCGAACGATGAAGGAGGCACTCGACGAGTCACAACCGAGGATTGTTGTTAGCACCCGCTTGCACGGTGCTTTATCTTCGTTGATCGCCGGATTTCCCGCGATTCACCTCAGCTACGAACGGAAAGGTTGGGGTGCCTTTGAAGATCTCGGACTGGGCGATTATGTACTAAATGCACGAGATGCGACTCTTCCCGAGATCGACGAACTGATTGAGCGTATAAGAGAGAACCCAGAAAAATATTGGGCAGCAATAGATGAGAACCGGCGAAATATTCTGCGTAGGACCAACTCACTCCGAGAGACCATAAAGAGCATCGCACTTACAAATCTGCGCCTGACTGAGTAGTGAGTATCAAGCCATGAAGATAATGCATATCACTGAAGCCATGGGTGGCGGAGTTCAGAACGCAATCTCGAAGTACACGCAACTTCTTACGTCATCTGACCACACAGTTGTTGGGCGTCCTCGAGAGGGAGAAGCATCCGGGGAGTTTAGTGAAGAAACGCGTGTTCTCGAATTTAGAGGCGGATTGCTTCCTTACCTAAGACACGTTCGGACTTTAGTGCAGCTGGAACGACCTGACATCGTGCATTTGCATTCGAGCCTCGCGGGTCTATCTCGTTTACTCCTACCTCGGACGGTGGCAATTGCTTACTCGCCGCACTGCTATGCGTTCGAGCGACGTGACAAGAACACCGTATGGCGCTCAACTCTCTGGCTGATCGAGTGGGTACTAGCCAGACGCAAGCAGGCCCTAATTGCAGTGAGTCCTCATGAAGCCCGGTTAGGACGAAGGCTTAACTCCAAGATGCCCGTCCACTACGTCCCTAACGTTCTAACGTCTGACTCGATGGGCCACTCAAAACCTGCGGCTCAGTCTGTCTGCATGGTCGGTCGAATTGGAGCGCAGAAGGATCCCTCACTCTTTGCTGCGGTTTCTCGTGAATTGGGGCCAGACTTCCGATTCTGCTGGGTTGGCGATGGAGAGACTGATCTAAAGACTGAACTAATTAACTCAGGAGTCACAGTTACGGGTTGGGTAACTCCTGCCGAGGCCAGGCGTCTCGTTTCTCAGTCCGCACTTTACCTTCATACCGGCGCATGGGAAGCTGCTCCAATATCAGCAATGGAGGCGGCTGCGGCGGGCGTGCCGGTGATCGCCCGCCGGATAGCGACGATGGACTCGCTTGGCTACCTCACAGTCCCAGAATCGACATTGGGAATGGCTGCAGAAGTCCGAAGGTTTTTCCACGACAAAGCATTCCAAGAATCCGTTTCCCGGCAGACATCACTGGTGATCGATGGGCTTAGCCCTTCGTTGGCGTGTGGTGCGCTATCCGAGGCTTACGAAATTACGTCCAGTTTGCTCAGTTTCAGGCCGACGTTGCGAGAAGAGAAATCGTGAAAATCAGCGTAATAACCATTGCATATAACGATAGAGCCGGGCTGGAAAGCACTGTCGATAGTGTCAGACGACAGGACTGGCCCGACATAGAGCACATCATAGTTGATGGCGGCTCAACGGACGGGTCCGCTGACTATCTTGCAGGCCTTCCCGATGCTGTCAACTGGGTGAGCGAAAAAGATGGCGGACGTTATGATGCGATGAATAAAGGTGCAACCATGGCATCCGGTGACCTTCTTTGGTTCATGAATTCCGCCGACGTGTTCCATAGTGAGGTGTCGGTAAGTTTTGTGGCTCGTGAGTATATCAAAAGGAAATTCGGCTGGGGCTACGGGCTGAGTCGCATCGTCAAGGGTGACGAATCCGTAGGCATGGCTGGAAAGGTACCTTTTGAGAAGGCCCGCTTCCTCATCGGCGGACAAGTTATACCTCATCAGGCGTCGGTCTTTGCGCGTGACTTCTTTTGGAGTCTCAATGGCTATAGCACCAACCTGGGGCTCACAGCCGACCAAGAGTTCATGATGCGTGCGTCGCTCAAATCGGACCCGACCGTTTGGGCGGAAGTACTCTGTGACTTTGACGTTACAGGTGCAGGATCAACCCGGTCGGCCTGGGCACATTACAGGGATATGATGCGCGCTCGGTCGAGTGCCGGAATTCGAGTCACGCGATACCAAGCACTGGACACAGCGGTCTCAGTCTTTTTTTGGCTTTATACTCTAGTTGACCGAATCGCGCGTAGGCCATTACGGCGTGCCAATCCGAGATTTGTTCCAGAGGACAACGCGTGACCTTAGCCGATGACGTCACCGTCATAATTCCTGCTTTCAATTCTCAGGAAACAATAGCCAAGGCGATCACGAGTTGTCTGGACCTCAGTGGGTCCTCGCTCATTGTTGTCGACGATGGATCAACGGATCGAACGGCAGATATTTCGCGGGCGGCAGGTGCACTCGTAATACAGCAAGAGAATGCCGGAGCTTGGGCTGCCAGAAATAGGGGACTGTCAGCCGCCCGAACCCGCTTTATCGTTTTTCTGGACGCAGACGACGAGCTCCTACCAGTCGGTGTTCTCAAATCACTAACTGTCCTTCGCGAAGATTCGACAGCCAGTGTGGCTGCCGGACGTGTGTTGGGAGTCATGCCTAACGGCAGCGAGCG
The DNA here is from genome assembly GCF_040547265.1 of Arthrobacter sp. UYCo732. NCBI lineage: Bacteria > Bacillati > Actinomycetota > Actinomycetes > Micrococcales > Micrococcaceae > Arthrobacter > Arthrobacter sp. UYCo732. The sequence goes on along the minus strand of NZ_JBEPPJ010000023.1, from coordinate 33,138 downwards.
TCTTCTCCGACGCACCTATGATCATGTTGATGTCGCAGCTCTTCTTACCAAAGGCCACGGCCCCTGGCCTCCCGCCGCCTCCGTAATCCGGCGTGATGCTCTACGAGAAGCCGATGCATTACCGATCGAGTCTCTGGGACTTCGATACGCAGAAGACTATGAAATGTTCATTCGGCTGAGTCAGACAGGAAGATTCTTATGTCACGATCAACCAACGACTCGATACAGACTTTTTGCGGGTAAATCAAGTAAAGCGCCGCTCCAAGAGATGCGAGATAAGGAGACGATAAGAGCTCACTATTCTGCTGAACTAAGGATTGCTGTTCATTTGATGACGCCGACTGAATTGAATTCTGCTGCTTTCACAAGGGCTGCTCGATCGTCAGCCGCCCATCGCGCTTGGGCCGCCACTGCCTTTTGGATATTCAGGAGTTTTGTGGCGGATCCATTTTCTCTCCTCCGCAGAGCCTTCCACCGGCTCCGGCTCCGGCTGATCAAGAACTGAGGAGCATTTTGATGTCAACGCTTCTAAGAAAGTCACGCGAGTTCGACTTGGGCGGCTTAGCGCTCACCAGGTTATGTACCCTAGCTGCAGGACTTGGTGCAAATGTCTTCGTTATCGCAGTCTTGGCACGTCAGCACGGACCTGAAACGTACGCTGCATTTGCGCTAATTGCATCTTTGGTCAACCTACTCCCATTCGCGGATTTAGGACTTGGTGCAAGCATCGTCAATGCTACTGCGGACAGAACATCAGGGTCGATCACAGAAGCGGCCTTTAAGCGGCAAGTTTCCAGGGCGAGGGATTACATGCTAATTGTCATGGTGCTTCTGCTGCCCGTAATAATTTGGGCGTATGCGGAGGGGTATTTATCAAGCGCTCTTGGAAATCTAGCTGGCGAGTCGGGCATTGTCGTGGGGGCCGCCTTCACATTGTTCTGCATTGCCCTGTCAATTCCCTTGGGTATAGGCGCCCGCGCCTTGCAGGGATGTGGGCGTATGATCGACGTTGTTCGTTTGGGCTTCATTGGACCCGGTGTTCAAATTCTGACTTACGTAATTCTCTTTGTACTAGATTCACCGGCATACCTATATTTCCTCGGGCCAGGAACGGCCTACATACTTAACGCACTCGTCGGCTACCTAGTAGCGAGGCGCACTTCGCCACTTCGCACCGAATGGCCATTCGTATCATTGTTTCGGCGCGGCAACGGCGGGGACAGTCCATGGCAGACTGCATTGCCATTCCTGCTCATCTCCGTAGGAATGGCGGCAGGATTTCAGAGCCACAGATTGCTGCTCACACAGTACGGCAACTCCCAAGAGGTGGCCGAATACTCTGTAGCAGCGCAGTTCCTTGGTCCGCTTATCGCAATCACAAGTGTTGTTGGTCAAAACCTATGGTCACGTTATCGTGGGCAGATACATCGTAATGAACTTGAGATTTCGGCGTTCAAAACTCATATCCTGATATTTGCGATAATTGGCGCAATCTTTGTAGTCGGATACGTTTCGCTCATGCCTTTGGCGGCTTGGCTGCTCACGGGGAATTCCGTTGCGCCTCCCATCACTCTACTTCTTGGAGCCGGCGCCTATCTGCTCGTCTACGCAATTCACCAGCCCAGCGCCATGCTGCTTACCGATCCACGGGCTCTTTGGTACCAAGCCGCATTCGTGGTTGCTGTGGCGGTCGCGACGATAATGGCGACGGTGTCCAGCGTGCCGTACCTCGGTTCAGCAGCTCCATACGTGTGCATGGCCGCAAGTATGATGTTGATACAGGTTCTGCCAAGCATGCGCCTTGCTGTTTCGCGAATTGCAAGACAATCTGCGGCATAGTCCAGCAGGGATCATGATCCATTGTCGCTGCTTCCCAAAGGGAGACTTTGTGCCACATTACGCAGCGCTTTGGCAGTCCTTGCTACTGCGGATTTATGATACAAACGGTGTATAGTCTGGCATCGCTGCGCGGCCACCGGGCTGCGCGTACAAACTTTTAACTTTCTGGGGGCATTTTGACCAAGCGCGCACTAATCACAGGCATCACGGGCCAGGACGGCTCGTATCTAGCCGAGTTGCTCCTGAAAAAAGGCTATGAGGTTCATGGACTCATACGAAGAGCTTCGACATTCAATACAACGCGGATCGACCATATGTATGTGGATCCGCATGACTCCGCCGCTAGGCTCTTCCTCCACTACGGGGATCTGAGCGATGGGGCCCGTCTCGTGACGCTACTTGCCGAGATCAAGCCCGACGAGGTGTACAACCTGGCAGCTCAGTCGCATGTGAGGGTGTCATTCGATGAACCTGAACACACGGCGGATACCACCGGAGTAGGCACGGTACGTCTCCTGGAGGCGGTTCGAATGTCCGGCATCGAAACTCGGTTCTATCAGGCGTCATCGTCAGAAATGTTTGGAGCGACCCCGCCGCCTCAGAACGAGGATACTCCGTTTTACCCTCGGTCTCCCTATGGCGCCGCGAAGGTCTACAGCTACTGGATTACGAAGAATTATCGCGAAGCGTACGGCATGTACGCAGTGAACGGGATTCTCTTCAACCATGAATCGCCGCGACGCGGCGAAACATTCGTAACAAGAAAAATCACTCGTGCTGTAGCCGCAATTAGGGCCGGCAAGCAGGACCTCCTATATATGGGCAACCTAGATGCTGTCCGCGACTGGGGCTATGCGGCCGAATATGTTGAAGGAATGTGGCGAATGCTGCAGGCGGACGAACCGGACGATTTTGTTCTTGCGACGGGAGGTAGCTACACCGTTCGAGATTTTCTTCAGATCTCTTTTGAACACGCTGGTCTCAACTGGGAAAACCATGTGCGTTTTGACGAGCGATACCTGAGGCCAACGGAAGTCGATGCATTAGTTGGAGATTCCTCAAAGGCTCAAGAAAAGTTGGGTTGGAAGGCTTCGGTGCACACGCCCGAGCTGGCGCGCATAATGGTGGATGCAGATATCGAAGTTTTGAAGAATGCCGGCAATCATTGGATTGACACTGTTGATCTCGTGAGCTGGACGAAATGACGACTGGGGAACATTTCTCGCCAAGGCCACTCGATCGTTCGGCTAAGTTCTACGTGGCTGGACACAGAGGCCTGGTCGGATCTGCAGTTTGGCGCAAACTTGAAATGGAAGGCTTCACAGACCTAGTTGGCCGGGGCTCTGCCGAGCTAGACCTGATGAATCGCGAGGCGGTCTTTGACTTCTTCGCTGAGACTCGCCCGAGATACGCCGTACTTGCTGCCGCAAAAGTCGGCGGCATCCTCGCCAACAGCACCTACCCGGTCGACTTCCTCAGCGACAATTTGAGGATCCAAGTAAATGTCCTTGACGCGGCAAGGGAACACGAGGTTGAAAGGCTCCTTTTCCTCGGGTCTTCCTGTATCTACCCGAAGTTTGCGGAACAGCCAATCAAGGAAGAGTCTCTTCTTACCGGGCACCTGGAAGGCACCAACGATGCCTACGCCATAGCGAAAATCGCTGGAATTATGCAAGTCCAAGCCGTAAGGCGTCAGTACGGCCTGCCCTGGATTTCTGCTATGCCAACGAACCTGTATGGCCCCGGAGACAACTTTTCTCCCGAGGGCTCCCACGTACTACCGGCACTCATTCGCCGCTACGACGAAGCCGCTAGATCGGGGGCGAAGACTGTTGCCAACTGGGGAACAGGGTCGCCGAGGCGAGAATTTCTTCATGTCGATGACATGGCATCGGCATGCCTCCATCTGATGGAGAACTACGACGGACCCTCCCAAGTCAATGTGGGCACCGGCACGGACGTCACTATCAAGGAGCTGGCAGCCATCGTGGCTGACGCAGTCGGCTATGACGGCGAAATCACTTGGGATACAACTAAGCCGGATGGCACACCCCAAAAACTGCTCGACGTATCACGGCTTGCGCAAAGTGGCTGGACCGCCAAGATAGCCCTCGAGGAGGGAATCCGCGGGACCTTGAACTGGTTTCGGACGAATTCCGACCACGTCCGATCGTGAGGCTCTTGGTGAGGGGGAAGAGTCGATGAATACACCAAGCATGGCTAGTACAAAGTCATTCGTATCCGTGCGGGGATGGCGCGCCCGATATACTTACCGGCTTCGGCTCATAGATGCTGGCATTGTCATTTGGGCAATGGCTGGTGCCTACGGCATTCGGTTTGGATTCGCGGATATTGAGAACACTAACGTCCGCGAAGTGGACTATGCGGTCCTCTCCGTTGCGCTTGTCATTGCATGGTGGCTAATGCTGGAGATCTGGGGATCCCGAGAGTCACGTGTTCTGGGTTCGGGCTCCGAAGAATACAAACGTGTGATAGCGAGTTCGGCTTGGCTATTTGGCGCAGTGGCCGTTGTGTCCTATGCCCTGCGAATAGATACGGCCAGAGGATTCGTTGGACTTGCGTTCCCTGCTGGCGCTTTGGGGTTGGTTATAGGTCGCTGGCTTGTTCGCCAGCATCTAAGCCTTGAAAGGCACCGAGGCAAAAGTACGTCCCGTGTACTCATCATTGGGGGCCCGCATTCAGCTGCCCATTTGGTCCGATCGCTCCAGAGTGCACCGGCCGCTGGTTACTTGCCTGTTGCCGCGCACCTGCCTGCTGCACCGTCAACAAAACCTTTTGACGAGCGATCGGTTCCCGTTACGGGCACCGAAAGCGATTTCGAATCAATTCTAAATGTAATCGCTACCACGAAAGTAGATGCAGTTGCGGTTTCCGCGGGGGTCAACTTGCACCCCCGCGAACTCCGTAGGCTCGGTTGGGAATTGGCCGCTCGCGATATCGGAATGATCTTGGCGCCGGCGCTTACGGACATCGCCGGGCCACGAATCCATACTCAGCCTGTTGCAGGTCTGCCGCTCATCCATGTTTCCACGCCGAAACTCACCGGTGGAAAAAAGGTCGCAAAAAGGTCCTTTGACTTGGTGGTAGCCGGCATCCTCTTGGCATGCCTCTCGCCAATTTTCCTCTTGTTGGCTTTCCTCGTTAAAGTGACGGACGGAGGACCAGTGTTTTACAAGCAATCTCGAATTGGATTGCGCGGAACGACGTTTGAGATGTTGAAGTTCCGGTCAATGAAAGTAGACGCGGACGCACAACTTCATCAACTGCTCACTGCCCAGGGTTCAGCCGGGACTCCTTTGTTCAAGGTAGAGAATGACCCGCGTATCACTTCCCTAGGTCGAATACTCAGGAAGTATTCTCTAGACGAACTACCCCAATTGCTGAATGTGTTAGGGGGGACAATGAGCCTAGTCGGTCCCCGGCCTCAACGCGAAGGCGAAGTTGCCCTGTACGACGACGCCGCGCACCGCAGACTCTACGTCAGTCCAGGCATGAGTGGTCTGTGGCAAGTTAGCGGAAGATCGAATCTCTCATGGGAAGAGAGCATCAGACTTGACTTGTACTATGTAGAAAATTGGTCGCTTATGGGCGATGTAGTGATACTCATGAAGACTTTCAAGGCTGTTTTTGCTAGTACGGGTGCCGTTTGAATGAAGGAGAACGCTAGCTCGGCTCACGGTAAGGCCGATTGATGTGAACGCCGTAGCGCTTACAACACCGCCGGGCATGAAATATCATTCGGCGCTGTTCGGACTAGCTTACATTCGGGATTATTCAAAGGCCGTCAGCCAAACGCATACCTACAATCGACTCCAACGTCTCATTGCCGGTTTGATAGTGTCAGGCTCAAGAAGTTGCGGAGACAAGCTCGTTTTAGTGGGAACGAGTATCCAAATTATTTATATGAACATTTCAGCCTTTCGTTCTCATGAATGGTAAGGGGCAGTGGACCCGAAAAGCATCGGACTGCCGGCGGAATCTACGAAGACTGGGGCACCCTTAGGCATGGCAGGTCAGAAAATAACGCCAGCGGTCAACAACTACAATTCCCCTTACTCGCCCGGGCACAGATCCAAAGGCAAACGAAGCTGGCGCGGGCGATTGGTGACCGCTGTCGTGGTCCTCGCTGGACTAGCAGTTGTGATAATTGGCGGCGTCGCTTGGCTGGCTTCTAAGGCTCAGGCTGTCGAGTTCGAGCTAAAAGCCGTGACTCAGTTGGTTCCGGTTCTCAGGAAAGATATAGAGGCTAACGAGGCAGCTAAGGCGGCCGCCACGGCGGACCTGATGCGAGCCCACGCGACTTCCGCTAGGGAGGCAAGCCAAGATCCCCTCTGGACATTAGCCGCGGCGTTGCCGGGTGTTGGTGACAACTTCGCTGCGGTATCTGAAGTTGCAAGGACCGCTGATGACGTGACGACGTTGGCAATCACCCCATTGGTGCAGGACTTCGGATCCTTGCGGTGGGACGATTTGGTCCCATCGCGTATGGGCGCAGACTTCAAAGCACTGCAGGACGCCTCACCAAGCATCACCACCGCCGCGAATGCCGTCAAGAATTCCGCGCGGCGGCTTGATGAAATCGACACTGCAACCTTGCTTCCGCAAGTTGCCACGCCGTTAGAATTGGCCAGGACTGAACTGGAGTCTATTAACAATGCGCTGGAAGCCGCAGCGTCCGTTTCTCAGTTAGCCCCGCCCATGATGGGATCCGAATCCGCCCGGACCTATCTTCTCATTTTTCAAAACAACGCTGAGGCCCGAGCATCCGGCGGTATTCCTGGGGCGCTTGCCACGCTGCAAGTGCATAATGGACAACTTTCGTTGAGCGACCAAACGAGTGCGACTCAACTAGGCGTTATGAGCCCGCCCGTCGAAACGGATCTGGAGCAGACGCAGATCTACTCCAGTCGTCTAGGTAAGTACATGCAGGACATCAATTTAACGCCAGACTTCCCAACGGCTGCCGCTACGGCTAAGACCATGTGGGAGCGGAAGACCGGTCAGACGGTTGATGGCGTAATCTCTATCGACCCCGTGGCGCTTAGTTATGTTTTGGAAGCCACCGGCCCTGTCAAGATAACGCAGCCTGCCCTCGTGGCGCTGGCATCAGCGGGCCTTCCGACGGAGCTGACCGGTAACAACATCGTTCAGACATTACTCTCTGATGTGTACGCCAAGATTAACAAGCCTGCGAGCCAAGACATCTACTTCGCTGGTGTCGCACGAGAGATTTTTTCGGCATTGTCCGCCGGTAAAGGAAATGCTAAAGGCTTGATCGAAGGACTGACGCGAGCCTCTTCCGAGGGCCGTGTCCTCGTCTGGTCTGGATATCCAGCGGAACAGTCCGTAATTGGCCAATACGCCTTGAGCGGGTCGGTCGCTGGACCCAGCATCTCCCCGGCTCAATTCGGTGCCTACTTCAACGACGGCACCGGCGCCAAAATGGATTACCACGTCAAACGCACCGTGCAGTTAGTGAAGGAATGCCCTCAAAACGGCTACGAGCAGACGACCGTCCGCGTAACAAGTACCAACACGGCACCCGCGGACGCAGCAACGTCACTGCCCGCCTACGTCACCGGTGGTGGCGCGTTCGGGGTGCCAGCTGGATCGGTGCAGACCAACATCGTTGCGTACGGCCCCGTCCAAGCCAACGTGGAGACGGCAAAACTCGACGGACAACCAACCGACTTCGCTCCCTATCGACACAGCAACCGGCCTGTGGGTGTAATCGCAATTCAGCTAGCGCCCGGGGAGAGTAGGACGGTTGACATCACGTTCGGGAAAATCGTTCAACACACGGAGCCTAACGTTGTTGTCACGCCTACCGTTCAGGATGTCAAAGATGTGATCCTGCCCACAGTAGTTCCGCAATGTGGCTAGTAGTCATAGACACCGCGTTAACACTATGTAAACCGTCTTGATTGACGTTGCCCCCCTTTCGACAGAAGTGGTAACGTCTCTTTGGGATATATATCCGGGATTTCCGCACAGGTCTCGTGCGGAGAGGAACCTCCTCAAGAAATCGGATACACAAAACTTAAACGTCTCCGGGGGGACAACCATGAAAAAAGCACTCGCAGCACTCGCACTTGCAGGCTCACTGGCACTCGTGGGCACCGCGCCGGCCATCGCGGCCAACTACCCGGCCATTCCGCCGCAGGCCGCCGTTTCAGACGGCACCGTGGGCCCGGGCGAATCCTTCGTCTTCCGCGGCCGTGGCCCCTTCGCTGGTGAGACCCTAACCATTCGGGTGACTCCGGGCAACCCGCCCGCGGCAAACGGCGCCACCATCGGCGGCCGCTCCGTGGCCACCAGGATCAACGTTTTCGCGGAGACGACCCTTAGTGCTCAGGCTGACGCCCAGGGCAACTTCTCTGTGCCGATCGCCATCCACGAAGCAGGAACATACCTCCTCACCGCCACGGGCAACACCAGCGGCAACTCGGTGGGCCCCGTTACGGTGGTTGTTGACGCGGCCTACGCAAATGGCGCTGGACTTGCCAACACCGGCGGCGCTCCGCTCGCCAACACTGGCAGCGCTGCGGGCCTCGCCAATACCGGCGCTGACTCCGGCCTGATCCTGTGGACCTTGGTTGGCGCAGGCGCCCTGGCCGCCGGTGCAGCCTCCGTGGTTGTTGTTCGTCGCCGGGCCAAGGCAGAGACCACGCCGTAACCGCAACACATTTTTTACCAAAGAGGGTGGGTATCCTCCGGCTTCCGGAGGGTACCCACCCTCTGCCTTTAAGGGAGCTTTTTGAACTACGTCGACAGCCGCCGTTTCTGGCGTTTCATCCTGATCGCCATGCTGGTTCCGCTAGGACTAATTGCCTTCTGGCCCAGTCCCGTTGATGCTCCTGTCCATGGCCAGCTCGCCGATGTCCTGAAGTTGCTCCACAGTCATGGAATTCCCGCGTGGTTCAATTACCAATTTGTCGAGGCTACAGCCAACGTCCTGCTGTTTGTGCCCGTGGGTGCTGTGGCAGGGTTGGCCTATCCCAAACGAAAATGGTGGCGGATCGGAATCCTGGGGTTGCTCGTCTCCTGCTGCATCGAGTTGGGCCAACTGCTGTTTCTTCACAATCGACTCGCGAGTATTGCGGACATTGTCACAAACACAGGAGGGGCCTTCATAGGTGCCCTTTTGGCCACGGTGGTCCTGAGATGCCTGCAGGCCCGCCGCTTGTCAGCGACGGGCCTGTAGGCGCCATGCAGAGGTAAGAAGCTTTAGCCCACGAAGGCCTTCAACCAAGTCTTCAGGTCCTCACCAAATTCCACACGCTCTGAAGCCAGCGTGATGACGGCTTTGAGGTAGCTGAGCTTGTCGCCGGTGTCGTAGCGGCGGCCCTTGAAGACCACGCCGTACACGCCAGACCCTTCTCCGTCGCTGGCAGCCAGTGTCTGAAGCGCATCAGTCAGCTGGATTTCATTGCCGCGGCCCGGCGGCGTGTTTTCCAGGACACCAAACACGGAGGGGTGCAGCACGTAGCGGCCGATGACGGCAAGGTTGGACGGCGCCTCGCTAGCCGCCGGCTTCTCCACCAGGCTATTGACCCGCACATAGTCTGCACCGTCGATGGCCGTGATGTCCGCACAGCCATAGGCGCTGATCTGAGTCGGGTCCACCTCAATCAGTGCGATGACGGACCCACCGGTCTTCTGCTGCACCTCCATCATGGCGGTGAGCAGGTCCTCAGCTTCATCGATAAGGTCATCACCCAGTAGGACGGCGAACGGCTCCTCGCCCACATGCTGCTGTGCGCAAAGCACAGCGTGACCAAGGCCTTTGGCCTCACCTTGGCGGACATAGTGGATGGGACCCAGATCCGAGGCCTCCTGCACTGAGGCGAGTCGCTGTTTGTCACCTTTTAGCTCCAGCGTCCGTTCGAGCCCGGGCGCACGGTCGAAGTGGTCTTCGAGAGCGCGTTTGCTGCGCCCGGTGATCATCAGAATGTCGTCGAGCCCGGCTTTGACGGCTTCCTCCACGACATACTGGATGGCCGGCCGGTCAACCACTGGCAGCATTTCCTTCGGCATGGCCTTGGTGGCGGGTAGGAAACGAGTCCCCAGTCCGGCAGCAGGAATGACGGCTTTGGTAATAATTTTCCCCATTGTCATGACTGAACCTTACAAAATCGTTGGAGGAAACCCGCAATTAGTGACTTGATTTCGACCGGCTCAATCACCGACAGACTTCAGGTCCCGCGCGATTCGCGGGAGCGCACGCAAGAACCGAACCCACCGGGCTCTGTGAGACTTGAGCCTGCCCCGGAAAGACATGTCGGCGTAAATGTCGCGGGACAGATGCACTTCCGGCGTCGGGAAGACTGCACGGAACAGCATCCTGGGTTTCTCCCGCAGAGGGACCTGGGCAATCGCGATCAGCCTGGCGCTGCCCGGCTCTTTGGCCAACAGTCGATTGCGCCATTCCGCGGAGGCATTGGGCCAGTCCACCAGCAACGTATGGGTGAGCAGGTCCTCGAGAAAAGGGCGCATGGCAGCTAGGGCGCTCGTGGACGTAGACATGGCCAGTATGGCCGGGGCGAGCGATTGCCGTACTGCGAGATCGGACAGGAACTCGAGTTCCTGGCGGCACTGCGACAGGTGCGGCGACCTCAGGGCGTGCAAAGCAAGGATGAGAATCCCCAGCGCCTTTGACGGGATCCGCACCTCCTGTCCTGCAAGTTCAAAGTCCTCGGTGTTCGCCCACATGACGTCGAAGCAGTCAGCGGGTTCGCGCTCCATTCCCGGGAAGCGGAAGTGAACGTCGATGCAGCAGGGCCATTCCGGGTGGTCGACGGTCACCGAGTGCTTTGGAAACGTCCGGCTGTCAGGGTCCACCGGGCGTTGCCGCCAGCCCCTATCCCGGAGGCCTGAAAGCATCTCCTCCAGATCTTCCAGCGACACAAAGACGTCCACGTCGCCCGAGACCTTTGGCAGGCGGAGCCCCTGGATGACACTAGCCGGGCCCTTGATGAAGAACGCCCGGATCCCCAATCCGTCCGCAACCCGTTGCACCATGGCATGGCCTAGCAGGACGGCCTCGGAAATCTTGAGCTGCGCCTCCTCGGCGCCATCTTTCATTCGTGAAACCTAGACTCGTGCCCGGCGGCCGGCGGGCACGGACTCCTGCAGGCTTCCCTCCACGCTGTGCTGCTGTGCGCCTGCCGGTTTCTGGTCCACCGAAACGGCCGAGGCGAGCGCCTGAGCCGACGCGGGAGCGGGCGCGGACTTGTACGTCCCGTAATAGGAGTACGAGCCGTTTCCACGGGTGGGCACGTAATTGAGGACCGCTCCCAGTATCCGGCCCTTGACCTTGTCCAAGTTACCCAGCGACCCCGCAAGCTGCTCCTGGGTGGTCCTGCCGGTCCGGATCACAACGATGGCGCCGTCGGCCGCGCGGGAAAGGACTGCGGCGTCCGTCACCGGAAGCAGCGGCGGAGCGTCAATGAGGACAACACCGTTCTCGGCCAGGGTGTTCAGCATGGTCTTCATGGCCCGCGACCCCAGCAGCTCGCTGGGGTTCGGCGGAATGCGGCCGGAGCCCAGGACGGAAAGGTTCGGCAGGGCGCCGCACGGCTGCAGGACATCATCCAGCGTGGCGGTGCCGGTCAGAACATCGGTGACCCCGGCTCCCGGAACGAGATTGAAGACGTCCACCAGGGTGGGGCGGCGGAGATCGCCGTCGACCACTACGACGTTCTCGCCGGCGGCCGCCATGGTGACCGCCAGGTTGGCCGTGACCGTTGACTTTCCCTCTGACTGCACGGAGCTCGTCACCACAATGATGCGCGGCGGCTGGTCCACATCAAGGAAGCTGAGGTTGGTGCGCAGTTCGCGGAGGGCCTCGGCCATCGCCCCGCCCGCGTCGTGGACGTGAGTGGCCGTGCTGGCATCCACTATGGTGCTTCTCTCGTCGAGGCGGTGGTCAACGGGGAGGGTTCCGATGACGGGAACCCCGAAGAGCTGCTCGATCTCCACGGCGCCGCGGATACGCCGGTCCAGGTGCCGGCGGACCAGCGCGTAGGCCACGCCCAGAGCCAGGCCGATCAGCGCACCGAGCGCCAGGGTGAGCTTCACGTTCGGCGACACCGGGCTGGAAGGCAGGACCGCTTTGCCCAGCGGAAGCACGCGCACTGCTGAAGCGGGCGCAGCGGCGGATGTTCCGGCGTCGGGCCTTACTGCCGTGCCCTCAACTGTCTCAGCGGTGGCAGGTGCCGTTTCGATCGCTTCCACCTGGGCGGCGAGCCCGTTGACCCAGGCATCGGCCACGCGCTGGGCGGTGGCAGGGTCCGGCGACTGGGCCGTCACCCGGATCTCCGCAGTGTCCAGCGGGACTTTTACGCTGATGGAGCCGAGGAGGGCGTCTGCAGTGGTCTTGAGTTGCAGGTCTGCGATGACGCGGTCCGCCACGAGACGCGACTTCGCCACGGACTCGTAGTTCTTGACCTTCGCCTTGGCCAAGCTGTCGCCGGCGAGGGAGAGGCTGACGTTGTCCGACCCCGGAGTCACCACAATGCCGCTGGAGTCAGAGGAGTAGATCTTGGGCTGCAGGACCGTCCAGCCGAACGCCGCCAGCGTGGCCAGCAGGGTGAACGCGACGATCGCTTTCCAGTACGTGCGGACTACACGCAGGTAGTCAGCCAGGTCCAGGCCTGCCGGCGCTTCCCCCGGGGTGGCTGTTGTGACGCTCATGGTGGTTCCTTCTCGTTCAAGTTCGTGTGCGTTGGCCGGTCTTCGTTGCCGGGTTACGGCTTCTGGTGGTCCCCACGCGGTTTGGCGGCTAGTTGCTGGCCTTTTCCAAGACTGATATCGCGATGAGCTGCTGGACGGCCTCGGAGACGGCTTTCCGGTAGCCTTCCGGGTGGCCGTGCACTTTGCCGACTTCGTCGGCCAGTTGGTCTTCCGCTACGGCGTTCGCGGTTGCTTCCCAGATGGCCGGCCCGATCCCGCTCAGGCGCGCAATCTCCTTGTCCAGCATCACCAGGAGGTCGCCGGCGATGGCCACGGCATCCTTTGCCGCCGTCCGGCGGACGTGGCCGGCTGGGATGGGCGTGAATCCGGTTTCGAGTCCGGGCGCTTCCCACTCGGGCTTCGAGGGACGCTGCTCCCGGAACAGCGGTGCCAAGGCTGCTGGCAGATCGGCGGCTTCCGAATAAGTCACCCGCCACACTCCCCCGACGCTGTCGATCAGGCGGCACAGCGACTGCAGCGGCAGGTCGATTTCGCCCTGCGAGGAAGAATCGGGGATCAGGGCGAGAAGGGCGTCGGCGAGCGGGACCTTGCTCAGGGTTGGGAGGACCCGCTGAGCGCCCTCAACCCGGTCCAGCAGCACGATGGACTGGATGAAGGGCTTGGCGGGAGCCGACTGAAGTCCGAGCTCGTCCGGGCCCACCTGACGCTTTGGAACAACGTACTCCTGCTTCAGGGACAGCGGCTTAGGATACGGAACCACGGAGCCGTCGGGCCTGATAGCGACCGTCTCGTCAGTGACGTACCCATATGTTCCCGCCAGCACGGAGGCCGCGGTGGTTTTGCCGGTTCCCGACTTGGCAACCAGAGCAACGACCGCTCCCGTGACCTGGTCAGCCACCCCGCAGGCGTGCAGCATGGTGAGCTCCCCTGCGTTGGCCAGGATGGCGGCGACGGTGAGCCGGGAAGTGAGGTTCTCAGCCAGCTCGTCAAAGGAGACGGCCTGCAAGGCGAACGTGCCGACGTCGTTCCTCAGTGACTGATAGGTGACGGACGCTGAGAAAGGCTGGGAGCCGTTGGGTTCCCTGGGCAGTGACGGAAGGTGAGGTGCGCTTTCCCTGGCACACCGCACCCACGCTGAGCGCATCCTCTTCCGCTGCTCCCCCGTGACGCCCCGGCCCCAGCGAACAGTGAACTCCACGCCCAATATGTTCAGGCACAGCGGGTCTTTTCGGCCCAGATTTTCCTCACTCTGCAGGGGCGCCCACGCCACCTGTACGTTGCCATCGCTCATGATTCCCCCCGAATCTGAAGCTGTTGTTGTTATTGGCTCGGCCCGGCAGATTCGATCAGCCGCTGGTCCTGAAGGTTTGCCAAAAAGCTCGCGACCTGGGCATGCATCTGATCACTCGTGTCCTCGAAGCTGAACTCGAGTTCGGCGAGGATGGCCTGCTCATTTCGAGTACCGTCGATCAGGTCCCAGATGGTTGCAGCCGTGCCTTCCAGGACCACTGGTTGGGTTGCGTCGAGGTGGAGGAGGGCGACCCGGTTAGCCGAATGCGTGCGGACTTCGGCAACACAACGCGAGCGGTGCCAAGTCATGGCGCTTCCGCTATACCCGACTGGCCTCACGGGAAGACTACCGTGAGGTTTGCTGGAACAGCAGTCACTGTTGTGGACTTGTCCAGGGTCGCCGTAAGGGTGACCTGGTACGCGTGGGTTCCCTTTCCTGGACTTATGTTGAAGGCAAACCGCTTGAACGCGACATGAAGTTTGTGATTTCCGGAAGTCGTAGTCAAAATGTCGGAAAATGTTGTGACTTCCTTGCTGCCGCTACCGGAAACACCGCTCTTCGGGGTAGAGGTGACCGGATCGACTGATGTTACAGAGAGGAGCGCCTTCTGTTTTGATGCCACAGCGTCAATCGAGATTGTGTAGGACACCGTTGTACCAACAAAGGCACTTCCGGTCTGTATATCGAAACCCGTCGGACCGGAAGCTGACGTCGCACCGGTTACCGTGACGGCATCAGGAACTGAGAAGGTGACTGACGGCTGCGTTACCGGCCCCGGTGACGCCGACGCGGGCGGAGCCCCGACGGCGGCCACAATAACCGGAACTGACCAGGCCACACCCTTGACCACCCTGCGGCGGCTGAACCCTGCCTCTTCGCTGCTCCTGACCTCGTCGTTCAGAACCTCAGACAATTGCGCTCCCGTGTAGTTTTCCGCTGCAGCCTTGGACTCTGGCTGCTCTGGCCGCGTTTTCCCGGCCCTGAACACTCTTCCCAACGCGCCTAAAGGTTGGGTCAACCACATTGCAAGATTCGGTCAAGTTCTGCTGTTTTTTCCTTCAAGACGCTCTTGACCTGCGGCGATGCGCTGGCACAGTGGGCGTCGCTGCAAAATTGAACGCTGTGGACTGACAGACGAGGCACATCCGCAATCTCTTGCACCCCCAGCCGAAGGACCGCCGTCGTGGATTGATTCAAAAGGCCCTGTACGCGCGGCCCCAGAAGAGCACAATGTAGGGACAGGCAGGACCACACGGCCTGAGTTCCGGCGTCGAGGACGGTGCACCATGAAAGCGATTCAGGTCCGGTCCGCAGCACTGCTGATCGCAGCGCTCCTCTTAGGCGGCTGCGCCTCCGGCGGCGGCGGTTCCGGCGTCACCACCGTCCCGGGGAAGGCGCCTGACACGGGAACGGCGAGCGCTGCGACGGCGGCAGCCACCATCACCATCCAGGACTTCAAATACGGAGCGCCCATCACGGTGCCACCGGGCGCCACGGTGACGGTCACCAACATGGACGCCGCGGCCCACACCGTGACTGCGGACAAGGGCTCAGCCTTTGACGCGAAGGTGGCGGGACACGGCGGGACGGCCACCTTCACGGCCCCGTCGGCCCCGGGCACCTACCCGTACCACTGCACCTACCACCCCGACATGCACGGGACGCTGACGGTCAAATGAGCCTGGCCCTGCGGATCCTGACAGCCCTCATGCTGTTCATCGATGCCGGCGTTCATCTCCATCTCGCCCCGGGTTACCAGGCCGCCACACCTGGCGGGATCGGGCAAGGCACCCTGTTCCTGCTCGAAGGCGCCGCAGCCGTCCTGTCCGCGCTCTACGTTCTGGTCCGGGGCAGCAGAGCCGCCTACGCCCTCGCCCTGGCAGTGGCTTTCAGCGGCTTCGTTGCCGTGGTGCTGTACCGGTACGTCGACATTCCCGCGATCGGACCGTTCCCGGCCATGTATGATCCCGTATGGTTTTTCGAGAAGTCACTCAGCGCCGTCGCGGAAGGAGCCGGAACAATCCTCGCTGTCATAGGCCTCATCCGTTCCGCTCCCAGGGGACGGCGGGTGACAGCTCCCTGAAAACCACCGAGAACAGGACGGCCTTGCGTGCCTCGTCCGACGCGATGACCGCAGTTGCCGTCTACGTCGTCGCGGGCACCTGGCTCTCGGCCGTGTCCTGGCCGGACCTTGGACTTCAGGCTTTGGGTTTGGGCGCGGGCGCTGTGGTCATCGGGAATGCCGCCGCATCTGTCCTTCGCCGCACCCCGAGCTTCTCAACGCCCGCAGACCGTGTCACTTTGCTCCGGGCCGTCCTGGTTGCACTGTGCGCCGTGGTGGCTGTTCCGGTCCTGTTGACGGGAGCCCGCCCCGGCCCGCTCCTGGTCATTATTGGTGCCGTTGCCTTCCTCCTGGACGCCTTGGACGGTCCTGTCGCCCGGCGCACTGGCACCGCATCGGCGGCAGGGGCACGGTTTGATACTGCTACGGACGCCGCCCTGGTGCTGGTTCTCTCCTGCGCAACGGCGGTCACCGTGGGGCGGTGGACCCTCTGCATCGGGGGTCTCTACTACGTTTTCGTGGCCGCCGGCCGCGTCTGGCCCCACCTTCGCAGCCCGCTCCCGCCCCGCGCCGGCAGCAAAGCGATCGGGGCCTTCCAGCCGTTCGCACTGCTCCTTGCCTTGACTCCGGACATCCCGCCGGCTGTTGGAGTCGCCGCGACCGCCCTGGCCCTTCCGCTGCTGGTGTTCTCCTTTGCCCGCGACATCGTTGCGCTGGAACGGCTCCGCCGAGTCCTTTGTTCCGTGTAGGGCATGGGATACACGCGTAAGCGTCACCGATGCGTGCATTGAGGTAGCGGAACGAGCCGGTCCCGGCCTCCTTTTTTGGGGAGGCGGGGACCGGCTCGTTTTCTGTTCCCGCCTCCTGAGGACCCGCAACGGGCAAGAGTCAGGCCGACATACTCAACGTACTGAGGTGGAAACCGGCTTCAGAAAGAACAGGCCTTGAACGCGGTTGAAACCTTCAACGCGAGCAATGATGTGAAGGTTATCTCCTTTGCCAATGCCCTCGGGAATGTTCGAACCCGTCAGATGCAGATCGCTAACGATGTTCACATCCTTGAACTGGAAGTTAGGTCCAGTCATTGACGTAGCGCTGTAGTTCCCCGCGCCAATCAAGATGTCGTACCTCGTCTTGTAGTCACCATGATTGTTCATGTAGGAGATATTTCCATCGAACTCAATGGTTCTATCTCTATATTTAGTTGCAAAGCCTTGGATACTGTCGTAGTCCGAATCTGACCCGGCAAGAAGAGCTGCAAGTTCCGAATTGTTCTGCACAGTCAGCGTCTGCTCAGCCGCTGACACCACCGGTGTAGCCTTGGCCGGTTCACTGGGCTCCGCTTTCTGGCTTGGCGTATCAGACGGCCCATTTGAGGGCTGTTCGCTTTGCACCACCGCGGCGTTTGTCGGGGACGCGTTCGCCTCCGGGGTGTCAGCCCCCTCCCGGGCAGCGCCGACGGCCACGATAATGCCGATAAGCAGGAGCGCCCCTGCCGCCGCTGGCAAGAGGTACCGGGGCCGCTTCGGCTTCAGGCGGCGGAATGTCAACTTCGTCCGCAACAGCGGCACTTGGCTCTGGGTGACGAATTCCCAGCCTTCCTTCTCCCACTTCGCCATCGTCCTGGCTTCCATTCCGCGCACCGTCTGCACGGACTTGATCTCGTAGCTTGCGTCTTCGCCAGCCATGAGGCTCCCCCACTCCTAATAAGAACCCGATGTTTATGGAATCGTGGTGCACATAGTGACGACCCGACCCCGCCGCCGCGTTCAACCACGGGGCTCATCGAATATATCCGGGTTTTGCTCGACTAATTTCCCTGGGGCGTGAGGTTACGTCGGCGCAGGTTGGAGCCGGACCATTGCCTGACATTCCCCCACCGACAGAGGAAAATCACCGGCCGGAAACGCCCCGGCAACCTCGCCGCGGCATGCTTGGGCCTACGGGGACAACCAGCAGGAGGCACACCATGACAACGCAACAGACAGAGACGGCGCAACTTCAGGTGGACGACTACATCCAGGCGTGGCACAACCGCAAGATCTTCCACCAGGGGCGCGTGACCGACGTCGTCCGTTCACTGGAACTGACCCGGATCCTGGACGCGGAGACCGGCGTCCGGAAGCTGCTGGATCCGGAAGCGCTGGAGATCGTCCGCGTTGCGGGGCCCCGCGCATAGGGATTCTGCGGATCATCGCCATAAGCCGGCTCAGCCGCCGGACGGGCCCGCTCGCCGGCCTTTTGCGCGTCCGAGGACCGTTGCCGAGCAGTTGCACAGTGCCCAGTAGGCAGCGCCTGCAGCCAGTGAAGCTGCCACGGCGAGGGCCGGGCTGAACCCGACCAGCAGGGGGTAGACCAGCCAGTGCACCAGGTAGATGTGCAGCGACGCGCCGGCCAGCAGAAGGGTGACCCGCCGGAGCCCGGCCGGAACGGGGAGGCTGGGCAGCCACAGAAGCAGCAGGATCCCTGTAATGACGGTCAGTTCACGGGATGGGTCGTCGAAGAACCCCGGGACGGTCACAGCGGCCATGAGGCTCAGGACGCAGCGTTGGAGGATGTGCCGGGCACGGGCTACGGCCCATCCCAGCGCGAAGAGCCAGAGCGTGGGCGTCGTGTGGGGAATGCCCGGCTCAAAGAGCTCGAACCGGGTGAGTAGCCCGGCTCCGAGCAATACCAGCGGAAACAGGAAGGGGAACCGCTTTTCGGCCCCACTGACCCAGGGAAATGCGAGCAACGCCGTCATGCAGGCCAGCAGGTAGACGAGCACCTCAATGAACCAGAAATGCCACTGCGTGGTCACCTCCTCAGGGCCGATGACGGCGTTGAGCAGGAAGATGTTGGCGAGGCTGTACTTGTCGGTGATGAGGTAGGCAAAGCCGATAAAGGCCATGCTGGGGATGATGACCCTGGCCACGCTGGCCACTTGCCTTCGCAGCCGCGGCACACGTTCCCCGGACAGCTGGAAGCGGGCGAAGTTGAACCCCGCCACCGCCATGAGCACGTGGGCAGTGCCCTGCCAGTGCAGGAATCCGATATGGGTGCTGACAATCAGGAAGATCGAGACCGCCCGCAGCACGATGCTGGTTTCCAGCCGGGCAAACAGCCGGCGGCGCTTCCGCTTTCCCTGCTTTTTGAGAGCCGCCCCCAGCACGCCCACCGGAGTGACGTGCCAGTCCGGGGGCAAGTGCCCCAGCGCCTGCTCGAGCCGCACCGACGCCGCCACATACGAGAGCGAATCCCCGCCGAGCGAAACGAACGTGTCGCCGTCGGAAATGACTGCCAGCTCCAGCGTGTCTGCAAATATCCGCACCACGCTGTCCCCGGCTGTTTTAGCAGACGACGGCGGATCCCCCACCGTGGGACCACCCTTCCGGGCGAGCGCCAGCACGCCCTGGTAGTCCGGCTTGCCGGTTGCCAGGCGCGGTAGTTCCCGAACCGCATGGACTTCCAACGCAGCCCGGGGCAGGCCGATGGCTTGGGCGAGAAGCTTGCCCACCAGCGCCGGGTCATGTTCACCCTCGATGGCCACCACGAGCCCCTGGTCTGAGCCCGCGCTCGTGGCCCGGATGCCAAGATCGGCCAGGATCCGTTCCACTTGTCCGAGGTCGACGCGGAGGCCGACTATCTTGACGAACCGGCTGCGCCTTCCCACCACCTCGTACAGTCCGTTTGCGTTCCGGCGTGCCAGGTCTCCGGTGCGGAGTTCCTCCACGGTCCGGCCGAGGGCCAAGTCCTCAGGGGTCCGGGCGTATCCCAGCATCACGTTGGGCCCGGAATAGACCAGCTCGCCATGCTCCAGTCCGGGGACCGGCTCTATCCGGAAGGCGCCGCCGGGGACGGGGATGCCAATAGCGCCCGGCGACGTACCTGCGAGCCCCGGGGGAAGGTAGGCCATGCGTGCGGTGGCCTCCGTTTGGCCGTACATCACAAAGAGCTCCCACCCGCTCCTTGCGCCCAGTCCGGCGTACTGCCTGACCAGGTCCGGGGCCAGCCTGCCGCCGGCCTGCGTGATGTATCTGAGTGTGGGCAGGTCCATTGCGGCGAAGCCCACCCGCTCGAGCAGCTCGAACGTATAGGGAACGGCGGCGAAGGACGTGGCACCCTGTCCGCGGAACAGTTCCCAGAAGCAGGGGTCAACCACGGACAGGTCCGTCAGGACCAGGCAGGCCCCGCGGAGCAGGTGGCTGTTGATCACGGACAGTCCATAGCAGTAGGACATGGGCAGTGTGGTCATGGCCCGGTCATACTCCGTGATGCCGAGGTACTCCGCGATGGACTCTGCGTTCGCTTGGAGGTTGTCATAGGACAGCCGAACCAGCTTGGGTGAACCGGTGGAACCTGAAGTGCTCAACAGAAGGGCAAGGTCCGGGTGCAGCGTGTGTCCGGTGCCGGGCCGTCGTTCCTCCAGCACCATGCGGCCATTTCCGGAATGAAGGACAACGTCCGGGTCATAGGCTGCGACGAGGGATTCCAGGGCGGCGGGCTTGTCCGCGGGCAGGAGGATCAGCGGATGACCGGCAGCCATGGCGGCCAGGTAACCCACCAAGGATTCAACATCGTTACCGGCCGTCAGGGCCACCAGGCGACGTTCGCTACCCAGTCGGCGGCCCACCTCCTCAACACGGTCGGCCAGTTCTTGGTACGTCAGGACCCCGCCGCTGTGGGCTACGGCAACCCTGTCACCGTTGTCCGCGAGGTTTGCAGCAAACGGCAGGCGCTGGAGGTCAAGGTCGGTGCTCATCACATGTGGTCCTGAGATGCCTTCGGAGAGATTTAGGGAAGCCTAACCTTGGTAGAGTACACCAGCCTGTGAGCAATTAAGAAAGTAAAACGTGTCCTATTTTTCCAGCCTCTGGTGTAATCCCCGCGCGGCCTGCTCAACCACCGGGGCCGGGCCACCACTAGAATGGCGTCATGACCCCACAGGAACTGGCCAACCTGGCACATCTGCGCCGGGCCCGTGACCTGATCGACCGCGAGTACGCCAAGCCGCTGGACGTGCCCACCATGGCCGCCGGCGCGCTGATGTCCGCGGCGCATTTCTCCCGCCAGTTCAAGGCCGCCTACGGTGAGACGCCCTACAACTACCTGATGACCCGGCGGATCGAACGCGCCATGGCGCTGCTCCGCGCCGGTGCCAGCGTCACCGATGCTTGCATGGAGGTGGGCTCCACGTCGCTGGGTTCCTTCAGCTCCCGGTTCACCGAGATCGTCGGCATGACCCCCAGCGCCTACCGGGCCCGCGAACACCACGCGGTGAAGGCCATGCCGTCCTGCATCGCCCGGCAGCAGACCCGGCCCTCGCGCAAACCGAGCAGGATTGAAGAAGCGCCCGCGGCCTCGCTGAAATAGCGTGGAAGACATGAACATTTCACTGAAATACGCACAGGTCACCGTCAACGATCTCAATGAGTCCCTCGCCTTCTACCGCGACGCCCTCGGCTTCGACGTCCGGAACGACGTCGGCTCCGACGGACAGCGCTGGGTCACCCTGGGCAGTGCGGCCCAGCCCGACCTCGAACTGGTCCTTTCCCCTCCGCATGCCGGCCGCTCCCAGGCGGACGGTGACGCCATCCAGGAACTGCTCACGAAGGGCGTCATGCCCATGCTCGTGTTCACCACGGACGATCTCGACGCCACCTTCGAAAAGCTCCGCGCGTCCGGCGCCGAGGTCCTGCAGGAACCGATCGACCAGCCCTGGGGTCCGCGCGACTGCGCCTTCCGCGACCCCTCCGGCAACATGATCCGCATCAACCAGGCATGAGCTAGCGAACGGTGGTTGGGCTATGAGCTTTTGACAGGCTCAACCACCGGACGCCTACGCTCAACCACCGGGCGGGCTGAGGACGAGTGAGCTTGTCGTAATCCCTGGATTTCGACAAGCTCACTCACCGGATGGCTCCATCACCGGACTTAGGCAGGCGCAACCACCGGGGCGCCGGCGAGCCGGAGCCAGGTGTCCACCACGGTGTCCGGGTTCAGGGAGACGGAATCGATGCCTTCCCCCACCAGCCACTCGGCGAAGTCGGCGTGGTCGCTGGGACCCTGTCCACAGATGCCCACGTACTTGCCGCGCGCCTTACAGGCCTTGATGGCCATGCTCAGGAGCTTCTTGACGGCAGGATCGCGTTCATCGAACCCGGCCGCGACAGTCGCGGAATCCCGGTCCAGGCCCAGGGCCAGCTGGGTCATGTCGTTCGAGCCGATGGAGAAGCCGTCGAAGTGGTCCAGGAACTCGTCCGCCAGCAGCGCGTTGGACGGGATCTCGCACATCATGATCACCTCAAGGCCGTTCTCGCCCCGGACCAGTCCGTTCTCCGCCAGCAGCTCGATAACGCCGCGGGCCTCGTCCAGGGTCCGCACGAACGGGATCATCAGCTTGACGTTGGTCAGGCCCATCTCGTTGCGGACGAAGGACAGTGCCTCGCACTCGAGGTCGAAGCAGTCGCGGAAGGACGGATCCAGGTACCGTGAGGCGCCGCGGAAACCGAGCATCGGGTTCTCCTCGTGCGGCTCGTAGGCCGGTCCGCCGATGAGGTTGGCGTACTCGTTGGACTTGAAGTCGGACATGCGCACAATCACCGGATTCGGCGCGAACGCCGCCGCGATGGTGGACACACCCTCCGCCAGGCGCTTGATGTAGAAGTCGCGCGGGCTGCTGTACGCGGCAATCCGTTCCCGGATTTCCGCGGCCACATCCGCCGGCTGGGCGTCCAGGTCCAGGAGCGCCTTGGGGTGGATGCCGATCTGGCGGTTGATGATGAATTCCAGCCGCGCCAGGCCCACGCCATGGTTGGGCAGCTGCGCGAACGTGAACGCCTGCTCCGGGGTCCCCACGTTCATCATGACCTTGACCGGGGCCTCAGGCAGCGAGGTGATCTCGGTTTCATCAACGCTGAAGTCCAGGAGGCCTTCGTAGATGGTGCCGGTCTCGCCGTCGGCGCAGGACACGGTCACGTCCACGCCGTCGGAGAGGACAAAAGTGGCATCCCCGGTACCGACGACGGCGGGAATCCCCAGTTCGCGCGCGATGATGGCCGCGTGGCACGTGCGTCCGCCGCGGTTGGTGACGATGGCGGAGGCACGCTTCATGATCGGTTCCCAGTCCGGGTCCGTCATATCGGCCACGAGGACATCGCCGGTCTTGAAGGCAGCCATCTGGTCGATCGCAGTCAGGATGCGGACGCTGCCAGCACCGATACGCTGGCCGATGGCGCGGCCTTCGGCCAATACCCGACTGGCGCCGTTGAGGCGGAAACGGCTCAGGCTGCCAGCGGACTTGCGCGACTGCACGGTTTCCGGGCGGGCCTGCAGGATGTACAGGCCGCCGTCGATCCCGTCCTTGCCCCATTCAATGTCCATGGGGCGGCCGTAGTGGTTTTCAATGGCGACCGCGTGCCGGGCGAGCTGCTCGACGTCGGCGTCGCTGAGGCTGAAGCGGTTCCGCAGCGAGGCCTCCACCGGCACGAAGTCGATGGTGCGGCCGATCTCCTGGCTGTTCGTGTAGGTCATCTGGAGGGCCTTCTCGCCCAGTCCGCGCTTGAGGATGGCGGGACGGCCGGCCTCAAGTGAAGGCTTGTACACGTAGAACTCATCGGGGTTCACCGCACCCTGGACCACGGCCTCGCCGAGGCCGTAGGAGGACGTGACAAACACGGCGTCCTGGAACCCGGACTCCGTGTCCATGGTGAACATGACGCCGGAAGCCCCGACGTCGGAGCGCACCATGCGCTGGATGCCGGCGGAGAGGGCAACCTCGGCGTGCTCGAACTTGTGGTGCACGCGGTAGGCGATGGCCCTGTCGTTGTACAGGGACGCGAACACGTCCCGGATGGCGAGCAGGATGTTCTCGATGCCCCGGACGTTCAGGAAGGTTTCCTGCTGGCCGGCGAAGGAGGCATCCGGGAGGTCTTCCGCCGTCGCGCTGGAACGGACGGCCCAGGACAGGTCCGCGGAGCCGCCGTGCTTCTCCACCAGCTGCTGGTAGGCGTCCCGGATCTGCTGTTCGAAGTCCGGCAGGAAGGGCGTCTCGCGCATGAGGGTGCGGATTTCCTGGCCGGCAGCGGCGAGGGCGGTCACGTCGTCGGTGTCCAGGCCAACCAGCCGGTCAGCGATCCTCTGGTCCAGGCCGGAGTCCGCCAGGAAGGTGCGGTAGGCATCGGCAGTGGTGGCGAAGCCGTCCGGGACCTGGACGCCGGCGGAGGTCAGGTTCTGCACCATTTCCCCGAGGGAGGCGTTCTTGCCGCCCACCCGGTCCAGGTCTTTGAGCCCAAGTTCTGAGAACCACAGGATATCTGTTGTCATAATTACTGCTCCTTTGCAGAGGGTGGCATGCGGGGGCGCCGCCCCGCCCGCGGCTGTGGCCGGCAGGTGGGCGCGAATCCTGTCTACAGTGACATTTTGCGGGCGCTCATTCCACATGATATGCGCCACAGTGGATTTGTGAAAAATTTCTCTAATGCTTGAGGTTCATGCGCTGGAGAATGGTGGCTGCCATTTCCTCCACGGACACCGACGCCGAATTCAAATACGGAATCCGGTGGGAAACGTACAACTCCTCGGCGCTGCGCAGCTCGAAGCCACACTGCCGCAACGACGCATAGGGCGAGCCCCGGCGTCGTTCGGTGCGGATCTGGCTCAGACGCAGGGGGTTGGAGGACAGCCCAAAACATTTCTCAACAAACGGCCGGAGCGGCTTGGGCAGCCCTTCACGCTCGAAATCCTCGTCCACCAGCGGGAAGTTCGCGGCGAAGATGCCGTGCTGGAGTGCCAGATACATAGTGGTGGGTGTCTTGCCGCAGCGGGACGGCGCCACCAGGATCACCTGCGCCTTTTCCAGCGCCCGCAGGCTCTGCCCGTCGTCGTGTTCCATGGCGTACTCGACGGCGGCCATCCTGGACTGGTACCGCTCCGCGTTGCCCAGGCCGTGGGCCCTGCCCGGCACAGCACTGGCCGCGGCACCGAGGCCCAGCTCCAGCTGACCCACATGCGTCCCGATGAGATCCACAATGATCCCCTGGCAGGTGGCAATGGCCTGTCTGATGTCGCTGCTGACGGCGGTGGAAAACACGATCGGCCGCAGGCCTGTGCCCACCAGTTTGTCGATGCTGTCCACCACGGTCATGGCCTGTTCGACGGTGGTGATGAAAGGCACCGTGATGCGGTCAAAGTTGTTCTCGGGGAACTGCGTCAACAAGGTATTGCCGAGCGTTTCCGCCGTGATGCCGGTGCTGTCCGAAAGGAAATAGACAGGCCGAATAGCGTCATTGGTCATAAACGCATTCTGCCCCAGACCGGGCCCGGTCCGGTATTTTGCTGCACCCCTGATAGCCTGACCGCTATGCATGCCCTGCCCGCTCTGCGGCGAATAGTCCCTCTGTGCTGAGCGGGCGCACATGGACGGCCCTGAGCGCCTCCTTGTCCCGGACAGCCAAAGCCACTGAAGCGCTGGCCCCCAGACACCCGGCCCAGGTGATTGTCCTGGGCTTCGCGGCCGCGATCGCCGTCGGTACGGGGTTGTTGATGCTGCCGGCTGCCAAACAGGGCCCTGGCGGCGCCAGCTTCCTGGAAGCCCTGTTCACTGCGACGTCCTCGGTCTGCGTCACCGGTCTGATCACCGTGGACACGCCCGTGTTCTGGACCGGTTTCGGGCACGCGGTGATCCTCGGGCTCATCCAGGTGGGCGGCTTCGGCGTGATGTCCTTCGGCACGCTGCTGGGAGTGCTGATGGCCCGCCGGCTGGGGCTGCGGTCCCGCATGACCACAGCGGCGGAAACCAAAAGCACCGGCTTTGGCGATGTGCGGCACGTGCTGCTGGGCGTCCTGATTATTACCGCGGTTACGGAACTCCTGCTTGCCGGGATCCTCACGGTCCGCTTCATGGCCGGGTACGGCTATCCCCTGGCTGAGGCGCTGTGGCACGGCATCTTCCACTCGGTGTCCTCCTTTAACAATGCCGGTTTCGCGTTGTACTCGGACAACCTCATGGGCTTCGCCGCAGACCCCTGGGTGTGCCTGCCCATCGCGTTCGCCGTCATCATCGGAGGCCTCGGCTTCCCCGTGCTTTTCGAACTGCGGCGCAGGTACCGCACCCCGGTCCACTGGAGCATGAACACGAAACTGGTCCTGGCCGGCACCGTGGTCCTGCTCACCACCGGCACCGTGTTCCTGACAGCCGTGGAATGGGCCAACCCGGCTACCTTGGGCGCCTTTCAGCCCGGGGGACGCGTCCTGGCCGGGTTCTTCCAATCCGTCGTTACCCGCACCGCCGGTTTCAACAGCATCGACATCGGGCAGATGCACCCCGTGTCCTGGCTCGGCATGGACATCCTTATGCTTATCGGCGGCGGGCCCGCCGGCACAGCCGGTGGCCTGAAAATCACCACCTTTGCCGTCCTGCTGTTCATCCTCACCACGGAACTGCGCGGCGACACCGCCGTGAACGTCTTCGGAAAGCGGCTCTCCCGCGCAGTCCACCGCCAGGCCATCACAGTGGTGCTGCTGGCCCTTGCCCTGGTGGTGGGCGCCACCATGTTCCTGATGCTGATCACCGACTTCGGGCAGGAGAAAATTCTGTTTGAAGTGATCTCGGCTTTCGCCACCGTAGGACTCTCCACCGGCATCACCGCCGCGATGCCCCCGGCAGGGCAGGTCGTCCTCATCCTGCTGATGTTCATTGGACGGCTGGGCCCGGTGACGCTCGGCGTTGCCCTGGCGGTCCGCCCACGACCCGTGCTTTACGAATACCCGAAAGAAAGGCCCCTCATTGGCTAGGAAAATGTTCTCCCGTGCCCCGGGACGCCTCGCCGAGGCGGGGTCCGTGGCAGTCATCGGGCTGGGCCGCTTCGGCGGCTCACTCGCCCTGGAACTGGAAGCCCAGGGCACCGAAGTGCTGGGCATCGACGCGAACGAGGACATCGTTCAGTCGTTCAATGGCCTCCTCACACACGTGGTCCGCGCCGACTCGACCCGGGAGGAAGTCCTGCGCCAGTTGTCCGTGCACGAGTTTGACCGGGCCGTTGTGGGCATTGGCACGGACATCGAGGCCAGCATCCTGACCACGTCGCGGCTGCTGAAATTTAACCATCCGCAGATTTGGGCCAAGGCCATTTCCGAACCCCACGCGGAAATCCTCGACCAGCTCGGCGTGGAGCACGTCATCCGCCCGGAGCACGACATGGGCAGACGGGTGGCGCACCTGGTCCGCGGCGGCATCCTGGACTACGTCGAGTTTGAAGACGACTTCGTGATGGTCCGCACCAGCCCGCCCAGCGAGGCCAGGGACCGGCCCCTCGGAGTCCTGGGACTCCGGGACAGGTACGGGGTCACTATCGTTGCCTACAAACGCCTGGGCGGCACCTGGGGCCACACCACGGCGCAGACCGTCCTCTACGACGACGACCAGATCATCGTCCAGGGCAGCAAAACCCAAGCCGAAAAATTCAGTTCCCTCCCCTGAAAGGCGGGTTGAGGCACCCGAACCGGTTACCGGCGTCGTACGTCCCTTGCAACTTGTGGGCACTTCCTGATCGGCCTAGATTTGGGCATGACCATTTCCCCCGAACACGAAATGCTCCTTGAGCTGCAGGACCTGATCATCGGCACGCGGTCAGTGGCCGATTTCCTGGGCGGGCTCTCCATCATCGCCGCGTCCTCGATCAGCCGTGTGACCGGCACTGCGCTCGAATGCGGCGTCACCCTCAAACACAACAAGAAGACCTCCACGGTGGGCGGCAGCACCGAAAGGGCCATCCACCTGGACCGGATCGAACAGCAAGTGGGCGAGGGCCCCTGCATCGAGGCGCTGAAGATCAACGCACCCGTCCTCCTGGCCGATGTCCACACGGATCCCCGGTGGCCCACTTACCAGGCGCGCCTCATCGAAGAGGGCTGCCTGAGCGCCCTCGGCATACCGCTGGACCTCAGCGAAGGTGCCACCGCCGCCCTTAACTTCTTCGCACCCACCACGGGCGTCTTCACCGAAGCCGCCATCGCCGAAGCGTCCAGGTTCGCGCGGATGGCGCGCGCCGCCGTCGGCCTCGCCATCAGGGTGGCCACCGCCGAAGGTACCGCCGACGACCTCGCGGCCGCGATGGTGAGCCGCACCGCCATCAATCTGGCCTGCGGCATCGTCATGGGCCAAAACCGCTGCAGCCAGACCGAAGCCATGGACATCCTGATCAACGTCTCCAGCCACCGGAACCAGAAGCTCCGGGACGTTGCCGAGGAGATCGTCCGGAAAATCTCGGGCGAGGAACCCGCCACCTACTTCGAAAAGTAGCTTTGCCGTAGGGTGGCGGACATGGAACTCCGACTCGAGGTTGTGCAGGTGCCCGTCTCCGACGTGGACCGGGCCAAAGCCTTCTACACTGACCAGCTCGGCTTTGCGCTCGACCACGACGTGGAACACATTCCCGGGATGCGGGTTGTCCAGCTCACCCCGCCAGGCTCGGCCGCATCCATTGTGATCGGCACCGGCATGACCGGCATGGTTCCCGGCAGCCTCGAAGGCCTGCAGCTGGTGGTGCCGGACATGGCCGAGGCCCGCACTGAACTGGTCCGCCGCGGCGCGCCCGTCAGCGAAGCCCAGGACATGGGCGGGTTCGCCTTCGCCTACTTCAGCGACCCGGACGGCAACCGCTGGGTCATCCAGGAGATCCCCGCCAAGCGCGCTTCCGCTTAGCGGGACTGCTCACGGATCCCTTTGGCTGCTCCACCGGTGAAGTCAACCGTATAGCTTGCCACGCCCAGAATTCAGCCTGAAGCTCAGCCGGAATCTAACGTTTCGCACGAAACTTACCAACTATTCGAAACGTATAAAGGCGGGCTGGGAAGAGCCCGCGAAAAAAGCGAGTACACGCTACTCGTGCGCTCCCCCGCGGCGCCTGCCTACGATGGGCGAGTACCGACTTTGGGGGTTTGGCGCGTGCTAATTGAACAACATAAGACCTGGCCTGGCTCCGGCTCCGGAGCCCTGCTCGATATCCACGGGCACTCGGAAGCCGCCCTGGCGGCGGACCTTGCCCGGATCGCGGCCGCGGCCGTCAGCGATCTTGCCGGGACGCCGGTGGAGGGCACCGTGACGCTGGTGCGGCCGGAGGGCACACCGTGCACGGTGGCAAACACGGAAGGCACCGGCGTCGAGCTTTCCCGCTGGGATCAACGCACCGGGCAGGGGCCCACGGCGCGCGCACTGCGGGGCCGATTGTCCATCGTCCTCAACGGCCACTGCCCGGACACGCGCTGGCCCGAATACCCAGGCAGCCTCACAGCGGCCGGTTTCCACTCCGCCGCAGCAATGCCGCTGCGGCTGGAGCGCGGTTACAGCGCCGCGCTGACGCTCTATTCCGCCACAGCGAACGTGTTCACTCCCGGCGTCGCAGCCAACGTGCTGGTCTTCGCCGACGTCGCGGCCAGGAGCCTCCGCCTGGCGCTGAAGTACCGGGCAGACCTGGCCGTGTCCGCGGCGAACCGGGCGGCGATGACCAGCAGCACGGCGGTCGATATCGCCTGCGGGGTCATCATGGGACGGGACCGGCGCTCCCACGAGGAAGCGCTCCAGATGCTGACGCAGGCTTCGACGCAACGAAACCTCAGGATCCGCGACGTCGCCGAAAGCCTCCTGCTGGACATGCCCGGCGGAATCCCGGCCACCCACTTCAAACCCCGCGCCTGAAGCTGCGCACCCCACCCCACTCCCCCAAAATGTAGGTCGCAGCACATGTCGTTATTAGCGTTCATAACAGCATGTACTGCGACCTAGTTGGGTGGGGACGCGCAGGACGGTCAGCGCAGAATGACTGTCCGCCCGCCGTCGAGCATGACCCGGCCCTCACAGTGCCACCGCACCGCGTTGCTGAGCGCCCTGCACTCCGCGTCGCGGCCCACCCGCACCAGATCCTCGGCGGTGTGGGTGTGGTCCACCTCGATGACCTGCTGGGCGATGATGGGCCCCTCATCCAGTTCGGCGTTGACGTAATGCGCGGTGGCACCCACGGTCTTCACGCCGCGGTCGTAGGCCTGGTGGTAGGGCTTGGCCCCCTTGAAACTGGGCAGGAACGAGTGGTGGATGTTGATGGTTTTTCCGGTCAGCTTGGCCGACAGCTCATCGCTGAGGACCTGCATGTAGCGGGCCAGGACCACCAGTTCCACGTCGAACTCATCCACGAGCTCCAGCAGCCGCGCTTCCTGCGCCGGCTTGGTCTCCCTGGTGACCGGCAGGTGGAAGAACGGGATGTTGTGCCACTTGACCAGTTCCTCGTGGTCCGTGTGGTTGGAGACCACGGCCACGATTTCCACCGGGAGGTCACCTGTGCGGGCCCGGAACAGCAGGTCGTTGAGGCAGTGCCCGAACCTGGACACCATCACCAGGACGCGGCGCTTGCGGCCGTGCGGTTCCAGCTGCCAGTTCATGGCCCACTCGCCGGCCAGCGGCTCGAAGTCCCGGCGCAATTGCTCGGTGCTGAAGGACTTCTTCCCGGCCGCGAAGTGCACCCGCATGAAGAACTGCTGCGCCTGGCGGTCACCGAAGTGCTTGGTGTCGATGATGTCGCAGTCGTGGTGCAGTAGGAACCCGGTGATCGCGTGCACGATGCCCGGGGACTCGGCGCAGTTGACGGTCAGTACATGTTCGGTTTCCACTTAGCGCCCCCGTGCAGCCTTCTCGGCCGCCTGCGCCTTCTTGTCGGCCACGACCTTCTCGCCGGCCAAGTCCTTCTGGAACTCCGCGTAGCGGGCAAGGTGGGTGGGGCGCTTGCGCAGGATGAACCACGCAACGCCGAGGATGATGAACCAGAGGGGCGTGACCAGCAGTGCCACGAGGGTGTCCGGCTGCGTGGTCAGTGCCCACAGGACGAAGGCGAAGAACGCGAAGACCACCCAGACCATGGGGACGCCGCCGGGCATCTTGTACTTGGAGGCATCGTGCAGGTGCGGGCGGCGTGACCGGAACTTCAGGTAGCTGGCCAGGATGATGGACCAGACGAACACGAAGCAGACGGCGGACACGGTGGTGACCATGTCGAAGGCCTTGCCGATGTCCTTGCCCGCGTACATCAGGATGACGCCGGAGAGCAGCAGGACGCAGGAGAGGAACAGCGCGTTCTGCGGGACCTTGCGGCGGGACAGCTTGCTGAACACGTTGGGGGCGTCGCCCTCCTGGGCCAGGCCGTAAACCATGCGGGAGGTGGAGTAGATGCCGGAGTTGGCCGAGGACATGGCCGAGCTGAGCACCACCAGGTTCACGATGGTGGCCGCGGCGCCGAGGCCGGCCAGGGAGAACATGGCGATGAACGGGCTGTGGCCGGCCTGGAACTGGGTCCAGGGCGTCACGGACATGAGGATAATGAGGGCGCCTACGTAGAAGAGCAGGACGCGGATGGGGATGGAGTTGATGGCCTTGGGCAGGTTCTTCTCCGGGTCCTTGGCCTCGGCGGCGGTGGTGCCCACGAGTTCGATGCCCACAAACGCGAAGACGGCGATCTGGAAGCCAGCCACGAAGCCCATGAATTCGTTCGGGAACATGCCGCCGTGGCTCCACAGGTTGGTGAAGGTGGCAGGGCCGGCGTCGGACTGGAAACCGCTGAAGATCATGAACAGGCCCACAATGATCAGCGCCGTAATGGCGATGATCTTGATCAGCGCGAACCAGAACTCGGTCTCACCGAATGCCCGCACCGTTGCGAGGTTCAGGACCAGCAGGATGATCACGGTGGCAATGCCCGGGATCCACAGCGGCACCCCCGGCCAGAGTTCCTCCGAGTAGGCGGCGATGGCGATCACGTCCGCGATGCCGGTGATCACCCAGCAGAACCAGTAGGTCCAGCCGGTGAAGAAGCCGGCCCAGGGGCCCAGCAGGTCAGCGGCGAAATCGCTGAAGGACTTGTAGTTCAGGTTGGACAGCAGGAGTTCGCCCATGGCCCGCATGACGAAGAACAGCATGAAGCCGATGATCATGTAGACGAAGATGACGGACGGGCCGGCGGCCGAGATGGTTTTGCCGGAGCCCATGAACAGACCGGTGCCGATGGCGCCGCCAATGGCGATCAGCTGGATGTGCCTGTTGCTGAGCTGCCGCTCCAGGTGGGGCGGGGTGCCCGGGGTGGTGATGGTTTTAATGCTCACGTGCTGCTCCTCGAATAAATGCTGGCTGGAGTGCTTCGGTGGAAGACGCGGCCACTTCGTTGGGGACCGTGTCCAGGTTGTTGAAACTGTAACGATGGATCCCTGCGATGCCGGGCTGGGACTCCAGCGCGGCCACCAGGGTGTTGGGTGAGTAGCGGTCACCGCTGAGGAGCTTGCGCGCCAGCGGGCCTTTGCGGCTAAGGAACTTCAGGGAACTTCCGACCCCGATCTGCGTGGCCAGGTTGACCAGCTTGGTCCGCGGGACGGACCCCGCCACGCCAGCCCAGACGGGCAGGTCCACGCCTTCGCGGCGCAGGATCGCCGCGAAGTCCAGGATTTTCGGGGCGGAAAAACACATCTGGGTGACAACATGGGTGGCCAGGTGCTGCTTGGCCACGAGCGCGTCCACCAGGTCAAGGGCGGCCACCGACGGGTGGCCTTCCGGGTAGCCTGCCACGCCTGCGCGCATGAGGCCGCCGGTGTACTGGGCGATATCTTCGAGCAGCGGCAGGGCTGACTCGTACGGGCCGGCCGCATTCTTCCGGTCACCGCCGATCACAAACACCTCGCGGATGCCGGCGACGTCGCAGTCCCGCAGGACGCCGGTCAGCTCCGACCGGCTCTGCAGGCTGCGGGCGGCCAGGTGCGGGATGACGTTGTAGCCCAGCGTGGCCAGTTCCACTGAGGCGTGCATGGTCCGTTCGATGCCGTGGTGGGGCAGGCATGTCATGGTCAGCGTGGTGGTCAGAGGGACATTGGCCTGGACCTGCTCGGCAATCCCGGTTGACGGGATGATTTCGATTCTCGTAGGGAACATCTTTGGTCCTTTTCTGGATATCGGCGCGGGTCAGCTGGCGTGGGCGGCCAGCAGCGAGCTGGCTTCCTGGCGGGTGCTGCCGGAGGACTCGATGTGGGCGAGTTCGGCGGGGATTTCCCAGCCCTTCTTACGCATCGCGGTGGCCCAAAGCCGGCCGGCACGGTAGGAGGACCGGACCAGCGGGCCGCTCATGACGCCGAGGAAGCCGAGCTCGTCGGCCTCGTTCTGCAGGTCCACGAACTCCTGGGGCTTGACCCAGCGGTCCACCGGCAGGTGCCGTTCGGACGGGCG
>NZ_JBEPPJ010000022.1:0-77032 GCF_040547265.1 Arthrobacter sp. UYCo732 | reverse complement strand
CGCGTAAACCACCGGTCCCGCGCGGCAACCCACGAATCTATCTGAACCGGAGGTTCCAGCCCGGGACCGGGGGTCTGCCCCTTCATATTGTCTAGACCAGGGATTCTTTCCAGGCACCGTGGAGGTCAGCGAACCTTCCCCCGCCACCAATGAGTTCGGCCGGGGTGCCGTCCTCAACGATGCGGCCGTCGTGGACCACCAACACCCGGTCCGCCGTTTCCACCGTGGAGAGCCGGTGCGCGATGATCAGCGCCGTCCGGCCGACGCCTGCGGCGGCGCTGCCGTGCGCATAGTCGACGGAATCCGGGGCATCCGCAGCATTGCGGGCTGAACCCGCGCCACCCACGGAACCCGGGGCATCTGGCGAAGTCCCGCCGTCGGACGTTCCATGCAGGAGCCGGGCCAGGCCGCTCTGCACCAGGCGCTCGGAGGGGATGTCCAGCGAGGACGTGGCCTCGTCCAGGATCAGCACCGCGGGCCGGGCCAGGAACGCCCGCGCGAAGCTGATCAGCTGCCGCTGCCCGGAGGAGACGCGGCCGCCGCGCTTGTTGACGTCGGTGTCGTAGCCTTCGGGGAGTTCGGTGATGAACCCGTGGGCGCCGACGGCCCGGGCCGCTTCCTCAACCTCGGCCCGCGAAGCCTCGGGCCGGCCCAATGCGATGTTGTCCGCTACCGAGCCGCTGAACAGGAACGCCTCCTGGGTGACCATCACGATATTCCGCCGCAGGTCGGTGCTGCTGAGGCTGCGGAGGTCTACGCCGTCCAGGGTCAGGGAACCGGCGGAGACATCGTAGAAGCGGGCGATCAGCTTCGCCAGCGTGGATTTGCCGGCACCGGTCTGGCCCACCAGCGCCACGGTCTGGCCGGCGGGGATGTGCAGGTCCATCGTGGTGATGACCACCGGACCGTCGCCGTACCGGAACTCCACACCCTTGAAATCGACGGTTCCGCGGGCGTTTGGCAGCGCCACGGCATTTTTGGGCGGGCGGACCGTGGGGGCCTCCTGCAGGAGGCCGGATACCTTCTCCAGGGCGGCCTGGGCACTCTGGAAGGAGTTGTAGAACATGGCCATCTGGTCCACGGGCTGGAAGAAGCGCTTCGTGGACAGGATCAGCGCCAGCAGCACGCCAACCGCCAGGTCGCCGCCCAGCGCCCGGAACCCGCCTAACAGCAGCACCACGGCCATGCAGACGTTCCCGATCAGCACCAGGCCCGGCTGGAAGATGCCGTTCAGGTTGATGGAGCGAACGGTGACGTGCCGGTAGTCCTCGGAGAGCTCGCCGAAGCGCTCAGCGTTCTCCTGCTCCTTGCGGAAGGCCTTCACCGCGCGGATCCCGGTCATCGTCTCCACAAAGTGCACAATGAGCCGCGCAGAGACGACCCGTGACTCCCGGAACGCAATCTGGGAGTGCTTCTGGTACCAGCGCGCCAGGAAGTACATGGGCACGCCCGCGGCCAGGACAATCAGCCCGCTCCGCCAGTCGAGGACAAAAACGGTAATAACTGTGAAGACCATAAACAGCAGGCCGGAGGCCAGTGAGCTGACGCCGGAGTCGAGGAGTTCGCGAAGGGCTTCCAGGTCCGAGGTCTGCCGGGCGATGATCCGGCCTGAGGTGTACTTCTCGTGGAATTCCAGGCTGAGGCGCTGGGTGTGCCGGAAGACCCGGACGCGAAGGTCCAGAAGCATGGCTTGGCTGAGCCGCGCGGTGGAGGTGACGTAGAGGGCGGTGAGTCCCGCCGTCGCGATCGCCGCGAGGAGGTAGGCGACGCCGGTAAGCACCAGCGGAAAGTTGTCGCCGCCCTGCAGTGCGGGCAGCGCATGGTCGATGCCGAAGGCGATGAGCGCCGGCCCCGCCACCCGGGCGGCCTGCGAGAGGACCACCATGGTGATGGTCAGCCAGAACCTGAGCCGAACCGGACGGATCAGCCTGGCAAGCAAGGCGAGCGACCGCCGTCGTACGGTTTTGCTGTCCGCCTTGCTGAGATGGGCGTTATCCTCGTTGGCCGTGCCGAAGGTTGCGTTGCTCATCGGGTGATTTCCTCTGCCACGGCATCGGCCTCTTCTTCAAGGTCCGACAGTTCCGAATCCAGGACCCGGGGTTCCTGGTCGAGGCTGGCGATGACGTAGCGGTAATGGGGGTTGTGCGCCAGCAGGTCGGTATGGGTTCCGACGGCGGCGATCCGGCCGTCTTCGAGCAGCGCCACGCGGTCGGCGAGAGCCACCGTGGACGGGCGGTGCGCGACGATCAGCGTGGTGGTGTCGTTCAGGACCTCCCGGAGCCGGTTTTCCACCAGCTCCTCCGTGTGCACGTCGAGGGCAGACAGGGGGTCATCCAGCACCAGGACCCTGGGCCTGGCCGCGATGGCCCGGGCCAGGGCGATGCGCTGGCGCTGCCCGCCGGACAGGCTCAGGCCTTCCTCGCCGATGAGCGTGTCCACCCCCTCCGGCAGCGAGTACGCAAAGTGTGCCTGCGCCACGTCCAGTGCTTCGTCCAGGGCAGCCTCGGTCCGCTCCGGCGCTCCGAGGAGCACGTTGTCCCTGACCGAGTTGGAGAACAGCGTGGTGTCTTCGAACGCGACGCCCACCACGCGCCGGAGCTCGTCGACGTCGAACCCGCGCAGGTCCACGCCGTCGATGGTGATGGCACCGGCCGTGACGTCGAACAGCCGCGGGACCAGCTGGATCAGCGCACTCTTGCCGCTCCCGGTAATGCCCACAAGCGCCATGGTTTCGCCCGGCAGGACCTCCAGGTTGATGTCCTTCAGGATGGGCTTGTCCGGGGCGTCCTCAAATGCGAAGGTGGCGTTGTCGAAGCGCAATGCCCCTTTCAGCTGCGACGGCCTGCTCGGGGCCGGGGGACTGGTAATGGTATTGACCGAGTCCATCACCTCGTAATGGCGGTCGACCGCGGTCTTGGCGGTCAGTGCCATGGCCAGCAGCATGCCGGAGAATTCCACTGGCGTGGCGATGACCGCCGCCGTGGCAAAGAAGGCCACCAAAACGCCGATGCTCAGCTGGCCGCTGGCACTGAGCATCACGCCCACCACCAGTCCGGTGCCCAGGGCGAGCTCCGGGAGCAGCGTGACCACCATCGTGAAGGTCGCCTGGTGTTTCGCCTTGGCGATCTCGGTCTGGCGGAGTTCCTCCGCCTGTTCATTGAAGCTTTCCAGTGCCTCGCGGCTGCGGCCGAAGGCTTTCAGCACGCGGATGCCGTGGACGGATTCCTCCACGGTGGTGGCGAGGTCGCCGGCCTGGTCCTGGCTGCGGCGCGCCACTTTGCTGAAGCGGGTCCGGAAACGGAATCCGTAGGCCATGATGGGCACCGCAGCGGCCATAAAGATCAGGGCCAGCTGCCAGCTCATGGAGAACATCACCACAATGCCGATGACCACCGTCAGGGTGGTGACCACCAGCATGATGGCGCCGAACGCCATCCAGCGGCGCAGGAAGTTCAGGTCCGTCATGGCGCGGGAGAGCAGCTGGCCGGAGCCCCAGCGGTCATGGAACGAGACAGTCAGGTCCTGGAGGTGCCTGTAGAGCGAGACGCGCATCCGGGTTTCCACGGTGGTGGCCGGGTTGATCACGAACTGCCGGCGCAGGGCTATCAGGACCGCCTCGGCAATGCCAAGGACCAGGATCACGACGGCGGCCGTCCAGACCGCGTCCGTCGCACCGCCGGGTTTCAGTGACTCGTTGACGAGAACCCGGAGCACCTGAGGGATGGTCAGAGCCACGAGGCTGGCCAGCAGGGCGCTGAGGAGTCCCAGTACCAGCCGGGGAATGATCGGCCTGACATGGGGGTAGAGACGTCTGATGGATCTGAAAAATGAGGTCTTCTTGGCCATGCCCGCTTCTCAAGCTTTAAATCGAACGTAGTTTCCCGTAGCAACTACCCTATGCCACGGCGTGAGCCGATTCACACAGTACACTTCCTACTTGCCCTATAACTTATGTCGTCGACACCACCTCGGATAAGAGCTATAAGTGATAGGGCAACGGGGTTAGTCGCGGGACGTCAGCGTCAGCAGCACGGCTTCAGGCTTGCACGCGATGCGGACGGGGGCGAAACGTGAGGTGCCGATGCCGCCCGAGACGTTCACCGGCGTCGTACGTCCTTCGCTTTCCCAGTCGTTGAGGCCCTTGGCCCGCCACGTGGGGAGGTCGCAGTTGGCCACGAGCGCTCCGTAGCCGGGAACGCAGAGCTGGCCGCCGTGGGTGTGGCCGGCGAGCAGCAGGTCTGCGCCGTCCCTGGTGAAATGGTCCAGAACCCGCTGGTACGGGGCGTGGGTGACAGCCATGCGGAGGTGCGGATCGTTGTCCTGGTTCCGGGTGCCGCGGGGCCAGCCCGCATAGCGTTCCCGGTTCAGGTGCGGATCGTCCACCCCGGAAAAGTCGAAGCGGATCCCCTTCAGCACCACGGACTGGTGCCGGTTGGTGAGGTCCACCCAGCCGCGCATGCCAAACCCGGAGCGCAGCCGAGGCCAGTCAAGTTCCGCCGGCTTCGGCGTGGACTTCGATGGCCCCAGCAAGTACGACGCCGGATTTTTGAACGACGGTGCGAAGTAGTCATTCGACCCCGGCACAAACACGCCGGGAAATTCCAAAAGCGGGCGCAGCGCCTCGAGGAGCGGGTCCACGGCTTTGGCGTGGCTGAGGTTGTCTCCGGTGTTGACCACAAGGTCCGGCTTCAGCGATGCCAGGGACTCCAGCCAGGCTGCCTTGGTGTCCTGGCCCGGGACAAAGTGGATGTCGCTCAAATGCAGGACGCGGAAGGGCGCCTGGCCCGCCGGCAGAATGGGCAGGGTTTCTTCGCGCAGGACGAATTGGTTCTTCTCCCACAGCCCGTATCCGAAGGCAGCGAGACCTGCCGCAGTGCCGGTGGCGGCGGTGACGGCAAAGCCGCGCCCGATGTTCCGGACACGGCTGGCCAAGTCGGGACTGAGAGCCATGCGGCCTAGTCTTTCTTGTTGTCGCTGTTGCCCGGCGCACTGGGCGCGGGTGTAGGAGCTGGCTGGGCGGGGGCCTTTCTAGGCGTGGTTCCCTGCGGTGACGGCGTAGCCCTGGCGGGCGTTCCGTTCACCATGCTGGTGGGCGGCGCGGGGAACGGGTTGGTTCCGTAGCCCGGCGCGATCTTGCTCATGAAGTTGGAGAACATGGGGCCAGCAATCATGTATCCGTCAATGCCCTGGTAGAACTTGCCGTTGATGGTCACGTTCTGGCCCGACCGGCTCTGATTGCCCAAAGGATCGCCGTACCAGGCAGCCGTTGCCAGGCCGGTGGTGTGGCCCACCACCCAGGTGGACCCGTTGTTATTGGACGTGCCGGTCTTGGCGCCGATCGGGAAGCTGGTCTTGGTGGAGATCCGTGGTTGGATCAGGGCACCGGAGCCACGGTTCAGGACTTCCTGCAGCGCGTAGTTCACGCCGCGTGCAACTTCAGGCTTGACCGCGTCCCGGCAGCTGGTGGACTGCGCCGGCAACTGCTTGCCGGTGGCGTCCGTTACTGAGGTGACAGCGATCGGCTCGCAGTACTTTCCGTCGTTGGCGAACGTGGCGAACGCGCTGGCCATGGTCAACGGCGAGGTCTGGGTGGAACCGAGCAGGTTGCCCAGGGTGAACATGTCGACCTTGGGATTCGGCGTCCCATCCGCGGCGGGCAGGCCGCTGTGAAGTCCCACCGCGTCCACCATCTTCTGGATTCCGCAGAAGTCCAGCTGGGCCGCGGTAGCAAAGGTCACCGTGTTGATGGAGTTGTACAGGCCTTCAAGGACGGTAAGGGGCCGGTACCACTGGGGCTCCGCGTTCTGCAGGTCGTCTGCCGCGCCCAGGGCCTTCTCCGCGGTGTTGTAGGCGCCATTCATCACCCCGCAAGAGTTCTTCCATGGGAAGTTCAGCGGATAACGCCGCTGGGCGGCGTTGACCACAGTGTTCATGGTCTTGCCCTCATCAAGCCATTCGGCAAAGGTGAACGGTTTCATGGTGGACCCGGGCTGGGCGCCGCCCATGCCGTTGAGGTCGTTGCCGTTCTTATCCAACTGGTCCACGTTGAAGTTCACCTGGGAGTCAAAGCCGCCCTGGGCCGGCAGGAACGACGTGTTCTGCGCCATGGTGATGATCTTGCCTGTGTTCGGCTGCACGGCGACCATTGCAGCCCCCCACTTGTCCGGGTTGGCGCCGGCCGAGGCGTTCACCTGCTCCTGGGCTGATGCCTGGGCTGCGGGATCCAGCGTGGTGGTGATGGTCAGGCCGCCACCGTAGATCAGCCGCTGGCGCTCTTTGACGTCGGCGCCGTAGGCCGGGTTGTTCTCCAGCAGGTGGAGCACGTAGTCGCAGAAATAGGGCCCAGTGGACGCATAGGCGCAGCCTTGGCGCGCAGGCGTTATCTTCGTCTCCACCGGGGTTGCCACGGCGGCGTCGTGATCGGCCTGGGTGATCTTGCCCTGGTTCAGCATCAGGCCCAGCACCAAGTCCCGGCGGACCTTGGAGTTCTCAGGGTGGGTGATCGGGTCAAAGGCCGACGGGCTGTTGACGAGGCCTGCAAGGAGTGCGGACTGCGCGAGCGTGAGGTCTTTGGCATTGGTGCTGAAGAAGAACTTGGACGCGGCCTCGATGCCGTAGGCGTCACGGTTGAAGAAGACGATGTTGAGGTAGCCCTCAAGGATCTGCTCCTTGGAGAATTCCTTTTCAAGGGCAATGGCTAGCTTCATCTCCCGAAGCTTGTCCCCGACGCCCTTATTAACGCCGTTGAGCTTGATGGCCTCTTCATTTCCCTCGGCTGCAAGGTTGGCGTTGAGGACGTTGTTGACGTACTGCTGGGTGATGGTGGAGGCACCCTGCTTGTTTCCCCGGGCGGTGGCCACGAGGGCCCGCATGATGCCAGTGGTGTCAACGCCGCCGTGCTCAAAGAACCGGCTGTCCTCCACCGCGATGATGGCTTCCTTCATGAACGGCGAAATCTGGTCAAGGCTGACCTTGGTGCGGTTCTCTGAGTACACGCTGGCGATCTGGCTGCCGTCCGCGGCCAGGATCCTGGTGGTCTGGTTGGGCGGGTCCACCTTCAGCTCCGCCGGGAGGGTGTCGAAGAACTCGATCGAACCGCTCGCCGCGCTGCCGGAGACAGCCGCGGCGGGGACCAACAGGCCCGCCACCAGGACACCACAAATAGCGCTCACGCCAAGGAAGCCAAAAATCTTTCCGAGGGTAGTGGCCGTGTCGAAAATGGGGTTCTTACGAGTCACCATGTTTTCCACTTTACCGGCAACGACTAGTCTTTCTTTCATGACCAAATGGGAGTACGCGACGATTCCGCTCATTATTCACGCCACAAAGCAGATCCTGGACCAGTGGGGAGAGGACGGCTGGGAGCTCGTCCAGGTTGTCACCGGACCGGACGGCAACGGCTTGGTTGCCTACCTCAAGAGGGAGAAGCAGTAACAGTGAGCACCCCCGCAGAAACCACGTCCGGCGCGGCTAACGCGCCGATTTCCGCCGTCGAGCAGCGACTCGCCGAGTTGGGCCTCACCCTTCCCGAGGTGGCCGCACCAGTTGCCGCGTACGTCCCGGCAGTCATCTCCGGCAGCCACGTGTACACGTCCGGGCAGCTGCCGTTTATTGACGGCAAACTCGAAGCTACCGGCAAGGTTTCCACCGGCACGGAGGGCGCCTCCGACGAGCCCACAGTGTCCCCGGAGGACGCCAAAGCCTACGCCGCAGTCTGCGCCATCAACGCGCTGGCGGCAGTGAAGAGCGTCATAGGTGACCTTGACCGCATCACCCGGATCGTGAAAGTGGTGGGCTTCGTTTCATCGGACCCGTCCTTCACCGGCCAGCCGGGCGTCATCAACGGCGCGTCTGAGCTCCTCGGCCAGGTATTTGGCGACGCGGGCCAGCACGCCCGTTCCGCCGTCGGCGTTTCTGTTCTTCCGCTCGACTCTCCAGTAGAGGTCGAACTGATCGCTGAATTCAGCTAAGGACCCGGTTCACTCAATTGCCGCAGCTTGCCCGACGCATGTTCGCCCTCCCTCCGGAGCTTGAAGGGGCGGCTCAAAGCTGGCTCGACCACGGCGAGCGGACACCGCGTGCCGCCCGTTTGGCATCCTCCGTGGTGCTTCTGCGGGACTCGCCCACGGGCCTGGAAACGTGGCTGGGCTACCGGCCCGGGTCCTCGCCCCTGGGCGTGCTCGCCTTCCCCGGGGGGTCTTTGGAGGCGTCCGACGACGACGCCGTCGGCTGGCTGGGCCCCTCACCCCAGCATTGGGCTGAGCAGTTGGGAACGGCCGACGTCGGGCTGGCGCGCCGTCACGTGGTGGGCGCCATTCGCGAGCTGTTTGAGGAAACCGGGGTGCTCCTGGCCGGACCGGACATGTCCACCACCGTTGAAGGCACCTCCAGTCACGAGTGGATGCGGAGCCGGGTGGCAGTGGCCGACCAGGAGAAGACCTTCACCGAACTGCTGGCCAAGCGGGGCCTCTCCTTGCGTACAGACCTCCTGAAACCGCTGGTCAACTGGCGCAGTCCGGACTTTGCCCACCACCGGTTCGACACCCGCTACTTCGCTGCCACAGTGCCTCTAAACCAGCAGCCCAGCCTCCTGGAAAGCAAGGGCATCTGGGGCCGCTGGGTGTGCGCCACCAACGTCATCGCCGAACGCCACACCACCGCAATGGGCGATGAAGTGGGCAAGGAGAACACCGTAGGTCTCACCCTCGGCCAGCTCCTGGTGCCAGGCTCAGAGATCATGCTCGAAAAAATGGCCGCCGCGAACGGCTGCATCGCCTACCTCAGCTACAAGCGCAAACCCCACGTCTACCAGGCACGCCTGGTCGAGGAAGAAGGCAAACTGATGCTAGAAGTTGAGGCGGCCAAAACCATAGCCGGAGATCACCAGCGCGAACGCTAGCCTGTCCGCGGATCTGTTGGGCCCGCGGACCGAAAACGCGCATCCTCGGCGTGCTGCTCCTTCGTCGCTTTGACGCACGCTGCCGGATGCCCATTCCCGATCCTCTCTGTTGACACGGCGGCCGCCGATGCCCGCGATGCACTCCTGCCATGGGTGGGAGGCGGTCCTATTCCGGCCCACCTATGCGGTAGGTTCGCAAAAGGCCCGAGGCGCGGCATCCGGAGGCGTGCATCAGAGCGACGAAGGCCCAGCACACGGAGGATGTCGGGCTTCGGGCCTCGACCGGTAAAGAACTAGCGGGAGCGCTGGCGGAGACGCTGCATATCCAGGATCACAACGGCGCGGGCTTCGAGGCGGAGCCAGCCGCGCTGGACGAACTCGGCCAGTGCCTTGTTGACGGTCTCGCGGGATGCGCCCACCAGCTGGGCCAGTTCTTCCTGCGTGAGCTCGTGGGCCACCAGCACACCGTCGGTTGCCGGGCGGCCAAAGCGGTCCGCCAGGTCCAGGAGCGCCTTGGCCACGCGGCCCGGAACGTCGGAGAACACCAGGTCGGACAACGAATCGTTGGTGCGGCGCAGGCGGCGGGCCAGGGCCTGCAGCAGCTGCGCCGAAACCTCGGGGCGGGTCCGCAGGAGGCCGTTGAGGCTTTCGTTCTTCAGCCCGGCCAGGCGGGTTTCGGAGACGGCCGTTGCCGTGGCCGTGCGGGGGCTGGGGTCAAAGAGCGCCATTTCACCGAACAGTTCGCCCGGGCCCAGGATGGCGAGAAGGGATTCCCGACCATCGGGGGAGGTGCGGCCCAGCTTCACCTTGCCGGAGACAATGAAGTAGAGCTGGTCACCCTGGTCACCCTCGCGGAAGACCGAGGCGCCGCGCGACAAATCCACCTCGGTCAGCTCGTCCGTCAGCAGTCGGAATGCTTCGTCGTCAAGCGTTGCAAATAGTGGTGCTCGGCGCAGTACCTCGATGTCCATGAAATCTCCTGAATAAAAGTGTCGGCTGTGGCGCTTTTGCCATTGTTTCAGAATTTTCAAGGTTCTGTGACGTACTTGGCAGCGGAAACGCCGCCATGTGGCCTTCCTGTTGCCGGGAGGAGCGCCAGTTGCGGCGGCATTTGCGCCCGAACGCGGCCGAAACGGGCGGGGGAGGACGCCCCCACAGAAGAATGTCAGCGGACGCCACTAGAATTGGGTCTCAACCGTATTAGAGGAGCGTCAGTGTTTGGCTTGACCGTTCTGGACCTGTTGCTGATCCTGGCTCTGCTGTCTTACTTGATCTATGGCCTGCGCAACGGCTTCCTGGTGACTCTCGGCGGCATCGCAGGTTTCGCGGCGGGTGCCGTTGCCGCTTTCTTTGCCGTCCCGCTGGTCAGCGAGTTAGTGGCGGAGTCCGGCTGGCGGCTCACCGCCATCGTGGCGTCCGCCGTCGTGCTCATGGCATTGGGCCATGGTCTCGGGACCATGATCGGGCGGAAAATCCGCGGCGCTGTGCGGATCAAGCCGCTGCGCGCGGTGGACCGCCTGGTGGGCGGGGCGGTCAACGTGGTCGTTTCAGCCCTCGTTATGTCCATGCTGGCTTTCAGTATCAGCGCCTTGGGCGTTCCCCTTGTGTCGCAGCAGCTCGCCGAGTCCAAAGTGATCCGCTACATCGACGGCCTGACCCCCGTCCCGCTGAAGGCGACTCTCGCGCAGTTGCGTTCAACGATGATCGGCAACGGCATTCCCACGCTGATTGAAGGCCTGGGCCAGGGTCCGCAAGTGTCCGTGCCCAACGCCAGCACCAACACACCGGCGCTGAACCGGGCCGCCGCATCGGTCCTCAAGATCGCGGGAACGGCGTACCAGTGCGGCCAAAACCAGACCGGCACCGGCTTTGTGGTGTCAGCCGGGCGGGTTGTGACCAACGCCCATGTGGTGGCGGGCGTGTCGCAGCCGGTGGTGGAGATTCCCAACGGGGGAGCGATGCCCGGCCGCGTGGTCTACTTCGACACCCGGCACGACCTCGCCGTGCTGGCTGTTGACGGACTGCCTTCCGAGCCGCTGGCCCTGACGTCCGACCTTCCAGGCGGCAGCCCCGCCGCGTTCGCCGGCTACCCCCACGGCGGTCCCTTCAAGTCCAACCCCGCCACCATCCAGGACATCGCCTCGGTCCTGGTGCCGGATATCTACGGCCAGAACCCGGCACCCGAGGATATTTACCGCCTGGCCGGGGACGTCCAGCCCGGGAACTCCGGCGGACCGCTGCTGACCATGGACGGCCAGGTGGCCGGCGTCATCTTTGCGAAGGCAACCTCCGACGCCGAAATGGGGTTCGCAATCACCATGGACGATCTGTTCCCGGTGGCGTCACAGGCTGCCGGCCTGGACGCGCCTGTGTCTTCCGGACAGTGCATCCAGAAGTAGCGGGAGGCCGGTCAAAGCCCGTCAGAACCGCTCAAAGCCATTCGAGGCTTTGGCCGTGAGGGCCGGTGATGGCTACCGGATGGCGGTTGTGCGTGAGCAGGAACTTGCCCAGGATCAGCTGCCGCTCATTGAGGTCGCCGGCCGCCAGCCGCGGCGGATCCTGCCGGGCGCCGCCACCGTGCCGAAGTGCAGTACCACGCCGCGGTGCGGCCGCCGGGAACCGCCGGGACGCGGTCACGGTCCGGTGCAGGCTGAAGTTCCGGCCCG
This sequence comes from Arthrobacter sp. UYCo732, assembly GCF_040547265.1. Lineage (NCBI taxonomy): Bacteria > Bacillati > Actinomycetota > Actinomycetes > Micrococcales > Micrococcaceae > Arthrobacter > Arthrobacter sp. UYCo732. Next base: position 65,467 of record NZ_JBEPPJ010000022.1, on the reverse strand, counting down.
GCGGGCATGGCTACAGGGCTTCGGCCAGGTAGTCGATGGCGAGCTTGTAACCGAACACGCCAGCTCCCACGATCACCGCGGCGCACACCGGCGACAGGAACGAGTGGTGCCGGAACTCTTCACGCTGGTGCACGTTGGTGATGTGGACCTCGACGGCGGGCAGCTGCACCGCCGCCAGGGCGTCGCGCAGGGCAACGGACGTGTGGGTGAACGCGCCGGCGTTCAGGACAATGCCGACGGCAGTGGTTCGGGCCGCGTGGATGGCGTCCAGCAGGACGCCCTCATGGTTTGACTGGACGCAGTCCACCGTGAAGCCATGGGCCTCAGCCGCGGTAGCGGCAAGCCGTTCGACGTCGGCGAGGGAGGACGTGCCGTACTTTTCCGGTTCGCGGTTACCCAGCAGGTTGAGGTTGGGGCCGTTGATCACCAGGATGGTGCCGCGCCCGGCCGTTGTGCTGGTGCCAGCTTTGGAGTCAGAGGAGGAAGCGTCAGTCATGGCACCAATCTACCCGTCGGATTCTGCACCATCATTCGGCCCGGGCGATTCCAGGCGACCGGATTTCCGGCGGCCGTGGGCTGCGGCAGGGGAATGATTGCGCAGGATCCGTCAGGCAGGACCGTGCCGAGCCGCGTCGTCCCGGTTAGAGTCCCCACGAGGCTTCACGTCCGCCGGTCCTGCGGCGGGAAGCATGAAACCATGCATACGGCGACGGCGCCGCCCACCGTGGTGGGAAGCGCCGTCGCCGTGTTTGCGTGTTCGCCGGCTATTTCCGCAGCGAGGCCGCGATTTGGGCCATGACGGTGTTGTCGGCGAGGGTGGTGGCGTCGCCTACGTCGCGTCCTTCGGCGACGTCCTTTAGCAGGCGCCGCACGATCTTGCCGGAGCGGGTTTTGGGCAGTTCCGGGACCACGAGGATGGTTTTGGGTTTGGCGATGGGGCCGATTTCCTTGCCCACGTGGTTGCGGAGTTCCTGGACGATGGCGTCGCCGGAGTCCACGGCGTCCCCGCGGAGGATCACGAACGCGACGACGGACTGGCCGGTGGTGTCGTCCGCGGCGCCCACGACGGCGGCCTCGGCCACGGCGGGGTGGGAGACCAGGGCGGATTCGATCTCGGTGGTGGAGAGCCGGTGACCGGAGACGTTCATGACGTCATCCACCCTGCCCAGGAGCCAGATGTCGCCGTCCTCGTCCTTCTTCGCGCCGTCGCCCGCGAAGTACATGGACTCGAAGCGGGACCAGTAGGTGTCCTTGAACCGTTCGGGGTCGCCCCAGATGCCGCGGAGCATGGCCGGCCAGGGTTCGCGGATCACCAGGAAACCGCCGTGGCCGTCGGGCACTGATTCGCCGTTCTCGTCCACGACGTCCACGGCGATGCCGGGCAGCGGGACCTGCGCGGAGCCGGGCTTGGTGGCGGTCACGCCGGGCAGCGGGGCGATCATTTGGGCGCCGGTTTCGGTCTGCCACCAGGTGTCCACGATGGGGGCCGGGTTGTCCTTCTTCTCGCCGTTCTTCCCGGCGTTGGCGCCGATGACGTCCCGGTACCACATCCAGGCTTCGGGGTTGATGGATTCGCCCACGGAGCCGAGGACGCGGATCGAGGACAGGTCGTACTTGTCCGGAATGTCCCGGCCCCACTTCATGAACGTCCGGATCGCAGTGGGGGCGGTGTAGAGGATGGTGACTTTGTACTTTTCGATGATTTCCCACCAGCGGCCCTGGTGTGGGGAATCCGGGGTGCCCTCATACATGACCTGGGTGGCGCCGTTGATCAGTGGGGCGTAGGCGACGTAGGAGTGGCCGGTGACCCAGCCGACGTCGGCCGTGCACCAGTACACGTCCGTTTCGGGGTGCAGGTCGAACACGGCCTTGTGAGTGTAGGCGCCTTGGGTGAGGTAGCCGCCGGTGGTGTGCAGGATGCCCTTGGGCTTACCGGTGGTGCCGGAGGTGTAGAGGATGAACAGCGGGTGCTCGGAGTCATGCCCGACGGCGGTGTGCTCCGCCGAGGCCGCCCCGACGGTGTCGGCCCACCAGTGGTCCCGGCTTTCGTGCCAATCCACGTCCTGGCCGTTGCGCTTGACCACCACCACGTTCTGGACGGTGTGGCCGTCACCGTCGTCCCCAAGGGATAACGCGTCGTCGACGGCGGTCTTCAGGGAACTGGGCTTGCCGCGCCGGTAGGTGCCGTCGGCGGTGACCACGAGCTTGGCTTCGGCGTCCTCGATCCGGGAACGGAGCGCGTCCGCGGAGAACCCGCCGAACACCACGGAGTGCACGGCACCGATGCGGGCGCAGGCGAGCAGTGTGATCACGGCTTCGGGGATCATCGGCAGGTAGACGGCCACGCGGTCGCCTTTGGCCACGCCGAGGGACTCGAACGCGTTGGCTGCCTTCTTCACCTCTTCGGTGAGCTGGGCGTAGGTGTAGGTGCGGGTGTCGCCGGGTTCGCCTTCGAAGTAGATCGCGACCCGGTCGCCGAGCCCGTTTTCCACGTGGCGATCCAGGGCGTTGTACGCGGCGTTGACTTCCCCGCCCACGAACCACTTCGCGAACGGCGGATTGGACCAGTCCAGCGCCTGGTCAAAGTCCTTTGACCAGGTCAGCAACTCGCGGGCCTGCCTCGCCCAGAAAGCCGGGCGGTCGGCGTCGGCCTCTGCATAATCGGCTGCGGTGACAACGGCGTCGGCAGCGAATTCCGGGCTGGGAGCAAATGTCCGGTTCTCGTGCAGCAGGTTTTCAAAGGCGTCGCCCTGCTGGCTGCTCGGCACGGAGGCTGCGGGGGCTGTGACAATGGAGCCGGGAGTGTCCTGGGACATGGTGAACCTCATCATTCATCGGTCTATTCTGCGGCTGGCCGTCACGTTGCCGTGCCCCGCCGCTGTGTGGCATGGGGCAGGGCCGATCACGGACGTTCCGCAAAGAGCTGTTCCGGGATCAAGCCTAATGCGTGAGCATGGCCCCGTGTGTCACCTGTCACACAGCCGCCCGCGAACGGCATTTATTAAGCGGTGAATGGTTGCCGGGCCACGCCCGCTTAGCTCCGGGCGCCACCGATCAGCTAGTGAACGGCCATACGGTTGACTAGGCTGAGATTGAATTGTGACTTTCTACGGGGCTGTCCGATCCGGAGCATCACTGCCCGGGCCTGGCCGCTCCGCCGTTCCGGACGGCACAGTTTTGGGGCGGAACCGTCCCGTGCCGCCACGCTAAGGAGAACAGAATGAACCAGCAAAGCTCCGGTCAGAAAATTGGCCGCGCAATGGAGGACGGGCCTGACGCCGTGCCAGTAAACGGCATCGCGCCAGAGAGCGCCGCAGCGAAGGACCCGCAACACCCGACCGGTGCCAAACCCGGTGCCAAGCCCGGCACCACCAACCAGGCCGTGCTGGGCCCGTTCACGCTGCGTGACCTGACAGTTTTCGGCGCCACCCTGATCCTCCTGGTCGCCTCGGTGTTGCCGATCTTCTTCGGCCGGTTCAATCTCTGGAATGCGGGCAGCCTGTTCTTCCTTGGGCTGGGCGTGGTGCTGCCGATGATCGTCACCGCACTTTTTGCGGCCCGCCGGCTGGCCCCCGCCACCAAGGTCCGGATTGGCTCGCTGTCCGTTGACCAGTTCGCCTCGGTGGTGGCGTCCTTTGCTTTGGCGTTCTTCTTCGTTTCCGCCGCCGCTGCCTATGTCCCCAGCCTCCTGGTGGGCCTGGTGGGCTCCGTGGTCCTGTTCGCGGCGACGGTGCTGAGCCGCTTCATTCCGTATTTTGCCGGCGACTTCCTGGGACGCGACGAAATGTCCGCCCACATCATGGCGCGCGACTCAGCCGTTCCGGCTCCCAAGCCACACACGCCCAAAGAACCCAAAGCGGCGGACGGTGCCGAACCGGCGTCCAAGCGCGCTTTTGGTATCCCTGCCGGGCCGTGGTCATCCGGCCGTTCCGCTGCCTCCAAACCGGCAGAGGCCTCGCCCGGCGCCTCGGTCCCCGCTGCGTCCGCACCCGCTGGTACTGGTTCCCCCGCCCCGGCCATGTCCGCGGCAGTGTCCTCCGCCCCTGAGGTCAGGGAATGGACCGCAACCGGTGACGCAAGCCCCGCAACCCAGGCGGCCGACGTCGTGCCTTCAGCTTCAAGCTCTCCCGACGCGTCCACCTCTCAGGAGACGATGATGGGTGACGTCCCGGCAGCAGCTGCCGCTCGGGCTTCCGCCGCGTCAGCATCCGCAGTGTCAGCGCCTGGTGCTGCCGAGGCGACAACGCACGACGACGGTGCAAAGGCGGGTGCCCCGGCCCGCCAGTCTGCCGCCGAACCCGCTGCCACGGCGGTGCACCAGCAGGTGCGGCAGGTGGAGCCGATCGGTGCCACCGTGGACCCGGCCAGCCGCCCGGAAGAATCCGACGAACAGCCGGTGTTTGAGGCCTTCTGGTTTGCCGTGGCGCAGCACCGCACCGCCGTTGACCCGCGCACCGGCGCCCCCGCCTTTGTGATCGAACCCGGCGGCTGGGTACTGGCACTCGAAGACCGGGGCCACGAATTCCTGGTCCAGCATACCGACGGACGCCTGGGCGTGCTGCGCGACCTCAGCAACATCGAGCGCGGCTAGCAGGTCCACGTGGCCATGTCCCGTGCCCTCGGATCCGGCCCTGCCAGAGCTGCCGCATCCCCGAAGGCCGCCGCAGAGTCACTGCTGGGGTTGAAGCGCCGGGCCCGGCGGATCAACCGTGCGCTGGCGGAGAAATACCCGTACGCCCACGCCGAGCTTGATTTCCGGAACCCCTTCGAACTGGTGGTGGCCACGGTGCTGTCCGCGCAGACCACCGATGTCCTGGTTAACCAGGTCACCAAGATCCTGTTCGCCCGGTACCCCGATGCCCGCACCATGTCCGAGGCAGAGCCCGCCGAGCTCGAAGCGATCCTGCAGCCCACCGGCTTTTTCAGGGCCAAAAGCAAGAACGTTCTGGCCCTGAGCAACCGCCTCGTGGACGAGTACAACGGCGAGGTGCCCGGCCGGCTGGAAGACCTGGTGACCCTTCCCGGCGTTGGTCGGAAAACCGCTAATGTGGTGCTGGGCAACGCCTTTGGTGTGCCCGGGATTACGGTGGATACGCACTTCGGCCGCCTGGCCCGGCGCTTCGGCTGGACCCAGTCCGAGGATCCTGTGCAGATCGAATTCGACGTCGCCGAGCTGTTCGAGCCCAGGGACTGGACCATGCTCTCGCACCGGGTGGTGTTCCACGGGCGGCGGGTATGCCATTCCCGGAAACCGGCCTGCGGCGCGTGCCCGGTAGCCAACTGGTGCCCCAGCTACGGGCTCGGCGAGACCGATCCCGTCAAGGCAACCAAGCTCCTCAAGTACGAGCTGGCGCCCGGGAGCGAGGCCCTCCTGGGAAAGCTGCTCGCCGAAACCCACCGGGCCGCGGAAATCCGGATGGAATCACAGAGGCGCCTCCCATGAGCGCACGTCAGGACCTGATCGGCCTCGTGGAGAGATCCGACAACGGGGACGTCGACGCGCCCAACACCCAATGGGCGGCATTGACCGTTGACGAATCCATTGCCCGCAAGGCGGCCGTGCTGATGCTCTTCGGCGTGCTGGACAACGTTCCGGCCGCGTCCAGCAAGCCCCTGGCTGCTGCCGATTTGGATGTCCTGATGCTGGAACGTGCGCACACCCTGGGCTCGCACCCAGGCCAGGTGGCCTTTCCGGGTGGCGGCGTTGACGGGGACGAAACCCCGGTGGACGCAGCCCTCCGGGAAGCCGAGGAGGAAACCGGGCTGGACTCGGCAGGCGTGGAGGTTCTGGGCACCCTGCAGGAGCTCGGACTGGCCCGCAGCAATTTCCTAGTGACGCCGGTGCTCGGATGGTGGGCGGCGCCGTCGCCCGTGCGCGTGGTGGACTACGGCGAATCCGCCCAGGTCTTCCGGATCCCGGTCCGTGACCTCCTGGACCCGGCCAACCGGGTGACGGCCACCGTCCGCCGGGACGGCAGGATCTTCAGTAGCCCCGGCTTCGCCGTCTGCGGCGTGCTGGTTTGGGGCTTCACCGGGATCATCCTCGATGGACTCTTCGAGCAGCTGGGCTGGGCCGTTCCATGGGACCGGACCCGCGTGCGCGAGGTGGCTTTCTAGTCCGCAGCGGCCCGGCCCAGCTTCGCGCCTAGCTGCTGGGCGGTTTCTGGCGCAGATCCACCACAACGCCGGTGGCCGCATTTTCCCGTAAGGCCTTGATGCCGTCTTTCAGGGCACTGAGGTGCGGGAAGTCGGGCGAAACGGCCACAACCTTACCGTTTTTATCGGTGAGCCTGAACCGATACGCTTCGTGGCCTACTCGATGTATTTCAAACTTTCCGGGCATGAGCCGGACCTCCCCCTGTAGTATGCGCCATTGCATATGTTGCCGGGCGTTCGGCGCCCGGAACCACTTACTCTAACGCGGCCAAGGGGATCTGGCGAGCTACTGCCGGGTAAGTTACTTTCGGCTACTTGGCGTTGTCGTAGGAGTCCACCACGGCCACGCTGACCGGGAATTCCACCGGGATGGGTCCGAACAGGAGTTCCTTCGCCGCGGCGGCTGCTTCCTCGATGGCGCGGATACAGGCCGCCACGCCGGCCTCGGGGGCGTGGACCATCACTTCGTCGTGCAGGAAAAAAACGAGTTCCGCCTGAACAGAACCGTCGGCACGCAACGCGCGCAGCCGCCGTCGTAATTCCGCCAGCCAGCACGCAGCCCAGTCGGCGGCCGATCCCTGGACCACGAAGTTGCGGGTAAAGCGGCCGCGGGAGCGGGCGATCGATTCTGCGCGTCGCTGTTCCTCCGCGGTGGCCGATTGCTGGCTCCGGAACCAGTGTTCCGACGGCGGTGGGCTGCTGCGGCCCAGCCGCGTGGTCACGGTACCGCCTGCCTCGCCGTCGCGCGCCGCCTGCTCCACAAAGCCCACGGCCCGCGGGTAGGTGCGGGCCAGCTGCGGCATCAGCCGTCCGGATTCACCTGTCGTGGCGCCGTACATGGCCCCCAGCAGGGCCATCTTCGCCTTGCCGCGGTCGCCGCCGAATCCTTGCGCGGCGATGCCCGCGTAGAGGTCCTTGTCGCGCGCGGACGCAGCCATTTTGGCATCCTGGGCGAGCGCCACCAGCACCCGCGGCTCCAGTTGGGCCGCGTCCGCGACGATGAGCTTGTGGCCGGGATCGGCGTGGACCGCACCGCGGACCTGGCGCGGAATCTGCAGGGCGCCGCCGCCCCGCGAGGCCCAGCGCCCGGACACCACCCCGCCCACCACGTACTCGGGCTGGAAGCGGCCGTTTTTCACCCATGCGTCCAGCCAGGCCCACCCGTTGGCGGTGTGCAGGCGGGACAGTTTTTTGTAGGCGAGGAGCGGTTCGATGGCGGGATGGTTCGACTCCATCAGCTCCCACTGCCGGGTGCTTTTGACCTCGATGCCGTTGCGGTGCAGGGCACGCATCAGTTCCTGCGGCGAATCGGGGTTCAGTGCGGGGGAGTTCAGGCGGGACCGGAGTTCGGTGTTCAGGGCTTCAAGCTTCGCTGGCCGGTGGCCCGAAGCCGGTCGCGGTCCCAGATAATCGGCCAGGATCTGCTCGTGCAGGTCCGCCCGCCAGGGGACGCCGCTGTGCTGCATCTCGGCAGCGATCATGGCCCCGGCGGACTCGGCGGCAAGCAGCAGTTGCAGCCGCTTCCGCTTGTTCTCCTCCGGGGCGGCGGAGGCCAGCGCCGCCTGCTGGGCGGCGTATTCGGTGCGCAGTTCCGCCAGGGTATGGCGCGGCGACCGGTGCCGGAGGTCCTCGAACAGGGCGCCCTGCTCCGCGGGCGGGGCCGGCGGCTGGAGGCCGCGGGGCGGTTCCTGGGGATCGTCCAGCGTGACCTTTTCGGCGTTCAGGGCGTACTCGGTGTGGGCCGTGAACTGCGAATGCGCCAGGATGGTGCCGCACAGGCTGAGGTCATAGCAGCGGTCCAGTTCCACACCCGCTGCCAGCAGCGCGGGGTACCAGTCCTGCGTGCGGTGCCAGATCCAGCGCGGCGGTGCCTCGCGGGGCCGGGTCTCGAGGTGGCGTACGACGCCGGGCAGCTCGCTTGCGCTGATCAGCCGCGGTTCGGGGCGGTCCGGGTGGGGGTCGCCCGCCTGGGTGACCTGCTGGAGGGCTGCGCCGTGTGAGTGGGCGGCGAGCAGCAGGTACATAGGTTCAATTCTGCCTTGTGGCGGAGGCCCGGGCTGACGGCGCGGGCGGCCGACGGCGCTGGCACGGTGGACGGATCGGGCGGCCGAGCTTCGCCGGCCGGGCCGGTAGCTGTGCCACAATCGGCGTCACCTTATGTTGACGGCATGGAGGTGGAACGGATGAAGACGTTGGTGGCATCGCAGCGATCGCTCTGTGCCTTGTGGTCAGCAAGCAGGCCGTCCACCGAAAATACGGGAAGCAGTAGTTGTCCACATAGCGCGGCCCGCCACTGTTTCCCTGACCGGGTGCGATGGAGAGTTGCTGCATGAGCAGGCACCAGCTATCGCCGTCCCCTTCCGAGCAGCCATCGTCCCAGCTGTCCCGTGCCCGGCCATCCCCTCGCGGTGGAGCTGCATCCGGTGCCGGGGCGTGGTTGCCGGACTCTGCTGCCACCGAGGTGCTGCTGGTCACTGACTACGACTTTCTTCAGGGTGAGGTGGAGCAGATCGTGGCCGCCGCCGGCGGCCAGTTGCGGGTGGTCGCGGACGTCGCGGAGGCGGCCAAGTACTGGGACACCGCAGCCGCCGTGCTGGTGGGGAGCGACGTCCGTGAGCTGCCTCCGAGGCGCCGGGCACCAGCAGTGCTGGTGGGCCTGAATGGGGAAGGCGACAGTCTTTGGCACCTGGCCGCCGCTCTTGGTGCCGAGCGGGTGGCAGTGCTTCCTGATGCCTCGGCCTGGCTGGCCGAGTACCTGAGCAGGTCGCGTTCGCCCGAAGCCGGCGGCCTCGTCCTCGGCGTGACAGGCGGCTGCGGCGGGGCCGGTTCCACCACCTCCGCCATCTGGATCGCCCAGGCCGCAGCCGGGCTGGGCGTCCGCGTATTGCTCGTTGATGGGGACCCCTGGGGTGGTGGGCTGGAACTGGCGCTGGCCGCCGAAGAGGTGCCGGGGTTGCGGTGGCCTGACCTGTCCGACGCGAGCGGCAGCATCGATCCTGAGCAGCTCGCCGATTCCCTGCCGGTCGCCGGCGGATTTTCGTTCCTGTCCTGGCCCGGCAGCCGCGATCGTCAGGCTCCTGTGGACGCCACTGCCACGGGTGGCGTGCTGGACGCTGCCCGGCGCGGCTATGAACTGGTGGTGGTGGACATCGGCCGCGGTGCAGAACCACTACACAAGTTTGCCTGGGACTGTGACCGCATTCTGGTGGTTGTCCCGGCACAGTTGAAGGCTGCGGTGGCTACGGCCCGGCTGCTCCATGAACTTCCGCCGGTTGAGGCGGCGCTGCTGGTCCGGGGCAAGTCCGGTGCCGCGCTGGACGCGGGACTGATAGCTGACGCGGTCGGGCTGCCGGTCCAGGGCTGGGTTCCTGAGCTGCGCGGCGTCACTGCGGCCGGGGAGAACGGACGGCTGCTCGATCTGGGCAAGCGGCGCAGCGTCAGGCACTTCGCCGCGTCGGTGCTCGATCTGTTGGATGGCGACATCCTTGCCGGAGACCTGCCGTGAGTGCGAGGCGGCCTGACCCGCCGCCGACCCCGGCGGTGCCGGTTCCTTCGGGCCAGCTGACCGGACCACGCCGCCGGCAGGTCCGGGTCCTGGATCCGCGCGGTGTTGATTCGGCACTGCTGGAAACGGTCCGCGAATCAGTCATGGCCGATGCCGGGCCGGTCACGGCGTCCCGTGTTGCCGCAGCGGTCCAGGCCACCGGGCGGCTGCTTGGGACTGCAGGCTCCCTCGCCGCCGTCGAGCGGATCAGCGCCGAATTGAACGGGCTCGGCCCCCTCCAGGAACTGACCCGCGATATCCAAGTCACCGACATCTTTGTGAATGCCCCGGACTCGGTGTGGATCGACCGGGGAAGGGGCATCGAACCGGCCGGCGTGTCCTTCGCCAACGAGGCCCAGGTGAGGGCCCTTGCCTCACGGCTCGTGGCGGCCGGCGGCCGGCGGCTCGATGACGGGTCCCCGTGCGTTGATGTCAGGCTCGACGGCGGTTACCGCGTGCATGCCGTCCTGCCCCCGATTTCCACAGCAGGCACCCTGCTGAGTGTGAGGATACGGCGCGAGCAGGTCTTCAGCATGGACGAACTCCGGTCCGGCGGCATGTTCGGCGGCGTGGTGCACGAAGTTCTGGAACGCATTGTCCAGCACCGCCTGAGCTTCCTCATCAGCGGAGCCACGGGTTCGGGAAAGACCACGCTGCTCTCCACCCTGCTGGGGCTGTGCTCACCGGCCGAACGGCTGGTCCTGATTGAGGACGCCTCCGAACTGAACCCCGTCCATCCGCACATTGTTTCGCTGGAGTCCCGGCACGGAAACCTGGAGGGCGGCGGTGAAGTGGATCTGGGCGATCTCGTTCGGCAGGCACTCCGGATGCGCCCGGACCGGCTGGTGGTGGGGGAATGCCGCGGCGCCGAGGTCCGGGAACTCCTCACTGCCATGAATACCGGTCATACGGGCGGCGGCGGAACCATCCACGCGAATGCTGCCACTGCCGTCCCCGCGCGGTTGACAGCTCTGGGCGCTCTCGCAGGCCTTGGCCAGGACGCTGTCCGGCTTCAGGCAGCCAGTGCGCTGGACGTGGTGGTCCACGTGGAGCGGTCCCGCCAAGGGCGTTATGTGGCCTGTGTGGGTGTGGTGCAGGACGGGCCTGCCGGACTCGTTGTGGTTCCGGCGCTCCTGACCCGGCGTGGCCGGCCGTCCGCGGGTCCCGCCTGGGAATCGCTGAGTGAGCGGCTGGGGCTGTCTGCTGAACTGGGTGCAGCGGCATGACGGGGATGCTGGCCGGGATTCTCGCCGCGGTCGTGCTCCTGCTGCTCAGGCCACCCGGTGGCGCCGCGGGCCGTTTTCGGCGGGCCGTGGGGAGCACCGGACCGGGCCGCTCCGGTGGGCCCAGTGCACTGCACGGTGACGCCGGACCGGGCCGCTCCGGGCCGCGCTTCACCCTCGGCGCTCCGTGGCGGAAGGTGCGTCGTGCCGGACAGCAGGGGGGCCAGCTTTCCCTGACCTTGGTGGTCCAGCAGCTGGCGGCGTTGCTGAAGGGTGGGCGCACGCCAGCGTGGCTGTGGGACGAATTGTGGCTGGTCCACCAGGGCCGGTCGGAAGCAGGTTCACGCCAGCCGGAGGAAAGTGCCGGACCGGCGGATCCATCAAAGGCGTCAAAGCCCGGGCGGAACGGCCCGAGCCTAAGCCCGGGTTCCCTGCTGATGCTTGGCGCCGTCCGGGCCGCCGCATTCAGGGGCCTGCCGGTGTCTGAGGCGATCAGGAAATCCGCCCCGGCAGCATTTTTGCGCACTGCCGGCAGGGAGCAGCAGACCTGGCTGGAGCTGGCCGCGTGCTTTGACATCGCCGAAGCCAGCGGCTGTCCGTTGGCTGATGTCCTGGCGCGGTTTGCAGCCCAGTTGGAGGTGGAAGATGACGCTGAGGCGGCAAGACAGACGGCCTTGGCCGGCCCAAAGGCGACTGTGAGTCTCCTGACCTGGCTTCCAGTACTGGGGTTGGGGCTGGGCATGGCGCTGGGTGTTGATCCGCTGGCGATACTGTTCGGGACGCCGCTGGGTATGGCGGTGCTCGCGGCAGGGGTGGCCCTGACAGTCGCCGGGCGAATCTGGTCGGCCCGCCTGGTCCACGCCGCCGCTGGGGCCGCGCCGTGACGGATGCACTGGTGCCCGGAGTGGCACTCGTCGTTGTGCTGATCGCCGTTTCGTGCCTGGCCTTTTCACAGTCAGGCCGGGTACGGCACCGGTTGCTGAGGGTGAGCGGGGGACCGGGCAACCAGCCAGGTATCCCGAGTCCGCGGGCCGCCCCTGGAGGGGCGAGCGGCGCTGAGGGTGTAGCCGGATTGCGCGACACCGCCATGATGCTGGACCTCGTGGCCGCGATGCTGGATGCAGGATCAGGGATTGGACGATCCCTGGAACTTGTCGCGGCTTCTTCGTCCCAGGACTACAGTAAGGCGTTGCGCCCGGTGGTTTCAGCGCTCGCCATCGGAGCCGACTGGGAGACAGCCTGGCGCAGCTCCGAAGTCCGGCTTCCGGAGATCCTGGAGTTGCGCGATGCACTCGGGTTTGCTGCGCTGACCGGCGCGCCGTCGTCGGCCATCCTGTATGCCCAGGCCGCCAGGCTGCGCCGGGAGAGGTTCCGGGCCGCAGAGAAGCGCGCAGCGTCCCTGGGCGTAAAGCTGGTCATCCCGCTGGGCCTGTGTTCGCTGCCGGCCTTCATCTGCCTCGGTGTGGTCCCGGTTCTTCTCGCCCTGGTGCCCGCCGGAACCTGAGTCCGGCGTGAAGCCGACGATGTGCGAGGCCCGGCATCGGCCCGTCGCCAATGCCGGCTCTTTTCCGGTCCTTTCCTCCACAGGCCGCTGAAAGGCGGGGTTTTCCACTTGGGGCAGGTTCGCCCTTACGGCCCCGATCGAACCCGGGAAGAGTCGAAGCAACCGGCAACTCGGCCGGACTGCAGAAGGGAACCATGATCATGACCAGCCAAAACGCTCTTGCCGCCGCTGTACCGGAGGCTACCACTGGACCGTCGGGCACCGGGGATGGGCCGCACCTGAAAGCGCCAGCCGAACATAACGGCAACGTGGTGGAGCTTTACCCGGGTGCCACCGGACGGAAGAACCGCAGGCGCCGCCCCTCCGCTTCGGAAGCCGGGATGGCCACGGCCGAATACGCGATCGCCACCTTGGCCGCGGTGGGGTTCGCCGGACTCCTCGTCTTCATTCTGCGCAGCGACGAAGTACGAGGGTTCCTTTTGAACCTCATCCGCACGGCGCTGGCCTTGCCGTGATCCTGACGCCGGCGGCCCTGCACCCGGACACCGGGCGGGAGGGTGAGGGGATGCGGAAGGTTGCTTCACTCCGTCGCGGCAGCCGTGGGCCGGGGAACGCCCACGGCGCAGTGACGGCTGAGTTCGCCGTGGTGCTGCCGGCTGTCCTGCTGTTGCTCGCTTTGTGCCTGTCCGGGGCCGCCGCCGGCGTCACCCAGCTCAGGCTCGAAGAGGCAGCCCACGCCGGCGCCAGAGCATTGGCCCGCGGTGACGACCTAGCCGCAGTGGAGGGAATTGTCAGGACGTTGGCGGGAAAATCGGCCACTGCGTCGGTGGCGGCCGACGGCGAGTGGCTGAGCGTCACGGTGGCGGACAGGGTCGGCGGCCCACTGGGAGTTACGGTGCCCTGGACGCTGACGGCGAAGGCCGCGGCCCGGAGCGAAACGCCGATGTCATCCGGTGTTCCGCCCCGCCCGTTGGATCAGGTTGCGGCCGCACGCACGTCACCGCCACTGGCTGCGCCACCGCCGTTGGCGGTGCCACCGTCACTGGCGGCGCCACCCCGGCTCCTGGTGGCCGGCCGCCACGTGCCGCACCAAGGCGTGCCATCAGAGCGGTTAACGCAACTGACCAGCGGTGCTGCATGAGCGGCCAGTGCCGGGACCACCCGGAGCGTGGCTCGGGAACGGTCCTGGCGGCTGGGCTCGCACTGGTGGTCATCATGGCTATGGCCCTCTTGCTCCTCCTGGCCCAGTCGGCGGTGATGGCCAGCCGTGCGGCTGCAGCGGCGGACCTTGCTGCGCTCGCCGGGGCAGATGCCCTGCGCGGGCTGACCCCGGGGGATCCCTGCACCGTGGCCGCCGACGTGGCAGCGCGGCATGACGCCGTCCTCGTCACCTGCACGGAAGGGGCAGGGCAGACCGTCGAGGTCCGGACCCAGCTCACTGCGCGGACTATGCTCGGTGCCGCCAGCGGTCATGCGCGGGCCGGACCGCCGCCGTGAGCCGCCGCCGGATTGAGGGCGCGTTCCGCCGGGGGCAGAAGTTCCACATTCCGGGAAGGTGCCTCGCTCGCATCTTTGAGCAGGACGTTGATGAGCGTGATGGCCGCAGCCTTGTCCAGGGGATTGTTCTTGTTCCCGCATTTGGGGGACTGGACGCAGGACGGGCAGCCTGACTCACACTCACAAGCGTTGATGGCGTCCCGCGTCGCCGAGAGCCAGACTTTCGCCTTGTCGAAACCGCGCTCGGCGAAGCCCGCGCCGCCGGGGTGCCCGTCGTACACAAAGATGGTGGGCAGTCCGGTGTCAGCGTGGATGGCCGTGGACACACCGCCGATATCCCAGCGGTCACTGGAAGCCACAAGCGGCAGCAGCCCGATCGCTGCGTGTTCCGCGGCATGAAGGGCTCCCGGGAACTGTGCCTCGTCCAGCCCGGCACCGGTCAGCGAACGGTTGTCCACCACGAACCAGACAGCCTTGGTGAAGAGGTCCCGGGCTCCCAGCTCCAAGGGCTCCTCGCCCAGGATTTCGTTGGATATCAGGGCCTTGCGCTGGAAGGAGACCACTTGGGTTGTCACTTTGACGTCACCGAAGTGCACAGCGACGCCGCCCCACTGGGCGGTCCGCTGGGTTTCGAGCACCTCGATCTGGGTGACGTCCCGGGCGGTGGTGTAGTAATCGGGGTTGGCACGGCGGACCACCACGCAGTGGTCGTCCTCGTTCAGGTCCTCCACCACGTAGCTGTCGCCCTGGTGGACGTAAACGGCCCCGGTGTGGGCCTGGTAATGCGTCTGTGGCGAGTCCATGGTCCCCAGCAGGGAGCCGGTGTCCGCGTCCACGATGCTCACTGGTCCGCCGCCGTCGGCCCGGAGGTTCACCATCGCGGCAGCGCTCTGGGAGTGGGTCCAGAACCAGCCGGCCGGCCGGCGGCGCAGGTAGCCCTGGGCCACCAGCTGGCCCAGCAGCTTTTCGGTGGTGCCGCCGAAGAGGCCGAGCTCGGCCACCCCGAGGGGGAGCTCCGCGGCGGCAGCACAAAGGTGCGGCCCCAGCACATACGGATTGGAGGGATCAAACACCGTGGCCTCGACGGAGACGTCGAAGATCGCCTCCGGATGGTTCACCAGGTAGGTGTCCAGCGGATCATCGCTGGCTACGAAGGCGGCGATGGCGTCCTGGCCGGCGCGTCCGGCGCGGCCGATCTGCTGGAACAGCGAGGCGCGCGTTCCTGGCCAGCCGGCCACCAGCACCGCGTCCAGTCCGGAGATGTCGATCCCAAGTTCCAGTGCGGACGTACTGGAGACGCCCAGGAGCTCGCCGGAGCGGAGGGCCTTTTCGAGGGCGCGCCGCTCCTCCGGCAGGTAGCCGGACCGGTAGGCGGCCACACGTTGCGGAAGGCTGGGGTCCACCTCCTCCAGGAGGCGCTTGGTGATGGACGCTATGGTCTCCGCGCCGCGCCGGGACTTGATAAAGGCGATGGTCCGGATCCTGGACGAGACCAGGTTCGCCAACAGATCGGCCGTTTCAGCAACGGCAGTCCGCCGCTCCCTGGCCCCGTTCTCGCCCTTGAGGTCCGTCAAAGCGGGTTCCCAGAACGCAACCGTGGTGGAACCATGCGGCGAGCTGTCCTCGGCAACGGTCCGGACCGGCGCGCCGATCAGGCGCCCGAAGGACGTCCCCGGCTCCGAGGCCGTGGCAGAGGCCGCAATGAACACCGGGCCAGGGTGGGAGGTCCCGGCGCCGTAGTACGCACAGATGCGGCGCAGCCGGCGCATCAGGTTGGCCACGTGCGAGCCGAACACGCCCCGGTAGCTGTGCGCTTCATCCACAATCACGTACCGCAGCCGTCGGAAGAAGCTGGCCCACCACGCATGGTTGGGCAGGATGCCGAAGTGCAGCATGTCCGGATTCGCCAGAATGAAGTTGGCGTGGTCCCTGATCCACCGCCGGGACGCTGGGTCGGTGTCGCCGTCGTATGTCTCCGCGCGCACAGTGGACAGATTCAAGGAACGGATGGCGGCGAGCTGGTCGGCGGCGAGCGCCTTGGTGGGGGAGAGATAAAGCGTCACGGCGCCGTCGTCGTGGATTTTTCCGGGCTCGGACAGCACCCGCAGTTCGGAACGGTGGATGGCGTCCAGAGCCGGCAGCTGGTAGGCAAGGGATTTTCCGGAGGCGGTACCGGTGGCAATCACCACGTGCTCGCCCCCGTGGGCAAGATCGGCGGCCTGGATCTGGTGCCGGTAGGGCTCGTGGATGCCCAGAGAACCATAGGCGGCCACGAGATCGGGGTGGGCCCAGCCCGGCCACGGTTCGTGGACCGCCTGGCGCGCGGGGATGGTGCGGACATGACGGAGCTGCTCCGGGTCCGAACCGCGGCCCAGCAACGGGATCAGCGAGTCATGGGGGTTCACCCCAACATTCTTTCATCCGCGGAAAAATCAGCCCACGGAAAGGTCCGCACCCTCATCGGAGGTGGACAGCATCAGGACACGGCAGACTGTGGCCCAACCCAGGTGGGAATACAGTTTTTGGCCGTCCAGTGAAGCCAGCAGCAGGCCGTTCTCCACATCCGGGCCAATGGCCTGCGCCGCGAGGGCCTTCATGATGAAGCTGCCCAGGCCACGGCGCTGGAACGCGGGCTGGACCACAATCTTGTCGAAAACCGCGGTCGCACCCACCACACGTACCCGGCCACTGGCCGCCACGGAGTCGCCGGAGCGGACTACGGCATGGTGGACGCCGTCCAGTTCGGAGGTGACCAGGTTCAGGTCGTCATCCGATAGCCAGGGATCCTCGGTGTCCTGGGTTTCCATGTCCACGATCATCATGGCCTGCGACGCGGACGTGATGTTGAGCCCGTGCTTCCCGGCCAGCTGGGTATACCGGAGGACGTCGTTGGTCAGGATGGTCAGTATCCGGGTAGGGGCATCCGCGGTCTTTGCTGCCAAGGCCGCGAACTCGTCCTCGGAAGGGTCGTGGGAGAAGTACTCCCATTCTCCGGTGGTGTCGGCCCGCAGTGCAGCGGGGAATCGGCCTTCAGTTGATGTTTGGTACCCGCGGCAACCGGCCCAACCAGTTACCCAGACCGCAAGAAGGTGTGTGATGTCTTCAACCATGGCGTCCGGACTCATGTGATGAGGGTATTCCAGCCCCGTCACAAGCAACAGGGGTTCGCTGCCGGGACCGTGCTTGCTTATGCAATCGTGACCAGACCAGACGGGCGGAATCCCCCGAAGCCATGAACGTTCCGTCCGCGTTCAGTTCCTCCTGGCCAGCGCCACCCCGAGTGTCACGGCTGGTGGGTGACGGCGCGGCAGCGCGGGGCGGTTAAGTGTGGCGCCGGTGCGTGCGGGGCCGCCGTCACGGCCGCCGCGGTGCCGTTCGTCGTTCGCCGTCGCCGTCGCCGTCGTCGGCCACCGGGCGGCCGAAACCGCCCTGAACAGATGCGACGCCGCCGCCGCAGCGGGGCCAGGCCACCCGTAGCGGACAGGCAGGCCAGTGCCTGGCAAACCCAGTACCCTTAAATACGTGGCTTTGAACCGAATTGTGCTCTTTTACGGCTTTACCCCCATCACTGATCCGGACGCGGTGCGGCTCTGGCAACGCGCCCTCTGCGAGAAACTTGGGCTGACAGGACGCATCCTGATTTCCAAGGACGGCATCAACGCCACGGTGGGCGGCGAGATCGGCGCCGTCAAGCAGTATGTGAAGACCACGCGCGAGTACAAGGGCTTCCACGGCATCGACGTGAAATGGTCCGACGGGGGCGCCGACGATTTCCCGCGGCTGAGCGTCAAGGTGCGGGACGAGATTGTCTCCTTCGGCGCCCCCGGCGAACTCAAGGTCGATGCGGACGGCGTGGTGGGCGGCGGCACGCACCTCCAACCCGAAGCGCTGCACGAACTGGTGGAAGCCAGGAAGCAGGCCGGGGAGGATGTGGTGTTCTTTGACGGCCGCAACGCCTTCGAGGCCCAGATCGGTAAGTTCAAGGACGCGATCGTTCCCGATGTGGCCACCACGCACGATTTCATCAAGGAACTCGATTCCGGCAAGTACGACGCCCTCAAGGACAAACCTGTGGTCACGTACTGCACGGGCGGGATCCGCTGCGAAGTGCTCTCCAGCCTGATGGTGAACCGCGGCTTCAAGCACGTCTACCA
Source organism: Arthrobacter sp. UYCo732 (assembly GCF_040547265.1). Taxonomy (NCBI): domain Bacteria; kingdom Bacillati; phylum Actinomycetota; class Actinomycetes; order Micrococcales; family Micrococcaceae; genus Arthrobacter; species Arthrobacter sp. UYCo732. The sequence continues at coordinate 47,389 of NZ_JBEPPJ010000022.1, read as the reverse complement.
GCTCGACGGCGGCATTGTCCGTTACGGCGAAAGGTTCAAGGACCAGGGCCTGTGGGAAGGCTCGCTCTACGTTTTCGACAAGCGAATGCACCTGGAGTTCAGCGAGGACGCAAAAACCATCGGCGAATGTGTCCGCTGCGCCGCACCCACCAGCAAGTTCGAGAATTGCTCCAACCTCAGCTGCCGCACCCTCACGTTGAACTGCGCCGAGTGCGCGGCCAGCCCGGAGACGCTGCGCTGCCCTGAAGGCTGCGCTGCCTGAGCGAAGCGTTCACGGGATCCTGTAGCGCCAGGCCTGCGGCGGCAGAGGCTCAAAGCCAGATCAGCCGGTATGCGTAATTAGCCTCTGACCCAGCTTCCACCCGGAACGTCAGCACCGTTTCCTCCGACATGTAAATCACGTTTTGCCGCGTCGAGCCGCAACGCAGGCTGAGGTGCAGCATGGTGTACTCGCCGTTGCTGACAGTAAAGGTGACCGGCCGCTGGCTGCGGCATGCCAGCGTTAAGACGTACGTTCCGGGCGACAGGCTGGGCACGATCTCGGTCCGGATTTCCTCCGCGCGCAGCAGGCCGTAGCCCCGGTGCGCGACCTGCAGCCCGGTTCCGAGCTGGACCGACTCCAGCCAGGCTTCAAGGCCAGCCTCGTCGACGGGATCGTTCTGCCACGGATCGGTGGCAAAAGCCGGGTCGGTGACGGCGGGCGCGGCCAGGGTGTCGTTGAGCGCAGGCTGCCAGCCGTCGTCGTAGCTGTATTCGCACCCCGCCAGTGCAGCGCCGGCCAGCAGGGCGGCCGCCGCCGAAAGCACGACGGCGATGACCGGCCGGGTACGCAGGGAACCCTTCCCGGACAGGCGATGGCCCGGAAGAAAAGCAGAAAGACGACGCGGAGCCGCTCCCTTTAGTGCGGGCATAGGCCGACTGTAACGCCGGGAGCACCAGCCGGACCGGGGAAGCGTCCCCTACTTAAAGTAGGGAAGGTTGTCGGGAACTATCCGGCCACCACTTGGTACGCGTAGATTAGCGGTGCGTCCAGGCTGGAGGCGCTGAGCTCCAGCGGCCCGGTTTCCGTGAGGCTGATTTTCGTCGTCTCGGGCGTTCCGTAGCAGGCCGCTCCGAGGTCCAATAGTTGTTTGCCGCCGGACCGCACGGCGAGGAAAGCTTTACCGCCGCCTTCACAGACCAGCGTCAGCGTGTACTTCCCTGCCGGTACATTCTGGGTGTGGTCCACGGGCCGGGCGTTGAGGATCTTGCCCGCGTCTTCGGTCACGATGCCGGTGGCCGAGGGCATCGCCGTGGCCTTCCACGCGGGTACATCGGCGTTCTCCACCGAAAGCTGCTGTGCACAGCCGGAAACGGCCAGAACGACGGCGGCGGCGGCCACTGCGGTCAGGGCGCGCGGCATGGAGGTGGGAAAGAGAGCCATGCTTCAAACTTACCCGGAGGCCCTGATGTTCGGTGATCCGAGGCCCTTGAGCTTGACGCTACGTCAACATCTATCGTGGAAATGTCAGCCGGGACCCACAGTCAGGCTCCAGAACAAACAGCGCAAGGAGGAGCAGATGGACTGGTCCATCCAGGACATTGCCCGGATCGCCGGCACCACCAGCAGGACGCTGCGGTATTACGACGACATCGGCCTGCTCAAACCGAGCCGCACCGGCACCAACGGCTACCGCTACTACAACCAGGCGGCCCTGGTGCAGCTTCAGCGCATCCTGCTCCTGCGTGGACTGGGGCTCGGGCTGCCGGTGATCAGCCAGGTGCTCGACGCCGAAACGGACGCCGCGAAGGCGCTCACCGGCCATCTCGAATGGCTGAGGCAGGAACAGGACAGGCTGGCGCGGCAGATCGCGTCAGTCACCCAAACCATCAACGCAGTGAAAGGAGGCGGCGAAATCCTGGCGGAAGACATGTTCAACGGTTTCGACCACACGCAGTACAAGGACGAGGTCGAAGAGCGGTGGGGCAAGGACTCGTATGCGAAGGGGGATTCGTGGTGGCGCAGCATGGGCGCCGATCAGAAGTCCGCCTGGAAGCAGCGATCACAGCAGTTGGGCGAGGACTGGACCGCCGCGGCCACGGCCGGCATCGCGCCGGATAGCGCGGAAGCCCAGGCCCTTGCACAACGGCACGTCGCATGGCTGACCGGCATCCCCGGCACTCCAGCGTCGGATGCCCGCGGGGGTGGCGCAGGTGTGGGCGGCAGGGGCGATGTTAAGGAGTACGTCATGGGCCTCGGCGAGATGTACGTCGCGGACCCGCGGTTCGCCAAGAACTACGGCGGCACTGATGGCTCAGGCTTCGTCCGGGATGCCCTGAGGATCTACGCGGAAGCGAACCTGTAGCCGCCGGGGGAAGCGCCGCCCGCCAATAGACTTGGGCGGTGACTGATTCCACGCTCTTCCTTGCCGGCAACACCCCCGACGCGCCGCGCAGCGACCGCTCCGGGCTGCTGAGGGCGCTCGCCGCCGACTTGCGCGCGGTGGACTACACGCTCGACGGCGTGGCCGGGCTGCTGGGTGAGTCAGCCTACAACGCGCTCAACCGCGACCAGATCATCCCGGCCCTGCTGGCCACCGAAAGTGCCGCCCATGGTTCGCCCGCCGGCGGCGGATCAGCAACGGCGGCGCTCGCCGCCGTCGTTCGCCTCTGGCTCCTGGCGGAACCGCAGGCGCGGGCAACGCTCGACGCCGCCCTGTCGGGGATCCGGGCCGACGGCTTGGTGGAGCTGGGGTTGCTGGAGCCCGTGCCCGGCTTTGAGCAGCCCGGCACCGATCTGTCCGGCACCCAACTGCTGCAGGCCAAGGCGGACCTGCGTCCGTACGGCTGGGATGCTAACGAAGACGGCAGTGGCGGCGCCGAACTCTGGGTAGCCAGCGACCTCGCCGCGCACCAGCAGGCCGGGGTCCTGCGGCACGACCATGTGCTGGGGATCGGGCAGGCGTCCACCACGCTGGTGCAGACCACCGTCCGCCGGCACGTAGCCAAGGCGCTGGACTTGGGGACGGGCTGCGGAATCCAGTCCTTCCACCTGCTGCACCATGCCGAGCATGTCACGGCCACGGACATCTCCGAACGTGCCCTCGCGTTCACCCGGTTCAACCTGCTCCTGAATGCCGAAGCGCTGCTGCTGGATCCCGCTCGCCTGGAAAACCGGGTGACCCTGCGGCTGGGGTCGCTGCTGGATCCCGTGGCCGGGGAGGAGTTCGAGCTGGTGGTGTCCAACCCGCCGTTTGTGATCACGCCGCGGACATCCGGTGAAGCGGCGTCCGGGCAGTTCACCTACCGCGACGGCGGCCTGCCCGGGGACGAGATTGTGTCCTCCCTCATAGCCGCCCTGCCCGGCGTCCTGGCCCCTGGCGGCACCGCCCAGCTGCTCGGCAACTGGGAAATCCCGGCGGGAACAGCGTGGCACCAGCGGCCGCAAAGCTGGATCAGCCCGGGCACGGATGCCTGGTTCATCCAGCGCGAGCAGGTGGGCCCCGAACAGTACGCCGAAACGTGGCTGCAGGACGCCTCCGAATCCCGCGACCGGCAGCACTACCGGGACGCGTACGCGGCGTACCTCGCGGACTTCGCCGCCCGGGACGTGGAGGGGATCGGCTTCGGGATGATCTGGCTCCGGCGGCCTGCCGCCGGGTCCGCCGGCGCCATCAGCCGCTTCGAGGAAATCACGTACCCCATCGAACAGCCGGTGGGACCGCACCTGGGGGCCGCCGTCGAGCGTTCCGACTGGCTTGCCCTGAACGACCTGGCGGACGCGCACCTGATCGTGGCGGACGACGTCACGGAGGAACGCCACCAGCGCCCCGGCGCGGAGCATCCGGGCGTGATCCTGCTCCGCCAGGGTGCCGGGCTGCGTCGGACCAACCTACTCAGCACGGAACTGGCCGGGTTCGTCTCCGCGTGCGACGGCGACCTCTCCGTCGCGCAGATCATCGGCGCCCTGGCCGCACTGCTGGGTGGGAGCCTGGCCGGGGAGGACGGGTTCGACGGCGACGCCTTCCGGGCCGGGCTGCTCACCGAGGCAGGCAATCTGGTCCGCGACGGATTCCTGCTGCCGGCCGAATAAGCGGGATTCCGGAGGCTGTGGATAACGTTGAAACCGGGGCCGGAAACCGCCCTGCGGACCCGGACGTTTTCCACATGAATGCGCATCCTCGGCCAAAATATGGTGAACTAGGCGAGTATGGGCTCATCTGCCCGAGCAACCTTTTTCTGTAGGAGCACCGTGCCAAGCAAGGCCAAAACCGGCAAAAAACTCGTGATTGTGGAGTCTCCGGCCAAGAGCAAGACCATCGCCAAATACCTCGGCGAAGGCTTCATCGTAGAGGCCTCCATCGGTCACATCCGCGACCTGCCGCAGCCATCCGAGCTTCCCGCGGAACTGAAGAAGACCTCGGTGGGCAAGTTCGCCGTCGACATCGAAAACGACTTCAAGCCCTATTACGTGGTGTCTGCGGACAAGCGGAAGAAGGTCACCGAGCTGAAGGCGGCGCTCAAGGATGCCGACGCCCTCTACCTCGCAACCGATGGGGACCGCGAGGGCGAGGCCATCGCGTGGCACCTGCTGGAGGTCCTGAAGCCCAAGGTCCCGGTATACCGGATGACGTTCGGCGAAATCACCAAGGAAGCCATCCACCGCGCCATGGACAACCTGCGCGATGTTGATACGGCCCTGGTGGACGCGCAGGAAACCCGCCGCGTCCTGGACCGCCTCTACGGCTACGAAATCTCGCCGGTACTCTGGCGCAAGGTGGCCCGCGGCCTGTCCGCCGGGCGCGTCCAGTCAGTGGTCACCCGCATGGTGGTGGACCGCGAACGCGAACGCATGGCGTTCAAGGCCGCGTCCTACTGGGACCTGACCGGCCAGTTCGGCGCCGGCACCGCCTCCTTCAAGGCGAAACTGGCTGCCGTTGACGGCGCCAAGGTGGCCAGCGGCCGCGACTTTAACGACGACGGCGAACTCACCGCCCGCAACGCCGCCCACCTCAGCGAGGAACTCGCCACGTCCCTGGCCGCGGGCCTCCAGGATGCGGACTTCCGCGTCCGATCCGTGGATACCAAGCCGTATACCCGCCGCCCGGCCGCGCCGTTCACCACGTCCACGCTGCAGCAGGAAGCCGGCCGCAAGCTGCGGTTTACGTCAAAGAGCACCATGCAAGTCGCCCAGCGCCTGTATGAAAACGGCTACATCACTTATATGCGTACCGACTCCTCCGCGCTGAGCGACGAAGCCGTCACCGCTGCCCGCCGCCAGGCTTCCGAGCTGTACGGCCCGGAGTATATCCCCGCGTCGCCCCGGGTCTACACCAGCAAGGCGGCAAACGCGCAGGAAGCCCACGAGGCCATCCGCCCCGCCGGTGACTCCTTCCGCACCCCGGCACAGGTGGCCAAGCTCCTCTCCGGCGACGAGTTCCGCCTGTACGAGCTGATCTGGAAGCGCACCGTCGCATCCCAGATGGGCGACGCCAAGGGCTCCACGGCCACCATCCGGCTCGGCGCCGTTGCTACCGACGGCCGGGACGCTGAATTCTCGGCTTCCGGCACTGTCATCACCTTCCCCGGCTTCCTGGCCGCCTATGAAGAAGGCAAGGACGAGAGCCGCGGCGACGACGACTCCGAGGAGGCCCGCAGGCTCCCGAACGTCGCAAAGGATGATGCCCTGACGTCGTCGGACATTGTTGCTGTGGGCCACGAGACCTCGCCGCCGCCGCGCTTCACGGAAGCGTCCCTGACCGCCGAGTTGGAGAAGAAGGGCATCGGCCGTCCGTCAACCTACGCGTCCACCATCTCCACCATCCAGGACCGCGGCTACGTCCGGAAACAGGGTTCCGCGCTGGTGCCCAGCTGGATCGCGTTCTCAGTGATCCGCCTGCTCGAGCAGCACTTCACGGACTACGTGGACTACGAGTTCACGGCAGACATGGAAGGCGACCTGGACAAGATCGCCAATGGCCAGGCCGTGGGTGCCGCCTGGCTGCGCCATTTCTACTTCGGCGAGGACTCCGATCCGGGCCTGCTGAGCATCGTGAACAACCTCGGTGAGATCGATGCCCGGGAAATCAACTCCATTCCCATTACGGACGAGATCACGCTGCGGGTGGGAAAGTTCGGCCCGTACCTGGAAAGCTCTGCTGCCACGGTTGATCCGAAGACCGGCGAAATCGTGGAGAACTCCCGTGCCAACGTCCCCGAGGATCTGGCGCCGGACGAGCTGACGGCTGCCAAGGCCATCGAACTGATGGAGACCGCCGCCCCGGAGGAACGGGTGCTGGGCGCAGACCCGCACACCGGCCACACGGTGGTTGCCAAGAACGGCCGCTACGGCGCCTACGTCACCGAAGTCATCCCCGAGATGACCGAGGAACAGATCGCCAACCAGCCGGTCGAGTACTACAAGAACGGCAAGCCCAAACCGCCGAAGAAGCCGGTCAAGGCCAAGCCGCGCACCGGGTCACTGTTTGCATCGATGACCGTCGACTCCGTCAGCTTGGACGAAGCACTCCAGCTGATGAGCCTGCCCCGCGCGCTCGGTGAGGACGCCGAAGGCAATCTCATCACCGTGCAGAACGGCCGCTTTGGCCCGTACCTGAAGAAGGGCACGGACTCCCGCTCCATCGGCACCGAAGAGGAAATCTTCACCATCACGCTGGAGCAGGCGCTGGAGATCTACTCCCAGCCGAAGCAACGCGGCGCACGTGCCGCGGTGCCGCCCTTGGCAGAGTTCGGTCCGGACCCTGTTTCGGAGAAGAATATTGTGGTGAAGGAAGGCCGCTTCGGCCCTTACATCACCGACGGCATCACCAACATCACCGTGCCGCGCTCCACCTCCCTGGAGGAACTCACCCGGCAACAGGCCGTGGAACTCCTCGCCGAGAAGCGGGCCAAGGGGCCGGTCAAGCGCACCACCACCGCCCGCAAGGCCCCGGCCAAGAAGAAGGCGGCAGCCAAGAAGTAAGTCCCGGTGGTTGAGCCTGTCGAAACCTGGATGGAAGTAATCCTGCAGCGTGCGTGTACGTGAGGATTGAGCGGGCGCGCCGAGAATTGCGCATGTCCGGATTACCGGAATTGCGCAGTCGTGCCCAACGTGGTCATGTAGATACATGACTGAACAGCCCGGCACAGCCGACCCCAAGCCGCAGAACGACCTCGAAGAGAAGCTCGCTTTGGGCGGTCAGCCTGAGGGCAGCCCGGTGGACGTCATCCTGTCGTTCCTCAACAGCGAGGTCTACGTCATCAGTACCGACGGCATCGAAGGCGAAGATTCCCAGGTGGAGCCGCTGGTCCTGGCGAACGCTGAGGGCGAACCGGTCCTGGCCGTATTCTCGCACCCCACCCGCGTTGACGAGCAGTACCTGGAGGCGGCCCCGATTGTCCTGGGGACGCAGGGCGCAGCCATCATCGCCAATATCGGCGAGGACATGGGCATGGTGATCAACCCCGGAGCCGCGTATGGTTTCGAGATCAACCCCGAGGGCGTCGCCAACATCAAACGCGATTTCAAACGCGCTGATGAGCTGCCCGACGGCTCACCCGAGGACCCTTCCGCCAACTGACGCTTTTGGACCGGTTGTGGGTGATGGCCCGGGCGGGGGAATAATGGCAGGATGCGGCTAGGCGTCCTCGATATCGGGTCCAATACTGTCCACCTTCTCCTGGTGGATGCCCACCCTGGCGCGCGCCCGGTCCCTTTCGCCTCGCATAAGCGGCCGCTGTCCCTGGTGCAGTACCTGGACGGCGACGGCAACATCACCGATGCCGGGCAGCACGAGCTGATCGAATTCGTCCTGGAAGCCTGGGAGTTCGCTGCCCGGCACAAGGCCGATGACCTGCTGGCTTTCTGTACCTCCGCTATCCGTGAAGCCACCAACGGCCCTGCCGTGATGGCTCGCGTCAAGTACGAGACCACGGTGACGCTGCAGGAGCTGACAGGCAGCGAAGAAGCTTCCATGACCTTCTTCGCGGTCCGCCGCTGGTACGGCTGGGGAGCCGGCCCTGTCCTCAACCTGGACATCGGTGGCGGTTCCTTCGAAATGGCGTTCGGCCAGGACGAACTGCCTGAGGTCGCCACGTCCGTGCCGCTCGGTGCCAGCCGCCTGACCAGGGACTGGCTGTCGGAGGATCCGCCGTCGGCCAAAAGCGTCAAGGAGCTCAGACGTTACATCCGGAGTACGCTCGCCCCGGCCGTGAGCAAGTTCGAAGGCCTGGGCCGGGCCAACCTGGTAGCGGGAACCTCCAAAACCTTCCGGTCGCTCGCGCGGATCGCCGGGGCGGCCCCGAGCGCCGCCGGTCCTTATGTGAAGCGCGAGTTGAACGCCACCGATCTGGGGGTCTGGGCGCAACGGATTTCGGCCATGAAGGTCGAGGACCGGCTTTTCCTTCCCGGGGTGTCCGATGCCCGGGCGCATCAACTGCTCGCAGGGGCGCTGGTGGCTGAAGCCGCGCTGGAGATGTTCAAGTTCAAGAAAATGCGGATCTGCCCTTGGGCGCTGCGCGAGGGCCTTATCCTCCGCCGCCTGGACCAGTTGGTTTTTGCGGGTCCGCTGGATCCGGCACCCCACATCGCTAACCTCGACCCAGCCCGGAATACCATCGAGGTAACACCCGCCTAAGGTTGCATGACAAGGAGCCAAAGTGGAGTCGATGCCGCTGCCGATGTTGGTCCTCATTTTTGCTGCTGCCGCGGCCGCTATCTGGCTGGCCGGAGTTCAGCTGTCCCGGCAGACCGACGTCCTTGATGACAGGCTCCACCTCGGATCGGCACTCGGTGGCCTGATCCTCCTGGCGGTGGCCACAAACCTGCCGGAGATTGCCATTACGGTGAGTGCGGCCGCCACCGGAAATATCGGCGTTGCGGTGGGTAACATCCTGGGCGGCATTGCGATCCAGACGGTGGTGCTTGTTGTCCTGGACCTTTTCGGTACCAAGGGCCCCGAAGCGTTGAGCTACCGGGCGGCGTCCTTGTCGCTGGTCATCGAGGCGGTTACGGTCATCGGGGTACTCGGTGTCGTGATCGCGGGCAGCCAAATGCCGGTGTCGCTGGTGGCATTCCGGCTCACGCCAGCAGCAGTGCTGATCGTCCTGATCTGGCTGTTGGGCTTGTTCCTGGTCCAACGCTCCCAGAAATCCCTGCCGTGGCATGAGCAGGGACATGCTCCAGATAGCCAGGCGAAGCCCCGCGGACACAGCAAGGCGACGTCCGCGAAGAACGCAAAGGCCCAGAGCACCGCGCGCTCGGTCACAATCTTTACTATTGCCGCCGCCGTCACCCTCGCTTCCGGCGTGGCGCTGGAACGCAGCGGCGAAGCGATCGCGGGCCATATGGGTCTCTCGGGGGTCCTTTTTGGCGCCACCTTCCTGGCGCTGGCAACGTCTTTGCCGGAGATCTCCACCGGGCTGGCCTCGGTCAAGCAGGGGGATTACAAGCTGGCGTTCAGCGATATTTTCGGCGGCAATGCGTTTCTGCCCGTACTCTTCCTGGTTGCCGTACTAATCTCCGGAAAACCGGTTCTTCCGCAGGCCCAGTCAACGGACATCTATCTCACAGCACTGGCCATCCTGCTGACGCTGGTGTACATGCTGGGGCTGATCTTCCGGCCCCGGCGCAAAGTGCTGGGCATGGGGGTCGACTCCCTGGTGGTCCTGATCCTGTACCTGCTCGGCGTCGCGGGCCTTTTCGCCGTCGCCTCCGCGGGCTAACCGCGGTTAACGCGAAAGCGCCGGCATCCACAGCAGGAAAATGGGGGAAAACCTGCTGCAAACGCCGGCGCCACGGGCAAACATTCCCATGCTTGCCGCATCACTCGCACCCTCAATGAGGTAATAACAACGTTAGGCCGGTAACTTGTGCGCAAGCTGCAGCCAACATGGGAGTAGCCTGTGAATCGCTTTTCCAGGGAACGCGGGGTCACTCCCGGCCCAATAGCCGCGGCGCACCGGGCCGGATCTGACCCCGCGTGCGTGTAAGAAATCGGCAGCCGTTGGACCTAACTGCAATGATGGGTCCATGAGCAACCGAATCGCCTTCCTTGGCTGTGGATCCATGAACGAAGCCATCCTTTCCGGCCTCCTTGAGGCTGGAACCGACCCCGCCGACGTCGTGGCCACAGTCAGGCGCGCCGAACGCGCTGCGGAGCTGGCAGAACGCCACCCCGGCATTACGGCCATCGCCGGTGAAGAGGAACCGGACAACAACAAGCAGGCGGCCAAGGGCTCCGGTGTGGTTATTCTCGGCGTCAAGCCGGTGGGCATCGCAGATTTGGCGCACGAGATCAGCGGTTCCCTGTCGCCCAGGACCATCGTTGTCAGCGTGGCAGTGGGTGTTTCGCTGGCGCAACTGGAAGCTGCGTTGCCGGCCGGGCAGCCCGTCATCCGGACGATGCCGAACACCCCTGCCAAGCTGGGCCGCGGCGTCGTGTCCGTCTCTCCAGGTACCAACTGCACTCCGGAACAGCTCCAGCTGGCAAAGGACATCTTCCGTGGTGCGGGCACGGTGGTGGAGGTGCCTGAAGAGCAAGTCGATGCGTTGTCCGCCATCAGCGGCTCGGGGCCGGCCTACGTGTTCTACCTCGCAGAGGCCATGGCCGCGGCGGGCGTCGAGCTGGGCCTGGCTCCTGAGCTGGCGCAGCTTCTGGCCAGGGAGACTGTAGCTGGAGGCGGCTTCATGCTCGCCGAGCCGGGCGCCGACCCCTCCGCGCTCCGCAAGGGTGTCACGAGCCCCAACGGCACCACGGAGCGGGCCATCGCCACTTTCGACGACCGCGACCTGCCGGCCATCATCGCCGCCGGCGCCCGCGCCGCCGCAGACCGTGCCGCGGAGATCACCCGGCAGCTGGGCTGACCCCGGAGTTTTTGTCCAGATAATGAACCAAAATGCCGGTTTTCGGGCCAACAACTGGACAAAAACTCGGAGGCCGCGGAGTGCGGGTGGCTACGGACGGGCGGCGAACCGTTCCAGCAGGTCCACATGCCCGGACACGATCAGCATGTCGCGGGCCGACACCTTGGTTTCGGGGCGCGCGTACGTGAAGTCCTCGCCGGGGGACTTCACGCCAACAATCGTCACGCCATACTTGGAGCGCACCTTGGACTCGTCGAGGGTGAAGCCCACCGTCTCGCGCGGCGGGTACATCTTCACGATGGCGAAGTCGTCGTCGAACTCGATGAAGTCAAGCATCCGGCCGGAGACGAGGTGCGCGGCCCGGACGCCGGCGTCGGCCTCGGGATAGATCACATGGTTGGCGCCGATCCGGGTGAGAATCTTGCCGTGCGAGGGCGTGATGGCCTTGACCCAGAGATGCTCGATGCCCAGGTCCACCAGGTTCACGGTGATCAGCACGGATGACTCGATGGACGTGCCCACTCCCACTACGGCCGAGCTGAACTCCGGCGCGCCGAGCTGGCGGAGCGCATCGATGTTCGTGGCGTCCGCCTCCACCACATGGGTCAGGAGCGGCGCCCACTTCTGAACCAGGGTACGGTCGCGTTCGATCGCGAGCACCTCGCGGCCCTGTTTCACCAGTTGCTCGGCCGTGGACGCGCCGAAGCGCCCCAGCCCGATGACCAGCACAGGCGCGTTGTGGGCGGGGCGGTTGGGGGCGCCTGAGGAATTAGCCAATGATGGGCCTCTCTTCCGGGTAGTGGAACAGCTGGCTGCGTTGGCGCAGGGCCAGTGCAGCAGCAAGGGTGACGGTGCCGACGCGGCCCGCGAACATAAGGCCGGCCAGGACGTAAACGCCCGCCGGCGGCAGCTCGGCACTGAGGTTTGTGCTCAGTCCCACGGTGGCGAACGCTGAGATGGTTTCGAACAGCACCCGGTCCAGGGACGCCCCGCTGATCTGCAGGAGCAGGAACGCGGAGAGGGACACCAGGGTGGCGCCGGCCACAATCACGGAGATGGCCACCCGCATGGTGCCCTCCGGGATGGTCCGGCCGTAGACTTTGACGTCGGAGTCGCCCCGGGCTTCCGCCACAATGGCGAGGAACATCACGGCTATCGTGGTGACCTTGATGCCTCCTGCGGTGGACGCCGAGCCGCCGCCGGCGAACATCAGCGCATCCGTGAGCAGCATGGTGGTGGACTCCATGTGGTTCTGCTCCACCAGGTTGAACCCGCCGGACCTGGTCATGACGGACGCGAACAGTGAATGCGTGATCTTGTCCCCAAAGTCCATCGCCCCGATGGTCCGGGCGTTGTCCCACTCCATCAGCCCCCACAGCACCGTGCCGGCGGCCAGCAGGATGAAAGACACCTGAATGGTCAGCTTGGTGTGGAGGTTCCACTTCTTCCAGTTGAGCCCGTTCTGCTGCAGGACCATAACCACCGGAAAACCGAGGCTGCCCAGGAGAACGCCAAGCATCAGCGGTATCAGGATCCACAGGTCCGTCTCGTAGGGAACAATGCCGTCCGAGTGTGGGGTGAAGCCGGCGTTGTTGAATGACGAGATGGCGTAGAAGACTCCGTGCCACACCGACTGCCAGAACGGTTCGCCGAGCGTGAGGAACCGGGGTACCAGGGCGAGGGCCAGAGCGGCTTCGATCACCACGGAGGTGGTAATGACGATCCGCAGCAGCGTACCCACCTCGCCCAGGCGCCCCGCGTTGTTCATGGCCTCCTGGGCGATCAGCTTGCCGCGCACGCCGAGTTTCTTGCTGACCATCAGTGCCAGCAGGGAGGCCAGCGTCAGCGTGCCCAAGCCGCCCACAAAGATGCCCACCAGGATGACGAGTTGGCCGAAGAAAGACCAGTGCACCGCCGTCGAAACCACCGTCAGGCCGGTGACGCAGACGGCTGACACTGCGGTGAACAATGCCTGGTGCAACGGGGTGGCAGCGCCGGTGGCGGTTGAGACGGGCAAGGACAGGAGGAACGTGAAGATCAGGATGACAATCCCGAACGCGCTCAACGCAAGCCGGGCCGGCGAGGTGTTGGCGATGTCGTCAATGAAGTCGCGCACCCGGGTGAAAATCCAGAGGCCTCCACCCTCCGGTGCGGCAGGATGCCAAGCGGCCGGGTTTTGGGGCCTCGACTGGCGTTCCGTCATGGGTGGCTTTTCCTCGGTAGAAACTGTTTCCTTCAGTAGTAAACCACTAATGCGCGCGCAATGGCCGGGCCAGCGTGGTGGCGACCTCCGGTAGCCTGTGATTGATGACATACCTGCCGGGCCTCAGCCAGCCCGCGCCACCAACGATGGTGGTGTGGAATTCCGCCATGACCGCTTACAACTTCGGTCCGGGACACCCAATGGCCCCGGCACGCCTGGACCTGACGGCGCGCCTCGCCCAAAGCCTGGGACTGTTCGACCTTGGGCACGTTGCCGTTGCCGCCCCTGAGGTGGCCTCCGACGCCGAACTGGAGACCGTGCACTCGCCCGAATTTGTGGCGGCGGTCCGCCGAGTGAGCGAGGACCCGACGTCGCCGAACGAAGCCCGCGGCCTGGGCACTGACGATGATCCCGCCTTCGCAGGTATGCACGAGGCGGCCGCGAGGTTGGCCGGCGGGTCGCTGATGGCCGCGTCCGACATCCTCGACGGGTCGGCGCTGCACGCTGTGAACTTCGGTGGCGGCCTGCACCACGCCGCCCGGGACCGGGCCAGCGGCTTTTGCATCTACAACGACTCCGCGCTGGCCATCCAACGACTGCTCGACGGCGGCATCCGCCGCGTGGTGTATGTCGACGTCGACGCACACCACGGGGACGGAACGGAGAGCATCTTCTGGGATGACCCCCGAGTGCTCACCATCTCGCTGCACGAAAGTGGACTCACGCTGTTCCCGGGGACCGGCTTCGCCAACGATACCGGCGGTCCGCAGGCCGAAGGCAGCGCCGTGAACGTGGCCCTGCCCTCCGGAACGGGGGACGCCGGGTGGCTTCGCGCCTTCCACGCCGTGGTGCCTCAGCTCATGGGGGCGTTCCAGCCTGAAGTCATCGTCAGCCAGCACGGCTGCGATTCGCACCGCCACGACCCGCTTGCCCACCTGAAAATCAGCGTGGACGGCCAGCGTGAGGCAGCCACCGCCGTCGGGAACCTTGCAACCCGGCACTGCGGGGGCCGCTGGATTGCCACCGGCGGTGGCGGGTACAGCGTCACGGACGTTGTTCCGCGCTCCTGGAGCCACCTGATCGCCATCGCCGCAGGGCGCCCCGTCCCGCTGCGCACGCCCGTGCCCGAGGATTGGCGCGCCTACGTGTTGGCGAAGTTCGGGAGGGATGCCCCGGCCATGATGGGCGATGACGTGGAGCTTTGGTGGCGATCCTGGGAAGTGGGGTTCGACCCAAACGACGCCGTGGACCGGTCGGTCATGGCCACGCGCAAAGCCGTTTTCCCGTTCCACGGCCTGGATCCCTGGTTCGACTAGGTCAGGGCAGTCGTACCCCGGTGCAGTACGAAATAGTGGATGCCCTCCGGCGTATATGTCGCTAGGGTGGGAGGCATGGTGACAGACGACGTATTTGCCGTCATTGCGGAAGCAACCCGGCGCGACATCCTGGTATCCCTTCGCGCGGGGGACAAAGCAGTGGGGGAGCTGGTGGAGGAACTCTCCGCCAGCCAGCCCACCATTTCCAAGCACCTGAAAGTCCTTCGCGAGGCGCAGCTGGTCAGTATGCGGGCGCAGGGCCAGAAGCGCTACTACGCGCTGAACCCCAAGCCGCTGGAAGGCGTTATCAGCTGGCTGGAAACGTTCGACGTCGGCCGGGCGGCCGCCGTCGCAAAGTCACCTGAGGCTCCCGCTGCGGAAGCTGGCAGCGAAAGCGGCGCGGCAACCTTCGTGCCCAGTGACGCAGCCGTGGCCGCCGTACTGGCACGCGAGGATGCGGAGCTGAGCCCCGCCGTCGTTATTGCCGGCGGTACCGCAACCCCGCTCAGCGATGACACCATGCCGCAGCAGATCGGCCGGACCGTGGGCCGGGCAGCGACCAAGGCCGCGGACCTGCTGGCCAACCTGCCAAAGTTCGGGCGCAAGAAGTAGCCCCCGGCAGCCTGCCAGTCCATCGCACTCTCCTTCCGCGAGTTTTTGTCCAGATAATGGCTGGAATATACGCGTTTGGCGCCATTATCTGGACAAAAACTCGCGGGTGGGGCGGGTGGCGTTACTTCCTCAGCAGGCGCACGTGGTCCGGGGTCAGCTCCGAGACTTTGCTGACGCCGAGCGGTGCCATGGTGCGGGCCATGTCCTTCTCGAGAATCTGGATGGCTCGGTCCACCCCGGCCCGGCCGCCGGCCATCAGGCCGTAGAGGTAAGCGCGGCCAATCAGCGTGAAGTCGGCGCCGAGGGCCAGGGCAGCCACGATGTCCGCGCCGCTCATGATGCCCGTGTCCAGGATGATGGCGGCGTCGGAGTTGTCCGCCTTCAGGACCGCCGAAACCTCCGGCAGCAGGGGGAACGGGATGGGTGCGTGGTGATTTCGGACCCGACGGCGGCGCTCGGCTCCGGCTGTGGTGCGGATCCGGAGAACGGACGTGTCGTCTGATTCGATCTCGTTGGCGCGGTAGAGGTCGGTTTCCACGGAAGCGATATCTGCCGTGGTGCGGGCCCCTGCGATGCGCAGGGCGGTTGCCGCGGCGTGGGCCAGCGGTTTGGTGGCCACGCCGTCCACCACATCGATGCCGTCCAAGCTTCGTTTTCCGGCCCACCGGGAGCGCTTGTCGTAAGCGCGGGGACGTACCCAGCGGCCAATAGCCGAGATGCCCTCGAGGGTGCCGGGGTTCTGCCGGCCACGAGTTCCTCGATGGCCGTGAGGGCATGTTATCCGAGGCTCTGGAAGACGAGAGGCCACAGCTCTCGGCAACGTCCTGGTCCAGGCCCGCGCCGCCGCTCACGTCACCGGCGGCTTCAGGGAACTGCGCCAGCTGGTGGCAGCATCGCACGGCCTGCAGACCTTTGCACCCTAGCAGCTCTCACGGTTGTGAGTCAGAGCGGGTGCCGCCGACGAGTTGTATGCCATAGGATCTCCGAAGAAATCCAGATGAGACAGGACCGGACCGCATCATGCCCCTCTTCGACCTCCCCCTTGAGCAGCTCCACGGCTACACGTCCCCGGTCACGCCCCCTGATGATCTGAAGGACTTCTGGGATCGCACCATCGAGGAAGCCCGGACGTTCCCGCTCGGAGCAACGTTCGAGCCGGTGGAAAACTACCTGACGGTCATCGACACGTTCGATGTCACGTTCGCCGGCTACGGCGGCGCGCCGATCAAAGGCTGGCTGCACCTGCCGGCGAACCGCGAGGCTGGGACCCGGCTGCCCGTCGTCGTGCAGTACATCGGTTACTCGGGCGGGCGCGGCCTGGTCAACCAGGACACCGCGTGGGCGCAGGCCGGCTACGCGCAGTTCACCATGGACACCCGCGGCCAGGGCTTCGGCGGGATCGTGGGCGAGACTCAGGACCCCCACCCCTCTGCCGGTGAGGTGGCCTACGCCGGGCTCATGACCCGGGGCGCCGGGAGCAGGGAGGACTACTACTACAGGCGCGTGTACGTTGACGCCTTCCGTGCGGTGCAGGCTGCCCAATCCCACCCGGACGTGGATGCCTCGCGTGTGGTCCTGGCCGGAATCAGCCAGGGCGGCGGCATTGTGGTGGCGGTTGCCGGGCTGGCTGCCGGAAGGCTCGACGGCGTCATCGCCGCGCTGCCCGACGTCCCGTTCCTCCAGGACTTTCCACGCGCCATCGACATTGCGCCCCGCGGGCCTTATCCGGAAATCGCGGCCTTCCTGGGCCGGCACCGCGACCGGTACGAGCCGATGCTGGCGGTGCTGAACTATTTCGATGGCGTCAACCTCGCCCGGACGGCCACTGCTCCGGCGCTGTATTCCGTGGCACTGATGGACGATGTCTGCCCGCCGTCCACCGTTTTCGCAAGCTTCAACGCCTACGGCACGGAGGCCGGCAAGGCTTCCGGAACCGGGCCGGACAAGGCGATCGAGGTCTACCGGTTCAACAACCACGAGGGCGGCCAGGAGCATCACTGGATCAGGCAGTTGCAATACCTTCGCGAGCTCATGGGCTGAGTATTCCCGGATTGCAGTGTGTGACGGAAAGGATTTTGCCGCGGCGGCGCGGTGTCGTTACCATGTGCCCATGACTAACCGTTGGTATGCGTATTTTTCGTTGGCTCTGGAGGAGCCCGCGTCTAACTGACACGCATCCAACTTCCTTCAGAGCCAACAGGGCAGAGATCATTCTCTGCCCTTCGCCATTCTCCGGCGGGTTCTGATCTGGGCCCGCTTCCTATCCGGAACAGGACCTGAACATGAGCACCGCAACAGCCACTTCCGCTAAATCCACGTCGAACCTTCGGGTCAGCGAATTCACGCCGTTGCCCACGCCTGCGGAGCTCATCGCCGAGTTGCCGCTGGATGCCCGGGTGGCCGACGTCGTCGAACGCGGCCGCGACGAGGTCCGGGCCATCATGGACGGCGTGGACGACCGCCTGCTGGTCATCGTGGGCCCGTGCTCGATCCACGATCCCAGTGCCGGCATGGAATACGCACGCCGGTTGGTCAGCCAGGCCGCGACGCATAAGGAAGACCTGCTGATCGTCATGCGGACTTACTTCGAAAAGCCCCGCACCACCTTAGGCTGGAAGGGCCTCATCAATGATCCGCGCCTGGACGGCAGCCACGACATGGCCACCGGCCTCCGCGCTGCCCGGCAGTTCCTGCAGCAGGTCACGGCGCTGGGGCTGCCCACCGCCACCGAGTTCCTGGAACCCATCAGTCCGCAGTACATGGCTGACCTGATCTCCTGGGGGGCCATCGGAGCCCGCACCACGGAAAGCCAGATCCACCGCCAGCTCGCGTCCGGCCTGTCCATGCCCATCGGCTTCAAGAACGGGACCGACGGCGACCTGCAGGTTGCGGTCGACGCGTGCGGCGCCGCCGCGGCCGCGCAGGCATTCCTCGGCATTGACGGCGACGGCCGGGCTGCGCTTGTGGCCACCGCCGGCAATCCGGACACCCACGTCATCCTCCGCGGCGGACGCGAGGGACCGAACTACTCGGCTGCCGACGTCGAAAGCGCCTCCGTGAATCTCGCGGGCAAGGGACTGAACCCCCGGCTGATCGTGGACGCCAGCCACGCCAACAGCGGCAAGAGCCACCACCGGCAAGCAGAAGTGGCACTGGAAATCGGTGCCCAGCTCGAGGATGGAGGCCGGGCCGCACAGGCCGTCGCCGGGGTCATGCTGGAAAGTTTCCTGGTTGGCGGCGCCCAGAACCTGGACGTCGCCGAGCATGCGGCCGGTGAGTCCGAACTGGTGTACGGCCAGAGCGTTACGGACACGTGCATGGAGTGGGAGGTGTCCGTTTCGGTGCTCAACCATCTTGCAGCGTCCGCGCGGAAACGCCGCATTGCACAATGATTGTGCCGGATGACTTTCACTACAGCACCATGAACCTCTAGAGTATCTATCACATGGTTGGTGGATGGCTCAGCATCGGCACACCGCAATGGAACACAGCTGGGGTTAGCCGTCATCCGTCAGCAAAGGAATAGGGAAATGTCCGCAGAACAGAACTTCTCGAACGCGAAGTTCCTGACCGTGGCCGAAGTGGCCGAGGTCATGCGCGTCTCCAAAATGACCGTCTACCGCCTGGTCCATTCCGGCGAAATGCCTGCGGTGCGTTTCGGCCGGTCGTACCGGGTGCCGGAGAGCGCCGTCGAACAGTATCTCAAGGGTGCTGTGGTGGACGGTCACACCGAAACCGCCTGAAGGCCCCGCGTCCAGTCGCTGTTTCAGCCCAGAAATGGGCTGCGGTCGGTGGTCGCCGCCAGAAAGCGGTACCCTGTTAAGGATTGTTTTACGTCATTGTAAGAATCTGTCAGTTGTTTCAGTCTGTAGCTCTGTCCACGGACCTTTTCCATCAGACAGGTACTGCATCTAGTTTGTGAGGAACTTTCGTGGGTTCAGTTATTAAGAAGCGTCGCAAGCGTATGGCCAAGAAGAAGCACCGCAAGTTGCTTCGTAAGACCCGCCACCAGCGCCGCAATAAGAAGTAGAGATACTTCGTACAGCGCGAAATGCCCGTTGCCTCTCCGGCAGCGGGCATTTTTGTTATCGGGTTCAGGACACTGTTTCGGCTCAAGGACACGGAATCGGGTCAAGGACACGCGGAGCCGGGTGTCCTCAGCCCGAGGGCGCGTCCTCGGCCCGAAAGCGTGTCCGGGGCAGAGCCCGGTACTAGACCCGGGGGCCGCGGAAGCGGGCGAAGCCCCGCCAGAGGCCGTAGACCACGCCGCCGGCAGTGGCTGCCTTCAGGCCGAGTGTGGCAGCGCGGCGGCCCGAGCGGAAATCGTAGACCGGCCAGTTGCGGTCGCGCGCATGGCTGCGGAGCCTGGAATCGGGATTGATGGCCACGGGGTGCCCCACCAGGGTCAGCAGCGGGATGTCGTTGTAGGAATCGCTGTAGGCCCAGCAGCGCTTCAGGTCCAGCCCCTCGGCGTCGGCCAGTTCCTGGACGGCCACTGCCTTGGCGGAGCCGTGCAGGATGTCACCCACCAGCCGGCCGGTGTACATGCCGTCGGCAATCTCGCCAACAGTGCCCAGGGAGCCGGTGAGGCCCAGCCGGGTGGAGATGACTGAGGCAACTTCAATGGGGGTGGCCGTGACCAGCCAGACCCGCCGGCCCACGCGCAGGTGCTGTTGCGCCAGCGCCTTGGCCCCGGGCCAGATCCTGGAGGCGATCATCTCGTCGTAGACTTCTTCGCCCAGTGCCTTGATGTCATCCACAGTGATGCCTGCCGCGAGGGTGAGGGCCGAGTCGCGGACAGCATGGACATCGTCCAGGTTCTCGCCCCGCGTCACAAACTTGAGCTGCTTCCAGGCGAAGCCGACCGCCTGGGTCAGAGTGAAGGCGCCGCGCTGATGCATCTTGCGGGCCACGTGGAAGAGGCTGGCGCCCTTCATGAGTGTGTTGTCAACGTCGAAGAAGGCCGCTTCGCCGGTCTGCATCACCGCATCCGGCTGGGTGACTACAGCGACGTACTTCTCCTCGGGCATGTCCCCGAGTCTAGTCAATACTCGGTGGCGAAGATTTCAGCGCGGCGCCCGCGCCGGCGTCCGCGCGCTGTCCGCACCCAAAGGGCGATACGGTTAAAGCATGGCAAAACCGGAGGTAGTCCTCATCACCAAGGCAGACTGTCACCTGTGCGCAGCGGCGCGCGACGCCGTCGAACGCGTTACTGCCAAGTTGGGGCTTGGGTGGACGGAACAGCAGGTGGATGGACTGCCGGAACTGCGGGAGCGGTACGCGGAGGAAGTCCCGGTGGTGCTTGTCGACGGCGTCCAGCGCGACTTCTGGAAAATCGATGAAGCCAGGCTCACGCGCGTCCTTCAGCGTGCCCTGGCCTGAGAGGCAACCGATTGCCAAAGATGTCGCCGGCTTTGTGGACAGCACTGGCAGGGCCCTAGAGTGGATTCACAACGCGAGGCAATGGAGGGGATAGTGAGTTCGCTGGATTCATCTCCCCAGGCTGTAGAAGGTAAAGGGACGGCCCCGGGCGGCGAGATCGCCAAGCAGGTACCGCCGGCGGCAGTGGCACGGCTGACCATCTATCTGCGCGCCCTGAACGCGCTGCTCGCTGAAGGTGTGGAGCGGGTGTCCTCGGAATCCCTGGCGGAAGCCTCGGGCGTCAGTTCCTCAACACTTCGCAAGGACCTGTCCTATGTGGGTTCCTATGGCACACGCGGCGTTGGCTATGAGGTGCAGTATCTCAGCCGCCACATCTCCGCAGCCCTCGGCCTGACCCATGACTGGAAAGTTGCCATTGTGGGCGCCGGTAACCTGGGCAAGGCCCTGGCCCGCTACGGAGGGTTTGAGTCCCGTGGTTTTGACGTGGTGGCCATCTTCGACGCCGACCAGATGGTGGTGGGCAACGAGGTGGGCTGGCTGCGTGTCAGTGATGTGGCTGACCTGGAGTCAGTGCTCGAGCGGACCGGCGCCAACATGGTGGTCCTGGCGCTGCCGGCCGCCGTGGCGCAGGCGGTCTGCGACCGCGTAGTGGCGGCCGGTGTGCACAGCATCCTGAGCTTTGCTCCGGTCATGCTGCAAGTCCCTGCGGGCTTCAACCTGCGCAAGGTAGATATGGCCACCGAACTGCAGATCCTCGCGTACCACGCACAACGGGCGCAGACTCCGGACCATACCGCCTGAGATTCCCGGCTGGCCGCCGGCGGGGTCCACGCTCCTTGGGCGGATTACGGGGTGGGAACCTACTGGCCGTATGGGTTGCCCGGCGTTGGGCCCGGGGTGCCGTAGGGGTTGGCGAACGGCAGTTGTTTCCGGAAGTACGGAGCCGCGGACGGCAGGTACAGCAGAACGATGGCCGCGATGCCTGCCAAACTGCCCAGGGTCCCGATGTTCGGCACCTGGAAGAGGCTGGTAACGGACAGCGCCGCGAACACGGTGCCCAGGATCCGGGCCCAGTTCTTACCCTTGCGGATGAAGAATGCCACCAGTAAGTACATGCCCGCACCGAGGATGGCCAGGACCACCAACGTTCCGGCGAGGACGCTCCGGAAGTCCTCGAAGTTGAACTCGGTGCGTGTGGCGCCGCTGCTGCGCATGGCATCCTCGAAGGCGTTCCGCATGATCGGGTCATCGAGCATGCTGATGCCCAATAGAAGGGTGCTGGCAAACAGCGCCGCGGCGCCGATCAGCAGCCAGAAGGAAATGTTGACCAGCCGGGGAATGCCTTTTGTCCCCGCTGCCTGCGGCTGCCCCGAGGGATAGTGGGCGTACGGGGACTGCCCGTACGGCTGCTGGCCATGGGCCGGCGGAGTGGGCTGGCCAAACTGCGGGGCGTTCTGCCCGTACTGCGGTGCCTGCGGGGAGTTCTGGCCGTACTGCGGTGCCTGTGGGGCGTTCTGGCCGTACTGCGGTGCCTGCGGGGAGTTCTGGCCGTACTGCGGTGCCTGCGGGGCGTTCTGCCCGTACTGCGGTGCCTGCGGGGAGTTCGCGGGGGGAGTGGGCTGTCCGGACTGCGGGCTGTTCTCGCCATAACGGGGTGCCGGGGGCTGGTTGACGGGCTCGTTCGGGACGGGAGGCGGGACGGGCGTGCTCATGAGCGGTCCTTTGCAGGTCGGAGGTCAGTTCGGCTGCTGGGTGCAGTCCACTGGCCTGCCCCCAGTACGGCTTACTCCCACCGTACCCTTGCCTGTGCCAGGGCGGGTCATTCCAGAGAGGTATTCCGGCCAGCAGGAACAGTTGGGAACAGGCCCCTCAGGCGCGGCCCTTGACGGCGGTAAACCAGGCCTGCGAGTTGGGGAGCCACATCAGGACCGTTGCTGCGGCGCTGATGAGGAAACCAAGCCAGTTGTTGCCGATTCCCTCACCCATGCTGCCGCCCAGGAACGCCAAGACCAGCGAGACGCCAGCAACCATGGTGAGTGCAAGGCGCGCCCATTCCTTGCCTTCCTTCATCTTCACGGCCAGGACAATCTGGGCCGCCGCCAGGCCGAGCGCCACCAGGACGAGGAGGAGGACGACGGTGGCCAGCGCCGGTGCCACAGTGAAGAGTGCCAGAGTGGCCAGCAGGCCGAAGAAGCTGCCGAGAACGCCGAGAATGCCGCCGATGATCCATATCCAGTAGGAGACCTTGAGTTTGGTAGGCAGCCCCGTCACGCTGAACATTCCCGGCAAGCCTCCCCTGGGCATGACATCGTTGAAGTTGTGGGGACCGTCGGCAGGCGTCTGGAACAGGAACCCGCCCGGCTTGCCATGAGCCCCGCGCGGCTGCTGGTACTCCGGCTGCGCTGGGTAACCCTGCGGCGGCTCGTAGCCGGCGGGTGGAACGTTGCCGGCCGGCGGTTGGGAACCGGGCTGCTGGGGCTGCGGGACGTCACTGGGGGTGCTCATGGCTTCACTGTAGACCGCGTGTCCCACTGGATCTAGGAATTAAACACCGCGCGCCCGGCCGACGGAATCGCTGGGGATTCTGGCGGCCGGGCGCGTGGCGCGGCTGCGTACGCGGCGCGTTCAGTACTGAAGAGTTAAGCTGCGGGGGCGATGAACGCCAGTTCGAGGTTGATGGCAACCTTGTCGCTGACCAGCACGCCACCGGCGTCGAGGACGGCGTTCCAGGTCAGCCCGAAGTCCTTGCGGCTGATGGTGGTTTCAGCGGAAACGCCGGCGCGGGTCATGCCGAACGGGTCGACGGCCACGCCGTTGAAGTCGGTCTCCAGGGAAACCGGACGGGTGATGCCCTTGATGGTGAGGTCACCAGTCAGCTCGTAGCTGTTGCCCTTGGCCACGAGGCCGTTGGAGACGAAGGAGATTTCCGGGAACTTCTCGACGTCGAAGAAATCCTCGCCGCGGACGTGGCCGTCGCGGTTGGCGTCGCCGGAGTCGAAGCTGGCGGTCTGGATGGTGGCGCTGATCTTGGAAGCGGCCACGTCTTCGGCGAGGTGCAGGGTTGCCGCTGCATCCTTGAACTGGCCGCGGACCTTGCTGATGCCGGCGTGGCGCACGGTGAAGCCGATTTCGCTGTGCGAGTTGTCGAGGGTCCAGGTGCCGGTGGTGATGTCTGCGGGAAGAGCCATGGTGTTTCTCCTTGGTTTGTCGGGTGGTACTCCCG
The DNA here is from genome assembly GCF_040547265.1 of Arthrobacter sp. UYCo732. Classification (NCBI taxonomy): domain Bacteria; kingdom Bacillati; phylum Actinomycetota; class Actinomycetes; order Micrococcales; family Micrococcaceae; genus Arthrobacter; species Arthrobacter sp. UYCo732. The sequence goes on along the minus strand of NZ_JBEPPJ010000022.1, from coordinate 23,810 downwards.
GATAGCTTGATACTTCATCAGTTGAAATCACAACCATCCGTTGTCCTCAATATAAACTTGCATTTGCATGTTTTATTCCCCGTTCCGGAACAATTTGCCAAAACTTTCAGTTCTACTCGATGTAGAAGATTTCGGATCGAACGCCATCTTTGAGAAACTGGTACACATGCCCCAAGCCACTGTCCATCTGCTCCGCCACGGCGAGGTCCATAATCCCGACGGCGTTCTGTACGGCAGGCTGCCCGAATTCCATCTCTCCGAGCTGGGCAGGGAAATGGCACAGACCCTCGCCCTGTACTTCAGTGAGCGCGCGGCCCAGGGTGCCAGGATCGTCTATCTGACCGCGTCGCCGCTGGTCAGGGCCCAGGAGACCGCTGCCCCCACCGCGGAAGCGCTGCAGCTTGAGCTCCACACTGATGAGCGCATCATCGAGGCGCGGAACTACTTCCAGGGCATCAAGGTCACCAAGGCCGAGCTCCGCAAGCCCAAGCACTGGCCGCACCTGGTCAACCCGCTCAGGCCGTCCTGGGGCGAGCCCTACAAGGCGCAGGCCGCGCGCGTCCGGGCCGCCGTCGAGGACGCCCGGCTCCGGGCCATCGAACTGGCAGGCGGGGACCATGGAGCGAACGGTCCCGAGGCCATCATGGTCAGCCACCAGCTCCCCATCTGGGCCACCCGCCTGAGTGCGGAGGGCCGCCCGCTCTGGCATGACCCGCGCAAACGTGAATGCACGCTGACGTCCATCACCTCCCTGGTGTTCGACGACGACGGCTCCCTCCTGCGCGTTGAGTACAGTGAGCCCGCTGCCGCCCTTCTTCCCGGTGCCGCCACCACGCCGGGAGCCTGACATGACAAACACCGCCCGCACCACGTCCCGCCGCGCCGTTCTCGCCGCCGGCGGCGCCGCCCTGGCTGCCCTCACCCTGGGGCTCTCCGGCTGCGCCCAGGAGGACGCCCTTGCGAAGCAGGCCAAAGCCGGAGACAACAAGAATTACATCGCCGGGGACGGCTCCGTGACGGAATTCACGGCAGTCGACCGAAAGTCCGCCGTCGCTGTCAACGGGACCCTGTTCAACGGCACCACGGTGACCCCGGACGACTTCCAGGGTACGGTGACCGTCCTGAACTTCTGGTTTGCCGCCTGTGCCCCGTGCCGGGTGGAAGCGCCCCTCCTGGAAGAGCTGCACCAGGAGTTCAAGGCTCAAGGTGTGCAGTTCTACGGTGTCAACCTCCGCGACGAAAAGGCCACCGCCGAGGCCTTCGACAAGACCTTTAACCTGACCTACCCGAGCTTCGATGACAAGAACGGCGGCGTGCTCCTTGCCCTCTCCGGGCTGGTCCCGCCGGGGGCTGTTCCCACCACGCTGGTCCTGGACAAGCAGGGCCGGGTGGCTTCGCGCGTGCTGGGCGAGATTCAGAAGGGCACCCTCAAAGCCCTCATAGCCGCCGCAGTGGCCGAGTAGCGGCGGCCCCGGACCATGAACAGCCCCTTCGCCGAAACCATCCTGAACGGCTCGCTCGTGCTCGCCATCCCGGTGGCGCTGCTCGCCGGCCTGGTGTCCTTCCTGTCCCCGTGCGTGCTGCCCCTGGTGCCCGGATACCTGGGGTACGTCACGGGCCTGAGCGGGGTGGACCTGCAGAAGCAGAAGCGTGGCCGGATGTTCGCGGGCATCGGGCTGTTTGTGCTGGGTTTCTCCATCATCTTTGTGCTGCTTGGCGGTGCGTTCGGTCAGCTAGGAACCATGATCACAGGCTCGCAGAATGCCTGGATCACCCAGCTCCTGGGGGTCCTGGTGATCATCATGGGCGTGGTGTTCATGGGCGGTTTCGGCTGGCTGCAGCGCGACGCCAAAATCCATGCCAAGCCGCCGGCGGGCCTGTGGGGAGCGCCCCTGCTGGGCCTGACGTTTGGCCTCGGCTGGGCGCCCTGTATTGGGCCCACCTACTCCGCCGTCCAGCTCCTGAGCTTGTCCGGCGGGTCGTCGGCCGCAAAGGGCGCCTTCCTGGCGTTCGTCTACAGCCTGGGCCTGGGAATCCCGTTCATGCTCATTGCCCTGGCCGTCCGCCGCGGCATGGGCGTCATGACCTTTTTCCGCCAGCACCGCCTGGCCATCCAGCGGATGGGCGGCGGCATCCTGGTGGTGCTGGGCCTGCTGATGGCCAGCGGCGTCTGGGGTGCCTGGGTTACCGAACTGCAGTACTGGTTCCAAACTGATGTGAAGTTGCCGATCTGATGAGCGAGCGCGTGAAAGCAAACAAGAAGTCCGCGGCCCCCGTTGCCGCAGCCACGGCAGCCGAGGCCGCCAAAGCGGAAGCTGCCCTGCCCGTCCTGGGGCCGGTAGGGATGCTCCGTTGGGCGTGGACCCAGCTGACCAGCATGCGCACGGCGCTGTTCCTCCTGCTGCTGTTGGCTGTCGCCGCAGTGCCCGGTTCGCTGTTCCCACAGCGCCCGGCCAACCCGTTCGTGGTCACGCAGTACATCCAGAACAACCCGGAGTACGGGAAGCTGCTGGACACCCTGCAGCTCTACGACGTCTACTCCTCGGCCTGGTTCTCGGCCATTTACATCCTGCTCTTCATCTCCCTGATCGGGTGTGTAATCCCGCGTGCTATCGCGCATTACAAAGCCGTGCGCTCCCAGCCGCCGCGGACCCCTCAAAGGCTCTCCCGCCTGCCCGAATACGGCACACTGGTGGTCCCCGCCGACGCCGGCCTCACGGCGTCGGGCGCCATCAACAGTGCCGCGGGGCTGCTCCGGAAGCGCGGTTACCGCGTTGAGGTGAGGGACGACGACGGCGCGCGGCCATCTTTGGGCGCCGAGCGCGGCTTCGCCAAGGAGGTAGGGAACCTGGTGTTCCACACGTCGCTGATCGGCGTGCTGGTGTCCGTGGCCATCGGTGGCCTGTTCGGCTACAGCGGCCAGCGCATCCTGGTTGAGGGCGACACCTTCGTGAACACGCTGGTGGGCTACGACCAATTCACGCCCGGCACCAACTTCCAGTCCAGCCAGCTGCAGCCATACTCCATCCAGCTGGACAAATTCGACGTCACTTTCGACCGCGAATCGCCGGGCAAGTTCGGCCAGCCCATCGGGTTCAACGCCGAAGTCACCACCCGGGAAACCCCGGACGCGCCCGCCAAACAGGAAGTCCTGAAGGTCAACGACCCCGTCACCCTGGGCGGCACCAGCATCTACCTCACCGGCAACGGTTACGCCCCTGTGGTGACCATCCGCGACGGCGCCGGCAACGTGGCCATGCAGGGTCCCGTAGTGGCCAAGCTCCAAGGCGACAACTACTACTCCTCGGTCGTGATCAAGGTCCCCGATGCCCAGCCTGACCAGCTGGGCTTCGTGGGGTTCTTCCTGCCCACCGCGTTTGTCACCGACAAGGGCATTTCCTTCAGCGGCGATCCGGACCTGTTCAACCCGCAGCTGACCCTGAACTCCTACTTCGGCGACCTCGGCCTCAACAACGGCGCCCCGCAGAACGTCTTCGAACTGGACGTCAAGCACCTCACGCCCCTGAACAACCGCACCCTCGCCGCCGGTGGCATCACCCTGGCCCCCGGCAGCACCTACACCCTGCCGGACGGCAAGGGCAGCATTAGCTTCGACGGCGTGAAGCGGTACGTCGGTGTGGACATCCACCACAACCCCGGCCAGGTCTCCGCCCTCATCTTCGCCCTGCTGGCCGTGGCCGGACTCATCGTTTCGCTCTACGTCAACCGCCGCCGCGTCTGGGTCCGGACCGGAACCCACGACGATGGCCGGACCATGGTGGAATACGGCCTCCTGGCCCGCGGTGAGGACCACCGCCTGGCTGGCGAAGCGCAGTCCATCCGGCAGCTCCTCGCCGACGAGTGGCATCTACCCTCTGACGACTCTACCCAGCAAACTCCCAGCAGCCAGGGCGATAATGGCGCAGACTCTGTCACCACCCCCACCGGTTCCGCCGGACCCACAAAGGACCAGTAATGCCTTTTGTCATCAACGAAACCATGGGCGCGTACAGCGAGCTGCTGATGCTGCTCGCCGCAGGCACCTACACCGTGGCCTTCATCGCCTTTGCCTGGGACCTGGCGAAGAGCAGCAAGGCGTTGCGCGCCATTGATCTGAAGGCTGCTGAGGCGGCAGGGGAGGCCAGGGTTCCGGTGGCGGCCGGAGTAGGCGCCGCTGCGGCGACTGCCGTTGATGCGGTCGCAGTAGCGAACCGCGTGGATTCGCTCCTGGCCGGACCTGCCGGACGGGCCGAGCGCCCGTCGTCGTCCGCTGGCAAAAACTCCGCCGCAGCCTCCGCTTCAGGGCAGACGGCCGACGCCGACATGCGCTATGCGGCCGAACGCCGCGTTCCCGCACGCGTGGCCGTCGCCCTCACCATCCTCGGTGTGCTGATCCACGCCGCGGGCGTGATCACCCGCGCACTGGGTGCTGGCCGGGTGCCGTGGGGCAACATGTACGAGTTCCTCACCACCGGTGCCTTCGTTGCGGTGGCCGTCTTCCTCCTGGTGCTCATCCGCCGCGACCTGCGGTTCCTGGGCACCTTCGTAGTGGGCCTGGCGATCATCATGCTGGTGGCCGCGTCGGTAGCCTTCTGGACGCCAGTGGGTCACCTGGTCCCCGCGCTGCAGAGCTACTGGCTGATTATCCACGTCTCCATCGCGGTGCTCTCCTCGGCCCTGTTCACACTCACCTTCGCCATGTCCGCCCTGCAGCTGGTCCAGTCCCACCGGCAAAAGACGATCGCTGCCGGCGGTGCGGACAAACTCGGCTTCATGCGGTTGGTACCCTCGGCCCTGAGCCTGGAAAACCTGTCCTACCGGATCAACGCCATCGCCTTCATCGGCTGGACCTTCACGCTGATGTTCGGGGCCATCTGGGCCGAAAAGGCCTGGGGCCGGTTCTGGGGCTGGGACACCAAGGAAGTGTGGACGTTTGTGATCTGGGTGGTCTACGCCGGCTACCTCCACGCCCGCGCCACCCGCGGCTGGACCGGAACCCGCGCTGCCTGGCTCTCGATCGTTGGGTACCTCTGCGTTGTCTTCAACTTCACCATCGTGAACCAGTTCTTTAACGGCCTGCATTCCTATTCAGGCCTCTGAGCAGGGGTTTCTCTGGATTTTTTCCACAATGGCCGGATAATACGCTAATCGATGTATGAATAAAGGTGTTGCCCGGCAGACGGTGGTGCTACGTTGGGGGAAGCCAGTCTGTGATGAAGCTTGCGGACGGCCAGCTGCGCTTTGCCGAGGTACCTATGAGCTACGTTCTCGCCGTTGATGTCGGGACCAGTTTTACCGCCGCCGCGATTGCCAGGGATGATCAGCCAGTTCCCGAGAGCCTGCCCCTGGGGCTCCGCGGAACGGCGGTGCCGTCTGTGGTGTACTACCCCGAAGAGGGCCCCATCCTGGTTGGCGAGGCAGCCGAACGCCGCGGTTTGGATGTTCCCGCCCGGGTGGTGCGCGAGTTCAAACGTCGGATCGGAGACAGCGTCCCCATCGCAGTAGGCACGTTAGCCCTGCCCGCTGAAGAAATTTTTGCCACGATGGCCCGCTGGGTTGCGGACCGGGCCGAAGAACGCGAGGGCGCCCCGCCGTCGGAAATTATCATCTCGCACCCCGCGGCCTGGGGCGGACACCGGACCACCGCGGTCCTGGCAGCCCTCGCCGCAAAAGGAATGCCCAGCGTCACGCTCATTAGCGAACCGGAAGCGGCCGCACTGCATTACGCTTCCCAGGTGCGCGTGGAGGACGGCAGCACCATCGCCGTCTACGACCTGGGCGGCGGGACCTTCGACACTGCGATCCTGAGGAAGGACGGCAACGGCCGATTCGAATTCCTGGGCACCCCGGAAGGCATCGAAGGACTCGGTGGAGCTGACTTCGATGCCGCCGTCCTTCGCTATGTGGCAGCGCACACGGGCGAAGCTTTGGCAGCCCTTGACCCGGAAGATCCCGCTGCCCTGGCGGCGCTGGCGCGGCTTAAGCGTGAGTGCGTGGAGGCCAAGGAAGCGCTCTCGGCCGACAGCGAGGCGAGCATTTCGGTGTTCCTGCCTGGCGTTCAGCAGCAAGTGCGCCTGGTCCGCTCGGAGTTCGAGGACATGGTTGAGGAGCCCCTCCGCGAAACAGTGGAGGCCCTGGAACGTTCCTTGGAACAACTTGGACTGGAGCCGGCAGACCTGTCCGCGGTGCTCCTGATCGGCGGATCTTCACGGATTCCCTTGGTGGCGCAGCTGATTTCGGAACAGTTGGACCGGCCCATCGCCGTGGATGCGGACCCCAAGTCCTCCATATGCCTCGGTGCAGCCGTCGCAGCGCTTCAGGCCTCTCCGGCCGTGGCGGCGGGGCCTGCTGGGGCCGCTGATGCGATCCCGGAAATTCCTGCGCCAGCAGATGTAGTTGTTGAGCCACACGGCGCCGACCGCCGTGCCAGCTGGTCCCGGAAATCCGGGGCTGCTTTCGGCTCGTTGGCTGGCACCGCCGCCACCGGCGACGGTGCCAGGGGTGCTCCCTTAGGGGACGCCCACCACGCACACGTGGCGAAAGGTGGTACCCACGCCCGGCGTCCTGTCATTCGCTTGACTGCGGTGGCTGCGGGGGCGGCGCTCTTCACCATCCTGACTGCCACCGCAGCCGGGAGCCCCGACGGGCTGGGTAGCCTCAGCGCGATGTTTGCTCCGGAAGCCCCGGCGGCAGCCGGCGAGCCAGGTGGCAGCGGAGCTCCGGCAGGCAGCGGTGCTGCCGCCGGCTCCGCAGGAGGAGCGCAGGACCCCGTGATTGGCATCGAGGCCAGCGCAAAGGATCCGGAGGCACCTGCCGACTCTGCAGGAATTGATGCGGCGGCCTCGCCAACCAGCAGGCCGTCCGCCTCGGCACCTCCCTCAACCGGTTCGACGCCAGGGAATGCGGACGCTGGGTCCACGCCGGGTGGGCCGAGGGCAACGAGTGTTCCCACTCAGGCAGCTGCCCAGGGAACGCCGGCGGGTACACCAACAATGGATCCGGCGGCACCTCCGTCCACCACGTCAGGGCCGCTTGCAACAACCTCACCGACCACCACTCCTGCTCGGGCAACTGAGCCGCCCGCGACGACGCCACCCTCCTCGCAGCCGCCTGTAACAACGCCGCCGGTTACGACCGGGCCGACGGCGACTACACCGCCGACTACCACGGCGCCGCCTGTGACGACGCCTCAACCGAGCCTCGAGCCTGCCCCCACCACCCCGGTGCCGCCGGCGACGTCTGCGGACCCGACCTCAGAGCCGCCGACGCCGGCTCCGACCAGCTTGCCGGCAGCGTGACGCATGATGCCGCATGAGGTCCCGCCTGCACTGGAATCCACGGCGACCGCCAACCCTCAGCACCTGGCCGAGCAGCTTAGCGGTGAGACCGCCGCCGTCCGGGAGCTACTGCTGGCACTGTCTGTCGGTTTCACCCTCCCCGGACCGTTGCCGCAGGAACTGGCCCGCAAGGTGGCCGACGGCGACGTGGAGAGCCTTGAATTGTTGGTGGCCCGGGCGGAATCGTCCGGGCTTCTCCATCCCGACGGCACGGTGGTGGGAACCGTCCAACATGCCCTCTTGACATCCACACCCACCCCGCGGCTCCATGCGCTGCAGCGCGAACTCGTGGGCTCCTTTGCTTCGGAAGGCCGTCCCCTGGGCGAACTCGCCCGTGAACTGGCACGCAGCGGGCTCGCTGACCGCCGCGTTGCCGCCGAACTCGAAAAAGCCGGTGACCGGGCACTCGAGCACGATCCGGGCCTGGCTGTCCAACTCTACGACGAGGCCCTCGTGGCCGGCGCGGATGAGCTGGCCACCGCGGCCCGCCGCGCCCAGGCCGCTTCGGCCACCGGGGACCTGGATGCCGCCGGACGGATCATCGACTGGCTTTTGATGTGCCCTGATCCGCCGGACCTTCGACTGGGGGTGGACGTCTCTGCCGCAGTCTGGGCGCAGCGGGGTATGCTGGCCCGCGGCGCAGACGTGTACACCTGGTTGGGACCGGAACGGGCGGGTCCCTCCGGCCCCGCGGCTGCCGTTGCCCTGATCGGCTGCGGCAACCGTGCAGGTGCCGAGGCAATGTTCCCGAAAGGCTCGGCACCGGCGTCGCCCACTTCATTGGCCGTGTCACAGGCGCAGACTGCCGCTGGAATCCTGGAATCGTTGTCCGGGGACCCGCACCAGGGACTTCCACTTCTGATCCATGCGTCAGACATGCTGAACGCATCGGGAGCCGTCCTGCCGGTTCCGGATACGCCTGGTGCGTTGGCCGCGCTCATGGCCCTGCACACCGGCGAACCTCACCTCGCGGAAACCATCGTGCGCGCCGCGGCCGCTGCCAGCCAGGGCGGCGACGCGGTCAAGCCCCGGCTGTTCCTCCTCAAGGCCTGGTCGGCCATGCAGCAGGACAACCCGGGTGAAGCGAGGCTGGCCATCAACGAGGCCTCCAAAGCCAACCACTGGCCACTGGTGCCGCGGGATGAGTTCCTCTGCGCGGCCCTGGAAGTTGGCCTGGCGCGCCGGAGCGGGGAGGTCCGCGACCTGGTCCTGGCCTGGGAACGGGCCCGCGAAGCCATGCTGCATACGGCGGTGGACCTGTACAGCCTGCTGCCGTGGGGGGAACTGATGATTACCGCCGCCCGGTTAAGGGAGACAAGGCGGGTCTCGCATTACCTCGATGAGGCGTGGAAGCTCTTGCGGGATCTCGGCGAGCCGCCACTGTGGGCTGTCCCCCTGCACTGGGCTGCCGTCCAAGCAGCACTCTTGAATGAAAGCCCCGCTGCTTTGGCACCCCATGCGGCAGCGCTTGCCCGCGCCGCAGACCACAGCCACCTTGCGTCGCGGCTGGCTGTTGCGGGCAAAGCCTGGGTGTCGGTCCTGGCCAGTAGGTTCCAGACAGCGGACGTAGAGGCAGCGGCCCGGGGGCTGAACGCCGTCGGGATGCCCTGGGAAGGAGCGCGGCTGGCAGGCCACGCCGCTGCGCGGGCAAGTGAGCGCAGGGACATGCTGCGCCTGTTGTCCTGTGCCCGGGACCTCCACCCGCAGGCGTACTCTGCCGGGGCGAACCCTGCCGGGCAATCCGCGGTTCACAACGCTCCTGCCGTGGACCAGGGCAATGGAGCCCGCCAATCGGATGCCTCGGTGCTGAGCGAACGCGAAAAAGAAGTGGCAAGGTTGGTGCTGGAGGGAAAAACCTACCGGGAAATCGGGGAAGAGATCTATATCTCCCCGCGCACCGCGGAGCACCATATTGCCCGGATGCGCCGCCGGTTGGGCGCTGAAAACCGCTCAGACCTGCTGGTCAGGCTCAGGCTCGCCTTGGGAATCGAGAATCCCCCACCCGACTGATCACCTAATGCCCCTAAAGGCTCGGTCTCCGGGTCCCGGGAGGGGGTCCGTTCGAGAGGGGGAACGAGCCCGATGCCCCGTCCACCTGCGGGACCATACGTTTGATTCAAGCCCGGCAACGAAGCAGGGCCAACTACAACTCAGAGAAGATTTGAGGACCACCAAATGACCACACTCGCCAACGACCTCGTCCAATTTCTGATGCACCTTTTCGGAAACCAGCAGGCAGCGCAGGAATTTTTAAACAGTCCGGAGCGGTCACTGCAACACGCCGGTCTGGGCGACGTCTGCTCTTCTGATGTCGACGCGGCAATGCCCGTCGTCCTGGACTTCGCACCGATCACCCTCAACGCGTCTTCCTTCGACCGCTCGTACAACACCGGCGGCAACGGCGCAGCAACCGGCGGTGGCGGCGTCGCCGCAACCCCCCCGCCGGCCGGCGGTGGCCACGGTGGCCACGGTGGCCAGGGTGGCGACGGTGGCCACGGTGGCGACGGTGGCCACGGTGGCACGGGTGGTCACAGCGACCACGACCACGCTGTCCAGCAGCTGCACAACGTGGTCAACAACTACTCCTGGACTTCAACGGTGGACGACCGCGACACCATCACCGATCAGTCCGTCAACCAGAACATCTGGGCCAACGGCGACGTCAGCCAGTGGTTCGAGAACAGCTCCGTCACTGCCTCAGGTGACCGTGCAGTGGCTGCCGGCGATGACGTTGACATGCGGAACTCCAACAATGTCAGTGACTCGTACAATGCTGACAACTCGAATGACAGCTCCACGGACAACTCCGTCAACGCCGGCCGTGACGCCAGCGTCGGCAACACACGTACGGACATTTCCGATTCCTACAACACAGACATCGACCTCGACGTTTCCGATTCGTACAACGACAACTCGGACAACTCCGACAACTCGGACAACTCCGACCGCTCCGTTACGGTCACGGATAACTCCGACCGGTCGGACAACTCGGACCGCTCGGATAACTCCGACCGCTCCTTTACGGCAACGGATAACTCCGACCGCTCCTTTACGGCAACGGATAACTCCGACCGCTCCCTTACGGCCACGGATAACTCCGACAACTCCACGAACACCAACCTGGCGGTGGATATCGCGGATTCCTTCCAAGACAACTCGGCGGTCATTGCGGGCAACACCGTTGTGGCTGATAACACCCTCGACTTCACCGAGGACAACTCGATCAACACTGAACTGAATGCCCAGGTCGACATCGCCGAGTCGTTCAACGAGGTTGCAGTTGACGATGTCAATCTGTAGTAGCGACCCCCAGTAGCATCCAGGCGGCGCCCGGCAGGAGTCCAACCTCCTGCCGGGCTCCTCCCGGGCTACCTGATTTCCACTTCTGAACTCGACCAAAGGACTGGTAATGGTTGAAGAGCAGCGACCCGCGGATCCGGCAACGACGCCGGGCCCCCAAGGACCAGCCAGGTCCTCGAACCCTTTGACGGCGGCACAGCTGTCCGGGCTGGTGCAGCAGGGCATTGACCTCGTCAGCGAGGGAGAGCGGGCTGACCTTCGGAAACGCCTAGAGCAGACGCTGGGTCGGTTGGCGGACCCCAGCATCCGCGTGATCGTTGTCGGCGAATTCAAGCAGGGCAAAAGCAAGCTCATTAACGCCATGGTCAACGCGCCGGTGTGCCCCGTCGACGACGACATCGCCACCTCCGTGCCAACCGTCGTCCGGCACGGTGATCCGGCGTCCGCATTTGTCCTCCTTCCCCGGGCTGACGCTGAGCTCCTCGACGACCAAGCAGTCGAACGCGTGCCCATTAACATCGGTGACCTGGCCGCCTATGTCTCCGAGCGCGGGAATCCCGGTAACGCCAAGAAACTGGTGGCCGCCGAGGTGTTCCTGCCGCGTAAACTGCTTGCCGGCGGCCTGACGGTGGTTGACTCGCCCGGCGTCGGCGGTTTGGGCTCAACCCACACGCTGACCACGCTCACCGCCCTTCCGACCGCGGACGCCATGCTGCTCGTCTCGGATGCCTCGCAGGAATACACCGAACCGGAAGTGCGGTTCCTGCGGCAGGCCATGCGCATCACGCCCAGCGTGGTGGGGGTGCTGTCCAAAACCGACCTGTACCCGGAATGGCGCCGGGTGGCTGAGCTGGACCGCGGACACCTCGCCGACGTCTCACCTGAGATTCCGCTGTTTCCGGTGTCCTCGGATCTCCGGCTTGAAGCGGCGCAGCAGCAGGACGGGGAACTGAACAACGAATCCGGCTTCCCCGCCCTAATCGGCCATCTGCGGAATGAGATTGTGGGAAATGCTGAGCGGATCCAGCGACGCTCGGTGAGCCAGGACCTGCTCTCCGTCACGGACAACCTGCGGCTTTCCTTGCAGTCCGAGCTGACCGCGTTGGAGGATCCTGAAGCCACCCCTGCCATGATCGCTGGCCTTGAAGCGGCCAAACTCGAGGCCGACGACCTCCGCAAACGCTCCGCCCGCTGGCAGATCACACTCAACGACGGCATCGGTGACCTGATCGCCGACATGGAGTACGACCTGCGGGACCGGTTGCGGCGGATCCAGCGCGAGGCCGAGACCGCCATTGACCTTGGCGATCCGGGACCCAGTTGGGTGGCGTTCACCAATTGGCTCGAGGAGTGTGCAGCCTCCGCAATCTCGGACACCTTCGTCTGGACGAGTGAGCGGACACAGTGGCTGGCCACGCAGGTTGCCGAGCACTTCTCTGAGGATGAAGTCTCGCTCCCTTTGCTCCGCGTTTCCGACACGGGGGACGCGCTGGATCCAGTGGATGACATGCCCACCTTGGATGACGGGCGCGTCAATCCAATGCAAAAAGTCCTGATCGGCATGCGGGGTTCCTACGGCGGCGTTCTCATGTTCGGGCTGCTGACGGGCATCTTCGGCATGGCCCTGATCAATCCGCTCTCCGTTGGCGCCGGCCTGCTGCTGGGGCGCAAGGCGTACCGGGAGGACAAGGAGAACAGACTTAAACGCCGGCAGGCTGAAGCCAAGGTACTGGTCCGCCGCCAGCTGGACGACGTGACGTTCCAGGTGGGAAAGCAGCTGAAGGACAGGCTCCGGCTGGTCCAGCGGTCCACCCGGGACCACTTCACCGAAATTGCCGAGGAACACCACCGTTCATTGTCGGATTCCGTGGCGGCCGCGCAAAAGGCAGCAACCACTTATACGCTGGAAAAGGAAATGCGAGTCCGGGAGATCAAGGCCGAACTCAAGCGGGTGGACGCCCTGAACCAGGCTGCCCAGGGGCTGGTGGACAAGGAGCCGTCACCGGCCAAGCCAGTAACCGGTCCAGCATCCACACCAGAGGGGGCACCCGTGGTGGTGGCTGCCCGATGAGGACGTCGACCCTCGCCGGCGTGGCAGACCTGATCCAGGCAGCCCAAGCCGTCTACCGTGATGACCCGGCAGCGGTGGCAGCGCTGGACGGGTACGCCGACAGGCTGGCCGAACCCTTGCGGATTGCCGTTGCAGGGATGGTCAAAGCCGGAAAGTCAACTCTGCTTAACGCAATCATCGGGGAAGAAATTGCCCCTACCGACACCGGAGAATGCACCCGCGTCGTCACGTGGTACAGGTTTGCCCATTCGCCCCGCATCACGCTCCACCCCGTGGCAGGCGAACCGCGCCTCCTGCCCCTGAAGCGGACCAACGGGCGGCTCGTGTTCGACCTGGGTAAGGAACGATCCCAGGACGTGGAACGCCTGGTAGTGGAGTGGCCGTCGGAGAGCCTGCGGAACGTTACCCTTATCGACACCCCGGGCATCGCCTCACTGTCCGAGGACGTGTCTGCGCGGTCCGTCGGTTTCCTCACACCTGAAGATTCGCCCTCCCAGGCCGACGCCGTGGTCTACCTGATGCGGCACATGCACGCAGCCGATCTCCGGTTTCTGGAGTCCTTCAAGGACACAGAAGCGGGACGCTCCGGCACAGTCAATGCTTTGGCTGTCCTGTCCCGGGCCGATGAAATCGGCGCGGGCAGGATTGATTCCCTGCTTTCCGCGGGGGACATCGCCGAGCGGTACCGCCGGGACCCCAGCCTGCGCAAGCTGGCATTGGGGGTGGTCCCGGTGGCAGGTCTCCTGGCCCAGAGCGCCCGGAGCATGCGCCAGTCCGACTACGAGTCGCTGGCGCTCCTGGCCGCCATGGGCCGGGGGGAACGGGAACGGTTGCTGCTTTCCGCAGACAGGTTCCTGCGCTCGGACGTTCCGGAAGGCCTCACGGCGGATGCGAGGGCGCAACTGCTTGCGCGGTTTGGGCTGTTCGGGATCCGGCTGGGCGTTGTCCTGATCCGCGCGGGCTTCACCGACCCCACGCCGCTGGCGCATGAGCTGGCCCGGCGCAGCGGGCTGGACCCGCTGCTGGCCATGCTGGCGGGGCAGTTCCACGCCCGTGCCGACGCGCTGAAGGCCCGCACCGCCCTGGTGGGCGTGGAAGCACTGCTGCGCAACTCACCGCGGAGCGGCACACCGCACCTGATAGCAGCGCTGGAACGCCTTCAGATCAACGCACACGAGTTCCGGGAGCTGCGCCTCCTGGCCACGTTGCGCACCACCGGAGTTACCCTAAGGCACGAACTGGCCACCGAAGCGGAGCGGGTCATAGGTGGAGACGGTGTGGCAGCGCACGTCCGGCTGGGTCTCGCTCCGGAGGCGTCGCCGGAGGACATCAGCACCACAGCACATCAGATCCTCCACCGGTGGCGGGTCGTGTCCGAGAATCCATTGACGGACCGGTCCGCGGTGGAGGCGTGCCGTGTAGTGATGCGCAGCTGCGAGGGCATCCTGGCGGAGTCCGCAGGGCTGCAGTTGCACCGGCAGCCCGCCTGAGGACGCGCCGCCGCAGCAGCGCCGCGAGATATAGGGACCGCTAAGGCCGGGGAAGCCGCGACCGGAACCACCTCCCGGCGGCTGGCAGGAACAGGACCAGCAGACCAACGAACGCGAGCACCAACTGGGCGGCCCACAGGAGGAGAACGGTACTGCCGGCGTCGCCCTCGGGAACCAGGAACGCAGCGGCCACCGCCATCGCCGGGATCTGGCACGTCAGCAGCAGGAACAACAGCCAGCGGGCCCAGCCGCGGCGGGCAAAGATAACAGCGAGCAGCACCACCTGAAGCACAATCAGCAGAAGCAGGACGCTGAGGCTGCTCCAGAAAACGATGGCAGTGGACGTGCTGATGGCGTTGGCATCTCCGCCCGGGGCCATCTTGTCCACCACGGCGCGGAGCCGCTCCAAGTGGGAGGTCCGGGCGAGGAAAGAGCCTACGATGACGGCCACACCAGCGACGAAGCTGAGCAGCCAAAGTACCCGCGCCAGGCTGACGCCGCGGGGCGTGGGCGGGATGACCTCGATAGGCGCTGGGGCCCAGTAGGACAGGCCGGGCCGCGGCGGGGGCGAAGCGGCCCCGTCGGGTGCAACTGGCAGTTGGTTTTTTCCGTCGGGGTGCTGTGGCATAGGTCCTACTTCATGTCGCCGGTGTCATGGGAGTCTGCGTCTCCTGTGCTGTCCGGTCCGGCACCCGCAGGATCGTCGTCGGCCTTCGCCTTGGCGTCGAGTTCATCATTAAGCTTCTTGAGGCGGGCGGCTTCGGCCTGGTTCCGGCGGCGCATTTCCAGGTTCCGGAGGAAATCGGGATCATCATCCGGAGCCGTGGGCCCGCCGTAGCTCCGGCGGCCCGGAGCGGAGTCCCGGGGACGGCCGATCAGGAGCCACAGGATGGCGCCGATCACCGGCAGGACAATCATCACAATGATCCAGGCCGGTTTGGAAATGCCCCGGGTCAGGCGTGCGTCAGTGCGGATCACGTCCACGAGGCCATACACAAAGATGACGAGAACTGCCACGGCCAAACCCACACGGAAGAGCATGCCATTAAGTCTATCGTCCGCAGGCGGCTGGCGTTCAGGCAGGGCGGCTAAACTTGGATAGTGGCCTTCCTGAAATACTCCCTGATCCGGCTGGCGCTGTTTGCGCCGCTCTTTGCGTTGTTTATGTTCCTGCAGCTGGGGGCGGTGCTGTCCGTCATCTGCGCGGGGCTGATCGCTTTCGCGGTCAGCTACCTGTTCTTCCAGAAGCAGCGCGACGACGCGGCCGCCGCCCTCCATGACCGGTTCACCGGAAAGACCAAACCGGCGCGTAGCGCCGGTGAGGCCGCTGACGCGGACGCCGAGGACAGGCTCACGGCAGCCAACCCGGACGTCACCATCCGCAGCAGCACCCCCAAGACCCCCGACGCCTAGAATCCGTGGCTGAGCACCAGCCCCAGTGAGAACAGCAGGCTGTAGCCGAGGTTGATCAGGCCGGTCTGTTTGAGCACGGGGATCAGGCTCTTGCGTTTGCGGCCGTTGATCATCAGCCAGGCTGGCATCAGGCAGGCCGGGATGAGGAGCAGCACGATCAGTATCCACGGCCGCCCCGGCGCGAGGATCACCACCAGCAGGATGGCCACTGCGAGCATCAGCACGTAGCTTTCGCGGGCATGCTTGTCACCCAGGCGCACGGCCAGGGTCTTCTTCCCGGCCTGGAGGTCCGTGGGGATATCGCGGACGTTGTTGGCCATCAGCAGGGCGCACGCAATCAGGCCGGTACCAATCGCGCCGATGACCGCTGGCAGGCTCACCTGCCCGGCCTGGGTGTAGGTGGTTCCGAGGGTTGCCACCAGGCCAAAGAAGACAAACACAAATACGTCGCCCAGGCCCATGTAGCCGTAGGGGTTCTTGCCACCGGTGTAACCCCAGGCCGCCACCACGCAGCCAATTCCCACGAGGATCAGCCACCAGCTCTGGGTGATGATCACCAGCGCCAGGCCGAACAGCATGGCTAGGGCAAACATTCCGAATGCGGCATATTTCACATGCTCGGGTTTGGCCGCGCCCGAGCCCACCAGCCGCAGCGGGCCCACCCGATCCTCGTCGGTGCCGCGGACGCCGTCGGAATAGTCGTTGGCATAGTTCACCCCCAGCTGCAGAAGCAGCGCCACCAAGGCAGCCAGGACGGCGTTGACGGGGCGGAATGAATTCAGCTCGTAGGCCGCTGCGGTGCCGATCAGCACCGGGGCGATGGCGGCCGGTAACGTGCGGAGGCGGGCGCCTTGGATCCATTGTGCGGCTGTGGCCACGGTGTGTACCTCGTGTTGGGTTGGGAGAACGGTGAAACGGTTGCGCACCGGCCGCAGTCGCGCCGCCGGTGCAGCTCTACTCTACTTTCCCTCGTGCAGGGAGTTGAGCCGCTCGATCATGGCCAGGCGGTCCGGCTTGCCGTTGGGAAGCATGAGCAACTCGGTGGCTGCCAGCACCGTTTTCGGCGCCAGCAGGCCCAGCCGCCGGTGCCAGTCCTGTTCAAGTACGACGGCGTGATCCCCGGTGGGGGAGGCGCCGTCGGCGCCTGCCAGCGCAACGTAGGCGGCCACGGCCTGGCCCCATTCAGCGGACGGAACGCCTGCTACAAAAGCCGCTGCGACGCCGTCGGACTTTACCAGCTCTTCCTGCACATGCGCCGCGGAGACCTTGACGCCGCCGGTGATGATGACGTCGTCGGCGCGGCCCAGCACGGTGAGCCGGCCGTCCGCGTCCAGCGTGCCCAGATCATTTGTGCGGTACCAGCGGACGCCGTCTTCCTCATAAAACGTGTCCGTGCTTTCGGGCGCGTCGAGGTAGCCGGCGGCCACGGTGTCGCCGCCCAGCAGGATCCGGCCGTGCTCCGTTATCCGGACTTCCACGCCCGTCAGCGGCACGCCGTCGTACACGCAGCCGCCGCACGTTTCAGCGGAGCCGTAGGTGGTGATGACCTTCAGGCCGGCCTCGCGGGCGGCCGCCAACAGCCCGGCCGACGCCGGCGCGCCGCCCAGCAGGATGCCGTCGAAGCGGCGGAGCACGGCCAACGTTTCCGCGGACGGCGAGTCGAGGAGGCGCTGAAGCTGGGTGGGCACCAGCGAGGTGAAGCGGACCTTATCGGTCAGCTCCAGGGCGCCGGCCGTGAACGCCGCGGGCGTGAAGCCGCCGGACATGTCCATGACCCACGGCCGCGTCCCGGCGAACAGGGACCGCACCAGGACCTGGACGCCAGCCACGAACTGCACCGGCAGCGCCAGCAGCCACTGGCCTTCGCCCTGGAGTGCCAGCGCGGTGGCCATGGAAGAGGCCGCCAGCGCCTCGACAGTCAGGACTGTGGCCTTCGGCGCGCCGGTCGAGCCGGACGTACGGACCACCGCCACGGCGTCATCGCAGCCGGGTGTCTCCGTGTGACCCACCACCAGCTCGCCGTCGGGGCTCACGGAAAGTTCGACGGCGGGCCCCTCGCCGCGGAGGGCAGCGGTTAGGGCAGTGAGTGCAGGTTCGATGTCCAGAGGCCCGATGTGCTGGTGTCCGATGTTCATGTGCCTTCCTGCCTTAGAAGTAGTGCGGGAAGCGGGACCAGTCCGGGTCGCGTTTTTCCAGGAAAGCTTCCTTTCCTTCCACCGCCTCATCCGTCATGTAGGCCAGGCGGGTGGCTTCGCCGGCGAAGACCTGCTGGCCGGCCAGGCCGTCGTCGGCGAGGTTGAAGGCGAATTTGAGCATGCGGATGGCCTGGGGTGACTGGCGGGCGATGTCCGCGGCGTATTCCAGGGCCACTTCCTCGAGGCGTTCGTGGTCCACGGCCTCGTTCACGGCGCCCATCCGGACCATGTCCTCCGCGGAGTACTCGCGGGCCAGGAAGAAGATTTCCCGGGCGGACTTTTGGCCGATCTGGCGGGCCAGCAGAGCCGAGCCGTAACCGGCGTCGAAGCTTCCCACCGTGGCGTCCGTCTGCTTGAACTTGCCGTGCTGGCGGGAGGCGATGGTGAGGTCGGAGACCACGTGCAGGGAGTGCCCGCCACCGGCGGCCCAGCCGTTCACGACGGCGATGACCACCTTGGGCATGGTGCGCATGAGCCGCTGGACCTCCAGAATGTGGAGGCGGCCGGCACGTGCGGGGTCGATGGTTTCCTGGGTCTCGCCGTCGGCATAGCGGTAGCCGTCACGTCCACGGATCCGCTGGTCCCCGCCGGAGCAGAATGAGTGGCCGCCGTCTTTCGGGGAGGGGCCGTTGCCGGTGAGCAGCACGGTGGCGACATCCGGCGTCATCCGGGCGTGGTCCATTGCGCGGTAAAGCTCGTCCACGGTGCCGGGGCGGAACGCGTTCCGGACCTCCGGGCGGTTGAACGCGATCCGGACGGTGGGCAGGTCCCTGGTAACGGTGCCGGAGCGCTCCACCTGCCGGTGGTAGGTCATGTCCTGAAAATCGTCGAAGCCGGACACGGTGCGCCAGCGGGTGGGGTCAAAGACGTCGGACACCTTGGCGGGAATTTGGTTGCTCACCGGACAAGTCTAGTAATCGGCTCAGCTGATGCAGAAGTCGTTGCTTTAGGGCTGGGCCTGCTGGAGCTGTTCGAAGAGCTCGGGCGGGATGGCGTAGATAAACACCACGGCCAGGAGGTTCTTCGCCGCGTGCACAAAGTAGGAGAACATCACGTTCTTCCCGGTCCACACATACACAAACACCAAGGTGGCGCCCATGGCCAGGTACGGCAGCAGGGCCGGAAGTGTGATGGCTTCCTGGCCCACGATGTGGAGGGCGGCGAACAGCACTACGGACAAGGCACAGCACAGCCAGATGTTGAGCCGGCGGCTGAGCTTGCCGATTAGCAGGTGCCGGAAGATGTACTCCTCCACAAACGGGCCCACAATCACCACCACGGGCACCATCAGCCACGCGGGGACCTGCTGCATGAGTTCCTGCAGCCCAGCTTGGTTCGCGGACATCTGAACCCCGCCGGCGGCCGACACCACCACCGCGGTGAGGATCATCATGGCTATCACTGCCAGGGGCACCATCATGAGCGTGAACCAGGGGCGGGTGGCCAGCACCTGCAGGTCCCGGGCCATCACGCGCCGGGCGGCGATCACAGCGAGGATGCCGATAGACCCATAGAAGAGGAGGTTCACTCCGTACGACGCCGCGGCGGGGCTGGGTGCCAGTTGGCGCAGGAACGGGGCGAGCAGTTCCCCGGCGACGGCGAAGAGTCCGGCAGCGGCCACGTACAGGCCGACGGTGGTGAAGTCGAGGGTGGAAAACCGGTACAGCTCCGGCTGCGGAGCGGGTGGTCGCCGGTGGATGGTTGCCATAGGTTCAGCCTAACTCGCCAGAATCCGCTGCACCCCCGGGCTGCAGGGGCGGCTGCGGAGAACCTCCGACGGCGGGTGTACGCTCGGGCGGTACGCTTTAGGTGCGCGGCTGCCGCTGTTATTGACGGACGCGGCTGCGCGCGTGCGGCTGGACCGATGAAGTCCTAAGCCGCAGCCCGGCCACGCCCGGACTGTTCCCCCGAATCCAGTGCCGTCGTCGAGCATTACCTGATCACTTTCGGTACAGCCCTGGCCACACTGCGGAAAATTACAAGGACTTCTCGTGACCGAACACCTAAACCTTTCAGGCGTCTCCCACAGCTATGGCGACCGCCAGTTGCTGGACGCCATCACCCTGGTGATCACCGCCGGTGAGCATGTGGCGATCGTGGGGGAAAATGGCGCCGGGAAATCCACGCTGCTCCGGATCATGGCCGGCCTGGAAGCTCCCAACGAAGGCACCGTAGCCAGCCAAGGCCGCGTGGGCTACCTCGCCCAGACCCACGGACTGCCCGGATCCTTCACCGTGGGTGCTTCCATCGACACATCCCTCGCGTCGCTGCGGGCGCTGGAGGCCGAGCTGGACCGGCTGGAGGCGGGCCTGTCCGAGGCCGGGGACGACGCACTGGAAACGTATGGCCGGCTGCAGACCGAGTATCAGCTGCGCGAAGGCTATGCCGCGGAATCCCGGGTGGAGGCCGCGCTGGACCGGCTGGGCCTCGGCGGCCTGGACCGGAACCGGATCCTGGGCTCGCTCTCCGGCGGCGAACAGGAACGCGTGGCGCTGGCCTGTGTCCTGGCCGATCCTGCGGATATCCTGCTCCTGGACGAACCCACCAACCACCTGGATGCGCGGGGTACGGCCTGGCTGGAGGACCGGCTGGCGGCGCATCGCGGCACTGTGGTGGTGGTGTCCCACGACCGTGTGCTGCTCCGCAAGGTAGCCACCACGGTCATCGAGGTGGATGCCGAGCGCTGCGCTGTGACCCGTTACGGCAACGGCTATGACGGGTATCTCCGCGAGAAGGCCGCCGAACGCCAGCGCTGGGTCCAGCAGTACCATACCTGGATTGACGCGATGGAGGCCGAACAGCGTCAGGCAGATACCGTGACCGGGAAGATGGGCTACGCACGCAAGCGCGACGGCGACAAAATGGGCTTCGATTTCAAGGCCGGCACCTGGCAGAAAGCGGCGAGCAGCAAGGTCCGCAATGCCCAGGAACGCCTGCGCCGGCTTGAAGCCAGCCCGGTGGACCGCCCGCCGGTGCCGTTGCGGCTCAATGCGGAGCTGGCCGTCGACGCCGGGGTCGGGCCGCCGTCGGCCGCGCTGGGTGGGCCGTCAGCAGTCCTGGCAGCCCGAGGCGTGCAGGTTCCCGGCCGCCTCGCACCCACTGATTTCGAAGCGGGCGCCGGCGAGAAGATCCTCATCACTGGTCCCAACGGCGCCGGCAAGTCCACGTTGCTCTCCGTGCTCGCGGGCACTTTGGAGCCGGCCGGGGGGAGAGTGAAGCGGCCGGCTCGGATCGGCTACCTCCAGCAGGAGCTCGAACTGCCGCAACGTCCCTCCCTCCGCCTGCTGCCCGCCTTTGTGGCCGGCCTGGGCGGCAACATCGATGAACACGCCGAAGCACTCCTGCGCCTGGGCCTGTTCCGCACCAGCGAGTTCCACGTCCCTGTGGGCAGCCTCTCCGCAGGCCAGCAGCGCAGGCTCGCCTTGGCCCGTCTCCTGCTGGGCGGCTACGGCACCCTCATCGTGGATGAACCAACCAACCACCTGGCGCCCGTTCTCGTGGAGCAGCTCGAGGAGGCGCTCGCGGATTTCGCCGGGACTCTCGTGATGGTGAGCCATGACAGGGCCCTCCGGGGCTGGTTTGCCCGGTGCGCGAAGAAAAGCGAACAATCGCGGACCGACGAGGCCGGACGCTGGATCCGGTACTCCATGGACAAGGGTGTTCTGGCGCGGCTCTGATCCAGCGCCCCGCACCGCAAGGCGTCACTTTTCGCCGGTGAGTTTTGCGTAAAGGAAAATTTACGGACCGACCGGCGGGCGGAAACATCGGCGGCGGATGATGGGCTCATGCCAGTCTTTCCGCCGGCCGACAGGATCTGTCCATGATCACCACCCAACACGTGTTCTTCAGCGACGGCAGGGTGACGCCGTACGACACGCTCATCATCGCCGCCGGCAGCCGCTCCCACATGCCGCCGATGGACGGACTTTGAACGCTCAGCATCTTCTGGGTCCCGTGGATCAAATCCCCTTGGGCGAGGGCAGGGTCTTTGGCGTGGGCGGGGAGCAGGTGGCTGTCTTCCGGCTCGGGGACGGCACCCTGCGCGCACTGTCCGCTGTCTGTCCGCACAAAGGCGGCCCCATCGCGGACGGCACCGTCGACCCGGAAGGTGGTGATGTGTCCGCTCCACCAGCACGCGTTCCAGCTGGAAACGGGGTGCTCAACCACCGGCGCCGAACCATTAATCACTTAAGAGGTGCGGATGGACGCCGAGCGGAACATTGTTCTGCGAAGCAGCCAATAGCTTGTCAATTATTCAGCTTAACTGCCGCTGAATGTAGCCCGCGTCACGAACACTCCCCCTCGCCTTGTAGAATGGGTGAGCCGCGCGAACTTCGACGTCCTGAGAGTTTTTGTCCAGATAATTCCCCTGAACGGCTCTAAAAGCCGAATTATCTGGACAAAAACTCCCGGCGTCCGGTGCCGGCACATCCCCAACCCACAAGGAACTGTTGTGCCTCAAAGTACCCCCACAGAACTTCAGAGCCAGACGGCCCCATCCGCCGCCGTCGACTCTTCCCTCAGCGCTGAGGGCTACAAAAAGACCCTGAGCCGCCGCCACGTGACCATGATCGCGATGGGCGGCGCGATCGGCGTCGGGCTCTTTATGGGAGCCGGCGGACGCCTGGCCTCCACCGGACCCGCCCTGGTCTTCTCCTACGCCATCGCCGGCGTCATCGCCTACCTGCTGATGCGGGCACTCGGCGAGCTGATCATGTACCGCCAGACGTCCGGTTCGTTCGTCAGCTACGCCGGTGAAATGTTCGGCAAAAAGGGCGCTTACCTGTCCGGCTGGATGTACTTCATCAACTGGGCCATGACGGGCATCGCCGAGCTGATCGCCATCGGCCTGTACTTCCAGTTCTTCTTCCCCAACGTCCCCGTTGAGCTGTCCGCCATCGCCGCGCTGGTGCTGCTGGTGGCCGTGAACCTGCTCAGCGTCAAGGCATTCGGCGAATTCGAATTCTGGGCCTCCTGCCTCAAGGTGGCCGCCATCCTCATCTTCCTGGCCGTGGGCACCTTCATGGTGGTCACCAACGCCAAGGTGGGCGACGGACACGCGTCCGTCAACAACCTCTTCCACGACGACGGCGGCATGTTCCCCAAGGGCGCCCTGGTGATGATCCTGGTGCTCAACGCCGTCATCTTCGCCTACAACGCGATCGAACTGGTGGGCATCACCGCCGGCGAAATGGAGAACCCGGAGCGCGAAGTCCCCAAGGCAATCCGCGCCGTGGTCTTCCGCATCGTGGTGTTCTACGTAGGCTCCGTGACGCTGCTGGCCATGCTGCTGCCCTCGGACCAGTACCATGCCGGCACCTCGCCGTTCGTCACCGTCTTCGGCCAGATGGGCCTAGGCTGGATGGGCGACGTGATGAACATGATCGTCATCACCGCTGCCCTGTCCTCCTGCAACACCGGCCTGTATTCCATCGGCCGCATCTTCCGCACCATGGCCAACAACGGCCACGCCCCGCAGTGGCTGACCAAAATGTCCAGCCGCCACATTCCGTACGCCGCCATCCTGGCGATCGCCGCCGTGTACCTGGTGGGCATCCTGCTGAACATCTGGCTGGGCGGCTCGCACGCGTTCGACCTCGCCCTGAACTCGGCCTCGATCGGCGTGATCTTCACGTGGGGTTCCATCTTTGCGAGCCAGATTGCGCTGCGGAAGAAGAAGGGCAAGGTCTCGCCGCTGCCCATGCCCGGCGCGCCGTGGACCAGCTGGGCCGGACTGGTGGCGCTGCTGGCCATCACCGTGCTGATCGGTTTCGACACCATGACCAGTGAAACCGGCGAAGTGTTCATGCTGGGCCTTTGGACGCTTGCCACCATTCCGTTCTTCGCGCTGGTGCTGTGGCTGGGCTGGCAGAAGGTCAAGCACAACGAGCCCAAGAGCGCTCTCTTCAGCTAGGTGCGTGGGTCGGTAATTGTTTGAGGGTTCCTCAGGTTTGAGCCGTAACGGCCCGAGGCCGGTTTCCTTGTCTTGGAAAGGGGCCGGCCT